>JAYTKJ010000242.1:0-19975 GCA_043730365.1 Acidobacteriota bacterium | reverse complement strand
GCTCGGCGCACGCCGATTTCACGAGTCCGTTCCAGCACGGTGGCGAGCATGATGTTCATAATACCGATGCCGCCCACCAGCAGCGAGATACCAGCGATTGAGATCATGACGATCTTGAAAATCCCCAGCGTTTTTCGCTTCTGTTCGAGCAGGCCGGCAGGCACTACCACGGTATAGTCGCCAGCGTCTTTGTGCGTGGCGTTGAGGATCGCGGTGACGACGCCGGCGGTCTCAACCGAGTCCACTCCATCATTCACCTTGATATAGATACCGTCGATTTCGTCTTTGAGATAGCTGTTGTTATCCTCAAAGCGGCGCATCACGGTGTTGAGCGGCGCAATCACGAGATTGTTGCGGTTGATGACTTCCAGGCCCTCCACGTCGGAGTCGGCGCTTTGCTGCGAAGCCAGTATGCCCACCACCTGCAGCCAAGTGTCGTTGATCTTGACATACTTGCCTACGGCCGGGTCAAAACCGAGCAAATTCACTTTGGCCGATTCCCCGAGCACGGCCACCGGCGCTGAATCACGATTTTCCTGATCGGTGAACCAGCGGCCCTCTACCATCTTGAGGCTTTGGATTTCCAGGTACGAGGGCTCGACGCCGATCAGCATTGGCGCTTCCTGCGCAGTCTTGGGGAGCACCTTGAGTGGCTTGAAGCGTTTGCGGGGAGTGAGCGCGGCCATGCCGGGCACGTTCTCCTGGATGGCGCGAAAGTCGCGAAACGTCAGGCCCGGCGAAATTTGGCGCCGGGTCTGCAGTTCGTTGCGATCTACCGCCTCTTTAGCTTCGATCAGAATGTTGTTGACGCCGAGCAGATCGATGTTGGCGATGATGTCTTTCTGCGCACCCTCGGTAATAGCTAGCATCGCCACCACCGAGCCCACGCCGAAGATCATGCCGAGCATGGTCAGCATCGTACGGAGCTTATGCACCAGCAAGCTGGTGAGCCCCATCTGAATTTCAGGAAGAACGCCGGAAAGGACTGCCATGAAAAACCGACCGGTTACCCTTTCTTTCCGCCCATGCCCATTGGCATGGAAGGCGCGGCGCCGCCTCCGCCCTTGTCGCCGCCCTTTTTGCTCGAGGGCTTGGCGTTGGGATCTTGCATCGAGATCTCTTCGCCGGCTTTGAGACCGCCGGAGATAATCATCAGCGACTCGCTACGCTTCAGGAGTTTTACTTCGCGCGGCACGAACTTGGCGCCCTGTCTGACGTAGACCAGGCTCTTGCCCTCTTTTTCAAAGATAGCCTGCGCGGGGATAAAGATGGCGTTGGGAATCTTTTCCACGATGATCTCGACGTCGGCAAGCATACCCGGGCGAAGCAGAACCTCGAGTTGGCTCGCGCTCTCCTCGGGAGGAGGAGGAAGTTGGGCGGTATCGAGCTCTTTCTGAGTGAAGCCGCCGTAGCCACCGGAGGCACCACCACCGCCAGGTCCGCCCGGTCCCCCCGGTCCGCCGGGTCCGCCCTGACCACGACGCCGGCCACCGGCTTCCGCGCTGCCTTCACCGCCTGCGGCGCCCGGGCCGCGCATACCGCCAAACGCGACAGGCCCTCCGCCAGCCGGGGGTGGAGCGCCTTCTTTCTTCTCATCGCCGCCCTTTTTGCCTTCTCCGGCCTTGCGTTCTCCGCGCGGAGGCATCGTGATGCCGGCCTTCTGCATTTCCTCGCGCACCTTGGCAAACGCCGCAGTGCGCTCTTCCGGGGTGAGCTCGCCCATGCTCTTGCCGCCCAGGGCCTTGGTCATCGCGTCGCGCATTTTCTGCTGCTGCTCAGGCGTCATGGAACTGGCTCCACCAGCACCGCCGCCGAACATGCCTCGCATACCGCCACCACCAGCGCCACCTGGAGCGCCACCACCCGGAGGCCCGCCGAATCCGCCTGGAGCGCCACCACCGCCAGGCATCCCGCCGGGCATTCCGCCACCACCGCCGGGCATTCCGCCGCCCGCGCCGGGCATTCCACCGCCACCACCAGGCATGCCACCACCACCGGGCATCCCGCCACCGCCACCAAACATGGCCATCATATTCGGCATCGCCACCACCGGCGGCTTCTTCCGGTTGGCCTCGGCTGTGGCCATGACCTTGGAAATCTGATCCGGCGTGGCGCCAAGCGATTTCAGCAACTGTTGCATGTCCACCGAAAACAGCACGTCGAATTTCTTGGCTGGATCCGAGGAGAACACGTTGGCGCTGGCGGTGCCGCTCATTGACTTGATCTTGCCATTCAAGCGCGTGTCGGCCAGCGCGTCGAGGCCGATCACCACCTCCTGGCCTTCCTTCAAGTTCCCGCGATCCAGTTCGCCGATGCGAGCCACCACTTCCAGTTCGGAGAGGTCGAGAATATCGGCCACAGCCATGCCGGGCTGCAACTGGTCTCCCTCGCGAATGTCGGGCAACGACATGCCGGAGAAGAAGAAGCCGGTGCCGCGGTTCTGCTTGATGGCCACCAGTCCGCTCATGGGGGCCAAGAGCTTGACCTGGTTGAGGCGGCTTTTCTCGCGCGACAGCTCAACGTTGGCCTTGTTCTTGCGCTCGGCGTAGACGGCGAGTTCGGCCTGCGCCTGTTCACGGCGGCTCTTGATGTCACTTTCCAGTTTCTGCAGGCGGCGGCGCGATTCCTCCAAGCTGAGGTTGTTGCGCTTGGCGTCGATGTCGGAGATCAGCTCATTGCGCTTGACCTCGAGCTCGGCGCGCCGCACCGAGTAGCGGGCGCTGAGGAGTTCGACCTGGTCCTGATTTTCGCGAATGGCGAGATCGGCGCGAGACTTTTTGGTGCTTTCGTCGATCTGCTCGATTTCCAGTTGCTTCTCCTCTACGCGGGAGAGCAATTCGGAATCGTCAAACTCGGCGATGAGATTCTTCTCGCGGGCAAAGGCGCCCAGCGCAGCCAGCTTGGTCACCTGCACGGTGCCGAACAGGTTCGGGGCGGTCAAAGGAGCGGACCGCACGGCACGCAATTCGCCGCGGGCATAGGTCCGCACGACTACATCGCCCTGGCGCACCTTGGCGGTGGCCAGCGAGGACTGGGCCCGTTCCTGAGGAATCTGTTTGAGGGCGCTGTAGCCACCCCAGGCCGCCGCGGCGACGGCAAGCACAATGACGATCCGGACCAGCAGTTTGTTCATCTTCTTCGATTGCTTCCGTTATTGACTACAACTTTTTGGCGCGCTTGGCGGCCTCGATCGGATTCTCCAGATAAACGGTCTCGCCTTCGCGCAGGCCCGACAAGACGACCATGTCGGTTTCGTTCCGCTTGCCCACTTCGATCTGACGGATCTCGTAGCCGGCTCCGCGCTGCACCCAAACAGCCGGCTTGCCCTTGTTGACAAAACTGGCGCGGGCCGGAATCATGATGGCATTCGCCGCGCTTTCAATGATGATGTCGGCGCTGCCACTCATGCCTGGGCGCAGGCGCGGGTCAAGATTCTTCAACGTGGCGCGGGCGGGGAACGTTTTTTCGGTGAGACCCATGCCGCGCCAGGCGATGGCGGCGATCGGGCTGATCCAGTCCAGTTCGGCCCGTAGATCTTTTTCCGGCAAGGCGTCGACACGAATGCGGACGTGTTGACCTACCTGCAGTTTGCCGCGGTCCACCTCGTCCAGTTTCAACTCGATGCGCATCGAGTTGAGGTCCGGAATCTCGGCGATAGCGGCGCCGGTCCACGCACGGTCACCCTCTTTGAAGGCCGGGGGGCTGGACCCAAACGATCCGGAGGCACGGAAATTGGGCAGGATATTGACGATACCGGTAATCGGGGCGCGCATCACCATCTTGGTGAGGTAGCCTTTGGCGCGATCCTGGTCGCGGACGGTCTTGTCTTTCTTCTGCTCCAGACGCTGAAGGTCAGCCTGCTGCGAGATCTTGTGTGAGCCGACGACGACCTTTTGCTGGCCCAGATCGCCTTGGCTAATGCCCACATCAATGCGGCTCTTGGCTCCTTCGATTTCGGAGACCACTTCGGCCTTGCTCGCTTCAAGCTGGGCGCGCTGAACGTTATACTCGGTGGTCATCAGGTTCATCGAGTCAGCCTCGTCGGTGATCCGGTGATTGGCCTTGAGCTGGACGATTTCGCTATCCACCGTCCGAACACTCGTGGAGCGGTCCAGGTAGAACTGCTCCTGTTGGGCCGCGTCAAACTCAATCACCACGTCGCCGGCCTTGATGACCTTGCCCGACTCGGCCAGCCGGGTAATCTTGGGGTCCGGCACCTGCGGCGCGGCTAGAATCACGGAGTTAGTGGACCGGATCTCGCCGCGCGTCTTCACCGCGATGACGAACTCAGCCTTGCGCACTTTGGCCGTCGGGATTTCCACCACCGTGCGGCCGGCATAGCGATAGGCATAGATGCCGCCGCCGGTGGCCAGCGCCAGCAGGATGCCCCACTTGAGGAAACGACGCAGGCGGTTTTGGGGAACCTGCCCTATTCTCTGTTTGGGTTTGATCTCTTTGGACATCGTGGTTTCTACCCTTGGGAACTCAACTTCAGATCGTCAAACGCCGGCGCCGGAGTGGCGCGGCCTCAAGCGCGGCCCGCTCGGAGGGGACCGAGGAAACGGTTTCGGGCTTGGAGCCGGCCGACGGTGGACGGTCCAATGCAATCACGTCGCCAACCCGCAGGCCGGATTTGACCGAAACGTGCGTATTGCTGGACAGCCCGGTTTCGACTTCGCGCCGTACCCAGCCGCCATCGGCCGCCCGGGCAAATACGTAGGGCTTTGAATCTTTCCCGTCGCGGAAGATACCCTCGAGCGGCACCACATAGGGCGCGTCACCGGCCGAGAGTACGACGTTGCAACTTACCGACAGGTCCGGAATCACGCGGGGGTCCATCTGGTCCAGCTTCAGCATCACGGCCATATCCTTTACCCAGTCCGGGCGGGAGCGGCTGGCCCGGCCCACCGAGCCAATGGCCGAGACGTGAGCGGGTAGTTCCAGCCCGGGGAAAGCATCAAAATTGACCTTCGCCTTCTGCCCGATCCTCATCCGTTCGATGTCGGCCTGATTGACCGTGGCGTTGATGATCATCGAGCCAGGCTCAATCACCTGCATAAACATCATGCCGGGCATCAGTTGATCGCCCACCTTGATCTGATCGAACTCGGAGCCGCGGAACGTGTTCATCATCACGACGAGGCCGTCTATGGGCGCCTTCATGATCATCCGGTCCGTATTGGCTTCGGCGCGTTTGAGTTCCAGCCGGGCCTGTTGGAGTTCGAGGTCAGCGGTGCGCTTGTCGGCGGCGAGGCCGATGTCGACAAACTTGATTTCTTCTTTGAGTTGGAGCAGTCGCGCTTCGGCTTCTTCCAGGGCCAGCTTGCGACGCTCCGAATCCATGCTCGACAGGACGGCCAGAGTTTTCATGTCCAACTTGGCCTTTTCCACTGCGGCCAAAGCGTTGGTAACCGTTTGGGTATGGGCCTTCTTATTGACCTCTATCTGGGACAGGAGTTTTTTGTAGGACGCTTCGGCCTGCGCAACGGTAGCGCGATAGTCATCGAGGCGGGTGAGCATGTACTGGCGGTCAAACTCGGCTATAGGATCTCCCTTCTTGACGCGTAAGCCAGGCTTGGCAGCGTCTTGGAGCACCAGCATGAACTCGCTCGAACCACCGCCGCCGCCTCGGCCACCACCGCCACCGCCACCACCGCCCTGTCCGCCGCCGCCCTGTCCGCCGGCGCCACCGGGGAGGCTGGATGTTGTCGAGCCCATGCCATCGGCGCCCATGGTGCTTGAACTGCTCGATGCCGCCTTGGACGATGAAGACTTCGATGCCGCGGCACCCCCCACGCGCGAGGTAGAGGAGCGCATTCCTGCCGACATGCCGCCCGGGGAAGAACCGCCGCTACTGCTAGCCGAAGCACTGGTGGACACAACCGCGGCACTTGTGGCTCCGGCGGCGGAGCCCGACGAAGACGAATCGCTTCCGCCGCCCCCACCGCCACTGGCTCCCGATGAGGCACCGCCGCCCCCGCCGCCGCCCGAGGCTCCGCCGCCGCCCCGGCTCCGGGTGTTGAAGCTGGAGCCGTCCGTTCGTCCGCCGGACCCGCGTGTGCCGCGCAACTGCGGCGTCAAAAGAGAGGAGTATTTTTCAGGCCCGGTCTGGCCGGTCAGAAGAATCGTCTTCTCAAGGCGGCCACCGCCTTGTACGGTAAACGTGCGAATGCCGATCGAAGCGTTGGCTGCCTGCTGTTCGCGGTCGTTGACGCGGCGCCAATACAAATAGCCAGCTGCGGAGGCCAGGATAAGCAGACCGGCCAGCCAAGGCCATCGGCGCGCCTGCGACACTTCCGGCGCGGCCTTGCGCTCCCAAGAGGAGCTGGCAGGCTGTTGCGGCTGATCCGGCATGAATTGGTGCTCCTTGACAGAACTGACTGCGCCTTTATGGGGACGCACACACACGGCGACCGGCCAATCCAGGTCCCTCGCAAGTACAGACGTTATTGTAAACCAGTCGGTTATGGGGGTGCCGGAGGATTTGGGTCCGTTTTGTAAATCGCCTGTGGCGCCCGGACTGCTAGACTGCGTTTGAGGGAGCTCTCAAACATGCCTCAACCCGAACCGTGGCTTCGTGGACCCTTGGCTGGGGTCAGTCCGCTGGTAGCCAATCTGATCTATACCTTCACGCAGGCGCGTGAGGAGTTGGAGGTTGCGGTGGAAGGGCTTTTGATCGAGGAAATCTGGATGCGCCCGCACGGGCTCGCGTCCGTTGGCTTCCACATCCGGCATTTAGGCGGGGCGGCGGAGCGGCTGGGGTGCTACCTGCGCGGCAACCTGTTGACGGCAGAGCAGTTAAGTGACTTGAACCGCGAGGATCAACCAGGAATGGATGGAGCGGAGTTGCTGGCTGAGATGTCGGCGCGCCTTGAGCGCGTGGAGCATTATGTACGGGCCATGGACCCGGCCACGTTGGAGGAAGCCAGAGAAGTGGGCCGCGGGCGCTTGCCCTCGACGGCTATCGGGCTGATCGTGCATATCGCCGAACATACGCAGCGGCACTTGGGCCAGGCCATCACCACCGCCAAACTGGTCAGGAGCCTGTAGGGGTAGTGGCGGACAACGGGAGGCGGGGCGACCTTGTGCACCCGCCTCCGGGGCAGGATCACGCCGCTGTGAGCGAGTCCGCGACGATTTTCAACTGGTTGGCCATCTGATTCAGATTGCCTGCCGTCATTTGGGCGTTGCTGGCCCCGGCGGTGGTGTCCTTCGCTGCCGTGGCCACCGCTTGGATGTTGCCGGCGATATCATTGCTGCCCTTGGCCGCTTCCGAGACGTTACGACTGATCTCGTTGGTGGTGACGCTCTGCTCCTCGACGGCGCCGGCGATTGAGGTGGAGTAGTCGCTGATCTGATTGATAACCTCGCTGATCTGGCCGATCGCCGAGACGGCGTTTTTGGTGTCGGCTTGAATGGCCTCGATCTTACGGCTGATGTCCTCGGTGGCTTTGGCCGTTTCCTTGGCCAGTTCCTTGACCTCATTGGCGACGACGGCAAAGCCCTTACCTGCTTCGCCGGCGCGAGCGGCTTCGATCGTAGCGTTGAGGGCCAGCAGATTGGTTTGTTGGGCAATCGACGTAATCACCTTAATGATCTTGCCGATCTCCACACTGCTTTCCCCGAGTCGATTGACGGTAGAGTTGGCCGTACCGGCGAGGGTGACGGCGGATCTGGCGATGCGGGCCGACTCCGAAGCGCTTTTGGAAATCTCGCGGATACTGGCCGTCATCTCCTCGGTGGCCACGGCAACGCTTTGGACGCTGCGGCTGATTTCGGTGGAGGCGCCGGATACCACATTGACCTGCGCCGAGGTCTCTTCGGCGTTGGCCCCCAATTGCTGGCTCACCGCGGTGAGTTCCTCGCTGGAACTGGCCAAGTCTGTGACAATACGGGCCACTTCCTGGCGAGCCGAGACTTGGCGGGTCACTTCGGTGGCGTACTTTACCACCTTGAATGGCCGGCCATTCAGGTCAAGTATTGGGTTGTAGGAGGCCTGGATCCAGACTTCGCGGCCACCCTTGCCGAGACGCTTGTACTCGGCCGCCTGATACTCGCCAAGGTTGAGATTGGCCCAGAAGTCGCGATACTCGCGGCTGGCCTTGAATTTTTCGTCGACAAACATGCTGTGGTGGCGGCCTTTGACTTCGGCCAGCGAGTAGCCGACTGCGCCCAGGAAGTTTTCATTGGCGGTAACGATGGTGCCGTCCATCTGGAACTCGATCACCGCCTGCGACTTTCCGATGGCATCGATCTGGCCGGAGAAGTCCGCAGCCTGGAGTTTTTCCTTGGTGACATCGGTGGCGTACTTGATTACTTTGAACGGAGCGCCGTTGAGATCGAGGATCGGGTTGTAGGAAGCACGGATCCAGATCTCCTTGCCGCCCTTGCCGATGCGCTTGTACTCGGCGGCTTGGTATTGGCCCCGTCTCAAGCTTTCCCAGAAGTCGCGATACTCGAGGCTTGCCTTGAATTTCTCGTCGACGAACATGCTGTGGTGGCGCCCTTTGACTTCGGCCAGCGAGTAGCCAACCGCGCCGAGGAAGTTATCATTTGCCGTGACAATGGTGCCGTCCATCTGGAACTCGATCACCGCTTGCGACTTGCCAATAGCATCGATCTGGCCGGAGAAGTCCGCGTTATGGAGCTTGGCGCTCGTTACGTCGGTGGCGAATTTCACTACTTTAAAGGGCTTACCCTTGATGTCCATGATCGGATTGTAGGAAGCGAGGATCCAAACCTCCTTGCCGCCCTTGCCCAGGCGCTTATACTCGGCGGCCTGATACTCTCCGCCAGCGAGCTTTCTCCAGAATTCCTTGTACTCGTGACTCTGGGCATAACCGGGCTCGACAAACATACTGTGATGTCGGCCCTGAACCTCGTCCATGGTGTAGCCTAAGGTCTTCAGGAAGTTGTCGTTGGCTTTAAGGATGGTCCCGTCGAGACCAAACTCGATCACGGCCTGGGACCGGTTGATGGCGGCAATCTGCCCAGCGTAATCCGCAGTCTGAACCGATGCGGAGGTCTGGGTGGGATTCTTTCGGGCTGGCTTCTGGCGCGATGTCTTCACGGATACCTCTTCGGGCAGCCAGCGGGTTCTGTGACCAGGTTGGTAATCTTTCCGGCTTTGCAACCGTTGGAGGCGTCCGACGTAACCACAGGGGTATAGAATTCGCCTTTCCAGCGGGAACGTTCGTCTTGTATCATTAGAGAGAGGTATTATGTCCGCCCTCGGCAACCCCAGTTTTCCTCCGTCCTCCCAGCCGACTGGCCCGGTGGTATCGCCTACCGCCGCTCCTCCTCCTGCGCCACCGTCCTCACGGCGATGGCCCTGGATTATGGGCGGGGTGGTCCTGGTCGCGAGCATAGCCGGATGGCTGGTGCTCAACCGGCAGGCTAATGAGAGTAAACAGGCGCAGGCCGGCCAGAACGCCGTTAAGACGGCCAAGGTTGCGATGGGCCCCCTGGTGCAGACGGTACGCGTGGCCGGAGTCACGGCGTCGCGCGTGTTTGTCAACGTGATCGCTCCCGTCTTGCGTGGGCCGGAGGGTGGCCGCGAGATGACGCTCCTGTTCTTGATCCAGTCCGGCACCCATGTCAAGAAGGGCCAACTGGTAGCGCAGATCGACGCCAAGACGCTGGAAGATCACATCGACGATATCGGCGACGATATCGAGCAGGCCGAGGCCGACATCCGGAAGCGTCAAGCCGAGCAGGCGGTGGACCTGGAGAACCTGAATCAGACGATCCGGGCGGCCAAGGCCGACTTCGAAAAAGCGCAACTGGAAGCCAAGGCCGGCGAAGTGCGCACCGAGGTAGAGCGCGAGTTGCTCAAACTGACAGCCGAGGAAACGGCAGCGCGCTACAAGCAGGTCCAGACCGACACGCAGCATAAGCTGGCTGGCTATGCCGCTGAGGTGCGGATTCTGGGCATTACGCGGGACCGGCATTTGCGGCATCGCGGACGCCACCAGATTGACCTGACCAGATTCAAAGTCTTTGCCCCGATGGACGGACTGGCCGTTGTCCAGACCATGTTCCGCGGCGGCGAAATGGCGCTGATTCAGCAGGGTGACTCGGTCACGGCCGGGCAGCTTTTCATGAAAGTGGTGGATCCCACCAAGATGACGATCGAGGCCAACGTCAACCAGACCGAAAGCAGTTCGTTCCGGTTGGGGCAGAAGGCCGATATCCGGTTTGACGCCTATCCCGCCATGAGGCTGACCGGCCAGGTCAACTCGATTGCCGCACTGGCTGTGCGGGGCTGGCGCGAGAACTTCTATATCCGGAATCTCCCGGTGCGCGTCAACATCGTGGGCTCCGATCCCAGCCTGATTCCCGATTTGTCGGCTTCGGCGGACGTGGTCACCGGCCGTGTCGAAAACGCCAAGCTGGTCCCACTTGGGGCGGTGCAGGGTGAGGCGGGCAAGGAAGTGGTCTACATCCGCACGGCCAAGGGCGGGTTTGAGAAGCGCTCGGTGGAACTGGGTGAGCGCAACAACACTCACGCGGTGGTGAAATCTGGCCTTGAGACGGGCGACGAGGTCGCGATCGATAAGCCGGCCGAGACGACGACCGCAGTGGCTTCGCTCTAGGGGGCTGGCTGGCTGCGGCTCTGGCTGCACGCTATGATGGCTAGTGTCCTGCCACGATCGGGTGCAGGCGGTTTACCTCAGACAGGATACTAGACGGTTCAAGCATGGTTCAACGGCAGGCCAGCACCGCGTCCACCGTGGCAGCAGCAGCGATTGAGCAGGTGCGCCTGCTGGAATCCGTCTTAAACTTAGTCATTCGCGGCAAGCCTGAAGTGGTGCGCATGGCGCTGGTGGGGCTGCTGGCTCGCGGACACCTGCTGATCGAAGACGTTCCCGGTGTAGGCAAGACCACTCTGGCGCACGCATTGGCTCGGGCCGTCGACTGTGAATTCCAACGCCTCCAATTTACAGCCGACATGCTGCCGGGCGACGTGCTGGGCGTGACGATTCTGAACACCCAGACGCACGACTTCGAATTCAAGAAGGGTCCGGTCTTCACCAATTTTTTACTGGCCGACGAGATCAATCGCTCCACGCCCAAGACGCAGTCGGCCTTACTTGAGGCGATGAATGAGATGCAGGTGACGATAGACGGGCACTCATACCCGCTTGATCCCCCGTTCATGGTGATTGCCACGCAGAACCCGACCGAGCATCACGGGACGTATCCGCTGCCGGAGTCGCAACTGGACCGCTTTCTGCTGCGCCTGCGCGTGGGATATCCCGATCGCGCGGCCGAAATGGAGATTCTGCGCCAATCCGGACAGACTCCCGAGTCGCTACGGCGGGCCGTGCTGAGCGCGGCCGACCTGCTGCAGTTGCAGGAGGCGGCGCAACAGGTGCGCGTGGACAATGCGGTGGCCGAGTACATGCTGGCCATCGTCGCGAGCACGCGCCAGTCCGAGGCGTTGTCGCTAGGCGTGAGCCCACGCGGCTCACAAGCGCTCTATCGCGCCACGCAAGCGTTGGCATTGCTCGAAGGCCGTGACTTTGCGATTCCGGAAGATGTCAAGCGGCTGGCCGTGCCGGTGTTTGCGCACCGTGTGATGGTGAACAGCCGGATGGCGCTGGCCCAACGCGGGTCCGATCCGGCGACGCGCATCATCGAAGAGATTCTCACGTTAGTGGACGTTCCTCTATAAATTTCCAACATGAAAACAGCAATTATCGGCCTGCCCATGACAGGCAAGTCCTCCTTGTTTACGATCCTGACCGGTGCGCATGAGTCGGCCCGCATGGGCAGCACCGAGGTGCGCGTGGGCATGGCCAAAGTTCCTGACGCCCGGCTGACGGCGCTGGCGGCAATCTTCAGCCCGCCGAAGATTACGCATGCCACCGTGGAGTATCTGGACACGCCGTCCATCTCCAAAGAGTCACTGCGCGACGCCGGCCTGCTGGCCAGCCTGCGCGTGGTTGATGCCTTTGCGCACGTGCTGCGGCTGTTTGCCTCGGACACGGTGCCGCACGAGAAGGGGTCGGTAGATCCGGTGCGGGACGCCGACGATCTGGACATCGAACTGATTGTGAGCGATCTGGTAGTGGTGGAAAAGCGGATGGAGCGCGTCGAGAAAGACCGCAAGAAGTCGCGCAGCGCCGAACTGGACCGCGAGTTCGATCTGTTGCAGCGCTGCAAGACCGCGCTTGAAGACAACCGGCCATTGCGCACGCTCGAGCTCACGGCCGAAGAAGAGAAGATTATCCGTGGCTTCCAGTTTCTGTCGCAGAAGCCGATGCTCTATGTCCTTAATATCGGCGAGGCCGACGCCGAGAAGTTGCACGCGATCGAAGAGGAATACCGCACCGGCATTCTGGCCGGACGGGCCGGTACGGGCGTGGCGGCGATTTGCGGCAAGATCGAAGCGGAACTGGCGGAGCTGTCGGGCGAGGATGCCAAGGAGATGATGGAGACCTACGGACTCACCGAGTCCGGCCTCGAACGGCTGATCCAGCGCACCTACGGACTGCTGGGGCTGATGAGCTTCCTCACGGCGGGCGATACGGAAGTACGTGCCTGGACCATTCCCAAGAACTGCACGGCCCAAAAGGCGGCCGGCGCGATTCACTCGGACTTTGAGAAGAAGTTCATTCGCGCCGAGGCGGTGAACTGGAAAATCCTCGTGGATCACAACGGATACGCGGGCTTGCGCGGGACCCCCTTGCTTCGGCTGGAGGGGAAAGAATACCTCGTCAAGGATGGCGATGTTCTGGTGATTCGCCACTCCTGATATGCGGACACTCCTCTTTCGCCGGCGCTCGCTGCTGATACTCCCGTGGCTGGCGGGTGCGCAGTTGGCCTCGGCCGCCAAGGGCAAGAAGGTGAAACACCCGCTGGGCTTTCGCGTGTTTGTGCCCGATGGCTGGCAGGCTGAGGCGGCCGAAGTGGGTATGACGCTATCGCCGCCTGGGGGCCTGATCGATCCCAAGCGCGAAGACAATCCCGAGGTGTACTCGGTATGGTCGGTCGAAGCGGACAAGACCAGCGAAGAGGAATACATCAAATCTTTGCGGGAACGTTTTAAACAATCCGGCCTCAAAGTGGAGCGGGAGGGTGACCTTGAAACCTTCTCGTCCCCGGGACGGCCCGGGCTGATTTATACGTTCGATTTCACTCACCCCGAGCGCAAGACGCCGTACCGTGTCCGCGTGTTCGCCTTCCATCACAAGGGCCGGCCGCTGCTGCTGGTGGCTACCGGTCAACGTGAGCGGCTGGCGGCGCGCGACGCGGTGTTGCGTGAGATCGCCCGCGGCTCCGAGTGGCAGTAGGCGCGCCGCTTCAGCCTCGTCCGGGGAATCTGTGGCTCACTGGAGGCTCAGCACATGAGGGGGGCTGCCGTGCTCATGGATCTTTGCGCTCAGCAACCGGCCGGCTCGAAGTTTTCTGAGCGGCAGCCAGAAAGTTTTCTACGTGCTTACGGATGGTGTTGCTCCCAAGACCGGATTCGGCCAAACGTCGTTCACCGGGCGGCAAATCTTCCGCCAAGCCCATCCACGAGCGTGGCCACCTGTCTACGTCCCGGCAATAGGGTTGCGGCTGCCGCCGACGATGGCGTTGTGGACGCCGTGCGGCTTACCTGGGCCGCGAACAGGCACGTTGGCCATTTGCTCGAAATGCCATCCGCCAGCACCGGGGCGTTTGAGTCTGCCGCGTTCCGGGGTTGGACACCGGTAGCCGCGGCATTCAGTTCGCCTGCACATGGACGATTCGAAGAGGGGTCTGTCGAAGCCCTTCGAGCAGTCCCAAGTAAGATCCGATTGGTGGTTAAATTGTTTAGGGTAAGTTAAGACCGACATCGATCTATCCTATGCCGCGAGAATGACACCGGAACGTTTGGCCAAGGTCGAGGAACTATGTGATGCCGCGCGAGCGCAGCCGTCCGCCAACCGGGGCGCGTTTCTCGACAGGGCTTGCCGCGGCGACGCGAGTCTGCGCAAAGAGATCGAGTCGTTGTTGGTTCATGCCCCCGCCAACGGCCCGATTTCCGAAACCCTCACCGCTGGAGCGTTACTGGTGGAGGGCGCCAAACTAGGACACTACCGCGTAGAGGCGCGCCTCGGAGCCGGGGGCATGGGCGTCGTTTACCGGGGCGTGGACACGCGCTTGAATCGCGCCGTCGCCATCAAGGTTTGCGCGGCTCAGTTTACGCTCCGATTCCGCCGCGAGGCGCAAGTGCTTTCCACGCTCAATCATCCCCACATCTGCACCCTGTTCGATGTGGGGGCCGACTTTCTGGTAATGGAGCTGATCGAAGGGGAAACGATGCATGCTCGCCTCCGCCGCGGTCCGCTTCCCCCAGGCGATGTAGGGCGGTTGGGCGCGCAGATCGCCGATGCGTTGGCCGTGGCACACGCCAAGGGCGTCACGCATCGCGATCTGAAACCCGGCAACATCATGCTCACCCGGAATGGTGTCAAGCTGCTCGATTTCGGTCTGGCATCGGCAATGGGCGCCGAAGCGCTTACAGAGGCGGGAGCGGTGATGGGAACGCCCGCCTATATGGCTCCTGAGCAGTTTCAAGGTGAACACGCGGGCCCGCCAACCGATATCTACGCATTGGGCCTGACGCTCTACGAGATGGCGGCCGGCAAACGGCCCGTGGTGAAATCCGGCGAGCCAATTGCGATGGAAAGCTTGCCCGGGACGCTGGGCCACATTGTCGAACGATGCCTGGCCGAGGATCCAGCGGCCCGATGGCAAAGCGCCGCTGAAGTGCGGGCGCTGCTCGAGTGGTCCGGCCAAGCGTCGAAAGCTCGGGCCGCAGGCCGGCCGGGACGGAGTTGGTTGTGGCCCTCGGCCGCCCTTGCGCTAGCCGCCGGATTGGCGGTTTTGGGCTGGACACGAATCCGGGAAGCCCCAGCGGGGAGCCCCGCCTGGGAGGTTGCGATCACGCCGCCTCCGAATACCAGCTTTCGCGTGGCCTCGAACTACGATGGTGGCTTTGCACTTTCCCCGGATGGAACCATGCTCGCCTTCGCCGGCCGGGCAGATGGGGTTCCCCAACTCTGGGTGCGGTCACTGAACTCCAGGCACCCGCGGCTGCTGCCCGGCACCGAAGGCGCCTACTATCCATTCTGGTCGCCAGACTCACGCTCCATCGCATTCTTTACCGCCACGAAGCCGCCTAGCCTGAAGCGAATCGAAGTGGCAGGCGGGCCCGCCGTGGTCCTCTGTGGTGTTCTGCCCAATGTTCCGGGAGGCGCCTGGGGGGCGGGCGGGACGATCGTGCTCGGCCAGCCGGCCGGCGGCGGGCTGCTCCGCGTGTCCGCTTTGGGTGGGGAACCAACTGCGTTTCGTCCCACACTGGCCGGAGTCCACCCGCACTTTCTTCCCGGCGGACGCCGCTTTGTCTGCGTGCGCGATCTCAAGCTTGGAAACGCCACCGCCGCCACCGCCAGCCTATACCTTGCTTCGATCGACTCCTCGGAAATGCCAAGGAAAATCGGGAAGGGTGGCGCTTGGCCGCAGTACTCGGCGGGCCATCTATTGTTTTTCAGCGATAACAGATTACTCGCCCAACCGTTCGATGCGGTCCGCGCCGAGTTATCCGGCGAAACTTTTCCGGTGGCCGATGTCCCTTACCGGAACTTCCTCGGGGGAGCGCTGACCACGTTCTCGGCCAGCCCTGACGGCCTGCTGGTCTTTCCCCCTGCCGATTTTCTGAACAACAAGCTGGTTTGGCGCGATCGACGGGGAAAACAATTGGCGGAAACGGCGCCAGCGGCGGACTATGCCTCCACTCGCATCGCGCCTGACGGTAACCGTGTGGCGTTCGGGCGCCGCGATGGCGGCAATACCGACATCTGGGTGGAGGATCTGGCAACGAAAGTACTCACCCGCTCGACTTTCGATCCGGGCGAAGAACAGCATCCCGTCTGGTCACCGGATGGATCGGCGATGATGTATACCAGCGGAGCCGCGGGCCCCCTCAACCTGTATCGAAGATCCTCGGGCGGCAATGCGAATCCCGAGCGGGTCACCACGAGTCCTTCGCAGCAGCAGGCGCTCGACTGGTCCACAGACGGCCGCTTTCTCCTCTTCAGCGAGGTCCGGGTGGGCACCGCGCTCTTGGTCCTGAATACGGCAGGAGGGGAGCCGCTCAGCTTCCTGGGACAAGCCAAGGGTGCGGTGGGCGCGCAATTCAATCCGGGAACGCCACGCTGGATCTCCTACGATTTTGACGATAGCGGCCGCCGGGAAGTGTACGTGCAGGCATTTACTCCCGGGCAACCGGCGTCGAGCGTGCGCTGGCAGATTTCCGCGGAAGGCGGGAAGTCGGCGCGCTGGCGCGGAGATGGCAAGGAACTGTTCTACCTGGGCCTTGATGGAAAAGTGATGTCAGTTGCCGTGGATGGCGCCGGCGGCACATTCCGTTCGTCCACGCCCGTGCTGCTCTTCCACACCGCCCCTCCTCAGATGCGGACACCGGATTTTCAATACGACGTCTCGCGCGACGGCCAGCGTTTCCTGTTGGTGGAGCCGGCGGAGAAACCCGAGTCCCTCACGCTGACCCTGGTTACTAAGTGGTTGGCGCAGAGAAGTCGATAGCGACGGGCGGCGGCCTTCAGCGCGAAGTCATTTAATTAATTAATTGTAGGTAACGCTGGGGTCCTCCTTCTCTTGGTTTCGAATGCACTCACGGATCACTGCTTTGTCGCGACCCACGGTCGAGACGAAGTATCCTCGGGCCCAGAAGTGCTGTCCAAGAAAATTTCGTTTCCGTTCGGCATCCACCCGCGCCAGATCAAAACGGCTAGACGGGGACGCTAACGCGGCTGCGGTTATTGGTGGCCACCTCGACGGTGGCCGGTCAGTACTCCAACTTCATCTGGTCCAGTTGCTGTCGAACTGGTGGCAGGTGGAATCGAAGGAGATCTGCTCCTCCTCCGAGCCGTGATGAAAGGAGCTATCCAAGGTTCATTCACCGGGCGGCAAGTCTTCCTCCCGAACCATCCACGAGTCCGGCCATCCCGGCACTAGAATAGGCCGCGGTTCAGCCGGAGAACTCGCCGGTCCAATCCAAGCTGGCCCCGCTCTTCGCGTTGAGGTAGCGCAATCGCCGCAGCGAAGCGAACGAGCCGGCGTCATGATCGGCGTTGATCAGAATCGCGCCCATCAGAATGACGTGAGTGCAAGGGTAGGCGGTGCGCGATACCAGCGTGTCGATGCGGGCTTCGATGGCTTCATACATCACTTCGGTGGCTTCCACGAGCCGGTCCGGCGCGCCGAGAATGCGCTCGCGTTTGGCCAGAAAGATCTGCTCGATGGTGTTCTGCTGGTAGTCAAGTTCGGTGACTTCGCCCGGGACGATCTCACCTCGCTCGAGCTTGTCGGCCGCCGCCTTCGCCGCGCCGCAACAGGCCGAGCGAACGGACTGGCCCGGGCGTAGGATCTGGGCCGTACTGCCGTCGCGCCCGATGCCAATGTGCGGAGCGTAGAAGACAAACACGGCGCCGTCAGAGGGCACGTGATGCGCAAAGGCTCCCATGCCGGTGAGCCCGGTGAAGGGAAAGCCATTCAGCCCGCCCATCTTGAACGGCCCGAGCATTTCATAGGCGCGCTGCGGATACTCGATGCTGTTGAGGTCATCGCTGCAGATGCTGTCGGCCGACATCACTTGCGACGGCGCCAGGCCGAGGCGGCTCTGGAGAAGGTCGAGAAAGCGATCCACGGCCGCGTTGGTCGACAGCGCGTTGGGGTAAATGCGGCGAATGATTTCCAAATAATCCGGCACGAGTGGGTCCTCTCACATCAGAATGTTGTTCACCGGTAGCATCGGCGGCGGGATATCGCGCTCGCCCAGCATTTCGCGGAGATCGATTTCGATGGCGCGGCTCAGCGCGGTGATGGGCACGTCGTTCGGTCCGCCTTCGAACGGATTCTCCGAGATCTCTCCGACCTTATCCATCGTGTGGAACACCCAAGCGACGATGACAGTGGCTGGGATTGTCACCCACACGAAGCCTGCGCCCATCTTCTGAAACTCGTGGATCAAGCCGAAGGGGACGAGGGCAATAAACAGCCACACGAAGAAGAGATTGAGCGTGGTGAATTGGCGGGGATACGGAGAATTCTTGAGCCGCTCGCACTTGGCTTGCGCGGTGAACAAATCGGCCAGACAGCGCTCCATTTCGATGTGCTGGTACTCGGAGAGGTCGCCCTGGGCGGTGAGCGCGCGTAGGTCGACGGCCTGCAGGGCCAGCAGGTGAAACGCGCGGCTCCGGTGGGCGAGTACGGCGGCGGCCTCGGCGGGATCGATTAGCCGGGCGAATTCGTCGTCCAGCCTGCCGGTCCACTCCTCCACCCGATAGTTCCGTTGGTACTCGACGTTGTTCCGGCGGCCCATGTTCTCCCAATTTCTCGGCTCACGAAGCTGGAAGCGAAGTGCCGAAAGCCAGGCGATGTGACGATGCACCAGACGTTTGCGGCTGACGTTGGGCGGAAGGTCCAGCACCAGCATCCCCCACGCACGACTGCTGGAGTGAATGTCGCCCCAGATCTGGCGCGCCTCGCCCAGGCGCGTGTACGAGGCACTGTTCTTGAAGCCGGTAATGAAGGCGACGGCGGTGCCGATGAGGGCGATCGGCAGCCAGGGGAGCGTGAGCCATGTCCAGCCGGCCAATTGCACAAGCAGCGTGGGGATGGTTCCCGCCAGCAGGAAGATCAGGGTCTCACGGCTGGTCCAGACTGCGATCTCCTGGAAGGAATAGTGACGTCCTGCGTGCATTTGGATTCTCACCAGAGTAGCGAAGTAAGTCCGAACAGTAAACAGATGAAGCGAACCCGGCGGTCGAGGCCCTGTTAGAATTACCCTATGAAACTCAGTTCCCAGGAGGAGTACGGGCTGCGTTGCCTGCTCCACTTGGCCCGGATCCCCGCCGGACAATCAATCACCATTCCCGAGATCAGCCAAGCCGAAGGACTTTCGGTGCCGAACGTGGCCAAGCTGATGCGGCTGCTACGAATGTCCGGATTGATCACCAGCGCGCGCGGCCAATCGGGCGGCTACACGCTGACGCGTCCGGCTGCCGACATCACGGTGGAAGAAGTGCTCAACGTGCTGGGCGGGCATTTCTTCAGCAGCCCGCAATTTTGTGAGCGCCACGCTGGCCGCCAGGATAGCTGCACGCATCAGGTGGACTGTTCGCTGCGCGTGCTCTGGAACACGATTCAAAGCGTGCTCACCGAAGTGCTGGGAAAGACATCGCTGGCCGATCTGCTGTGCAACGAAGAAGAGATGGCGGTATTGTTGAATGGCCGCGGCGCCTTGGTGGCGCTAGCCGGAAGGCGAGCGCCTGAACTGCCGCCGACGGCTTAGTAGCTAGCCATGGAACGCGATTGGGACGTGGGTGTTCCGCTACAGCTTCAGCTTTCCGAGCAGCGCCGCAAAGCGCGGATCCGATCGCAAGCCGTCCAACCGGGGATCGAGCTTCATGTAAGGAAGACTGGTCTCGCGCCGGTCAAACGGTTGCTGGAGCCAGCGGAATGCAGCCTCGCGATCGCCCAGCCCGGCGTGGATCATTGTGATCGAATAGGCGGGCCGTGCGGATCGCGGCCGGCGTTCGAACTCGGCGGCGATACGGAGGGCGGCGTCCCGGCGTCCCAGCCGGCGACCGGATGGTGAAGCTGTACGCCGACGCGGGAACCACCGTGAATGCCCAGGTTTTTACCAGCGGCGTCAACGGCCCGGATCGTCTGGGCACGCTGACATTCCATGGATATCTGGTAGACATGCCCCTCGTACTCCAGGTGGCCCCAGTAGACCGCATTGACGATTCGAAACGAAAGGAAACAACCATATGTATCTTGACCAACATTTATCATCAATTACGTGACGGTCCGATTTGTTCTTTACGATACCGCGCAGTTTTTGGTTGACTATTTCAAAATTTAAGATTAAAATTCCGATCATGTTTCGTCGCCGTACCATTACTCCATTCTTTCT
>JAYTKJ010000241.1:0-7468 GCA_043730365.1 Acidobacteriota bacterium | reverse complement strand
GTAACGATCACGAATGCCTTTGTGAATGGGTCACAGGTACCATCCACGGTGGTGCGGATTGGGGGCGGCGCCACCGCTGTGACAGCGATACGTGATCCGGCGAACTCTAATTTCAGCTCTGCCTTACCGCTGCGATCGATTTGCTTCGCGCGTACACGCAGTCCGAACTTCACATTGCTAACATGGCTGCCCATTGACTACTCGACTCCGCCCGAACCGACGGTGGGATGGATAGGCAACGCCGCATCCCAAGAAAGGACGAATCTCGCGCCTGGTGAGATCGTGGCTATCTTCGGCACGATGCCCGGACCGGCTATCCCGCTGACATTCACTCTCGATGCATCGAACAAGGTACCAACGGTGTTGGGCGGAGTGTGGTTGCTCATTAACGGAGTGCCGAGTCCGATTCTGTACGCTTCGAGTTCACAAGTGAACGCGGTGATTCCGTACGAGACTCCGGTGCAGGGCGCCGTAACGGTTCGACTGGAGCATGCAACGATCGGCGCGCCAACCGAAGGAGCACCCGCCGCACCTTCATCGCCCGGAATATTCACGCTGAACTCGACTGGCATCGGAGAGGCAGCCGTGCTGAACCAGGACAACACCGTCAACGGACCGGCGAATGCCGGGGCCACCGGTTCCGTCATTCAGATCTTCGGCACAGGTGAGGGGCTGACTAAGCCTGATGGCGTGACCGGCGGAGTGGCCGGAACGCCTCCCAACCTGCCTCGCTTGCCGGTTTCGGTGAGCATCGGCGGCATGGACGCACCGGTGGTTTGGGCTGGTACATCGCCTGGGTCCATCAATGGTCTGTTCCAGGTGAACGCTACCGTGCCAGCCAACGCTCCGGTGGGCGCGGCGGTGCCGATTCGCGTGGCCGTGGGGTCGGCCTCCAGTTTGCCGGGCCCGACGATTGCGGTGAAGTAGTGGTGCTCATCGCCGGCGAAACGGGATAGGGAACGCCTTGTCGTTTTTAGCCGGAAAATGGAACGCGGTGGGCGGTCGTACCGGTCGCCGCGCCGCTCGCCGAAGTTCGTGGGTACGGAGCCGAGGGTAGTGCCAGTCTATTGCCACCTGCGCCGTTTCCCGCGATCTTGAGGCACAGAATGGCCTGGCTAATCTTGCCGCATCACACTGGTGCATAGTGGTGAGATAAAAGTTGCCGAGCCTAAGATCGTGCGCCAGAGTGTGAGTTTGCCAGTCAAAGTGGCATCGCAGGTCCGCACCATGGCGAAGTCCCGAAAGCTCAGCCCGACTCGAATGCTGGTCGAATTGATTGAAAACGGTATTGAAGCCGAGAAAAGGAAGCAACAGGAGTTTTTCGAACTTGCCGAGCGCTTCCGCGCCGAGGGCAACCCCGATGCAGCGAAGCGGCTGGGTGACCAATTGGGCCGCATGGTCTTTGGAGGCTGATGCCTAAGATCGAACGCTGGGGGAATTTCCCGGAGGGCGTCAGGCAGCACTTGATTGACCGGATGCGAGACCGGGCCATCAGCATCGCCGACTTAAACCAGTTGCGTTTGTGGGTCGAAACCAAGCCCGAGGTGCCAAAGGGCGGTAGGATGTCGCCACCGGGCGGCTAACCCCGTGGATCAAACTCCAACCGGCTGACTCGCTGGGAGTGAACTCGATCACCGGCGCCGCTTTGGCGGAGGATTGCCAGTCGTACGTTTACTCGTACCGGGGCGTCCTCTCGGAGCTGTTTGTGGCCGAAGGCTGGCGATAGAGCTACGAGCGGCTGAAAATTGAACCGCTGAGCGTCCCCGTGCTATCGGAGAATGAGTCCAACCCGATCCCCATCGATCGCAAAATGCTGAGGTGCACGTTAGACATCCGCGTCTCGCCATTGCGCCAATAAGCCCCGTGCTTCAGGCCCATGCTGGCGCCGCCGGCGATCAACGTCGGCAGGTTCGTGGAATTGTGGGTCGTACTGGCCCCGCTCCCGAAGAGCACGATGGTGTTGTCCAGCACGCTGCTGTTGCGGTCTCGCAAGCCGTTGAGGCTCTCCAGGAAGTGTGCGATCTGCCGGCTCAGGAATTGATCGTACTTGGCAAACTGCAGTTGACCTTCCTTATCGGTGGCATGCGAAAGGTTGTGGTGGGTCTTCGACAATCCCAGCTTCAGGGGGAACGTGTCGCTGATGCCCATGCCGTCTTCGCGGTTGAGCATGAACGTCACCGAGCGCGTGATGTCGGCATCGAAGGCCAGCGCGATCAGGTCGAACATGTTGCGGTAATACTCGGCCGGCTCGCCCTCGGACGTCGCGTCCAGATTCAAGTGCGAGTAGTCCTGCTTCTTCACCGGAATGTCGATCCAACGCTCAGAGGCGATCAATCGCGACTCCACTTCATTGAGCGAGGTCAGGTATTGATCCATCCGTTCCCGGTCAGACTTGCCCAGTTGCTGATCGAGCGAACGCGCGCTGTCAATCACCGCGTCCACCAGCTTGATGCGCCGTTGCAGCTTCTCATGCTCGGATTTCACCGATGCGCGATCTCCGCGAAACAAACGATTGAAAATGCGGCGCGGGTTGTTCTCCGCCGGAATCGGCCGTCCTTCCAGACTGTAGGAGATCGTCCCCGTCCGCGAGAGGAAGCCGGTGCCCGCGTCGATCGACAACACCAGCGACGGCTGCCGGCAGTATTGCTTGGTGTGCAGCGCCACCACTTGATCGAGGCCCGCCGAGTTGAAGGTTCCCGGCTTCGGGTTGTGCAGTGGTGCGCCGGTGAGCCACATGTCGGAGCAAATATGCGGGTCCGCTTTCGGACCGCTCGGATGGTACAGTCCGCCCATGAAGCTGAGCTGCTTCCGAAACGGACTCAGCGGCTCGGTCGAATTGCCAAACACGAATTCGCCGTTGCGCTCAATGGCGGGAAACCAACTCCACTCCGGAAGAGCATTCTCCGCCTTGGGCAGCGACATGCCGTTCGCGGTGTAGATCGCGCAGAAACGGCGAGGCAACTGCTCGGTCACCTCGGCGCCCATCGCGTCAAGCACAGGCAATGCCAGCGCCACTCCGCGCATGCCTTTGAGGAACGCGCGGCGATCGATTCGCAGGGAGGTGGTGCTCATTTCGGGTCTCTCCTATTTTTCCAGGAACAACTTACTATTGACGACGAACCGGATCATATCTTTCATTCGGTAGCCGCCAGCCCTCAACTTTAGTCCATCTTGTTTCAGGTTGTTGAGTTCATTGTACGTCAAGCTGCGGCCGGTCGCATAGGTGGCCAGATGCTTGAGCACACTGAAGGCCACCTGATCGATGCGATCCTGACCCAGGTACCTTTTCAGTTCGTTGACGCCGGACACCTCGGTCTTGTCCGGCAGCGTGGATCGTGCGTCCGTGGGTTCCAGCTTCAGCCGCCCGCCGGCGTCAAATTCTTCAAGCGCCACGCCCCAGGGATCGATCTTCGAATGGCATTGGACGCAACCTGGTTGACTGCGATGCCGCTCAATCCGCTGCCTAAGCGTAAGCTTCTGCGTCGTATCCTCCCCCAGCGCCGGCACGTTTGGTGGAGGGGGATCCGGAGGCTCGGCGATGATGCGGCGCGCAAGCCAAGCCCCACGCTTCACCGGATTCGATTCCCGGCCGTCGGACAGGCCCGCCATCAGAGCCGCCTGCGTGATCACGCCGCCCAGTTCACGCCGTCCGTGCGCAATGGGGACAAATTGAAAACCGCCTTCGGTCTTGTCCGCCATGTCGTAGTAGCTGGCCACCACTTCATTGGCAAGCACGAAATCGGACTGAATCAGATTCCGCACCGGCAGGTTGTTCCGGATCAGGTATTGCACAAACTGGACCGGTTCCTGACGCAGTTCGGTACGGGCATCGCGAGTGAGCTTGGGAAACTTTTTGTGGTCCGGTTCCAGCACGTTGAACTTGTCCAGGCTCAACCACTGAGACGTGAATTCCCGGCTGAATTGCGAGAACCGCGGATCGTCAATCAGCCTCCCCACCTCGGCATCCAACCGATCGCGGAGCATGCCGCTGCCCGCCAGTTGCAACGTCGCGCGATCCGGCGGCCCATTCCACAGGAAATAGGAAAGCTTGGAAGCCAGCTCATGTTGGTCGAGCGGCTCCGGGGCCGGCGTGTTGCTCTTCTCAATCAGGAACAGGAACTGCGGCGACGTCAGCACCACCTGCAGCGTGTCCTTCACGCTTTGTTGAAAGTTGCCTCCGGCGCCAAACGATTTCCGGAATACCGCCAGCAGTGTGGCCTCTTCGCTAGCGCTGATGGGTCGGCGATAGGCTCGCGTGGCGAAGTTGCGAATGATCTCGCGAGCGTAGGCCGGTAAATCGTCTTTGCGTGCAGAATCGATGAAGATGCTACGGTGCGATGGCGGTGGCCACGTCTCATAGAGCGGCCCTTCAAATTCCACGGAGCGCACCACGAGCCGCGGCATGTCTCGACCGTCGGTGTACTCGCTGCGGACGCCAATCTCACGTACGCCGGCGAGATAGTTGACGTTGTCCTTTTCAACCTCGGGGCTGGGAAAGTTGCGAATCGCCCCCTCAAACACAAAGCGCGAAAGCTTTTCGCTGGTCACCGTTTGCGGCGGCCCCACCGGCGCCAGCGTGCTGCCACAATCGCGGCGCAAGCCCAGATGCACGCCAACACGGGGCGAACGCTTTTCGAGAGCGGCTACCCGCCGCGAAACTTCATGCTCGGCTGCCAGTGGCGTGAGCACGATCCGGTCGAGTCCGGTAATGCCGCTCTGCCGGGTCTCGAGCCGCAGCGTCCCGGCCTCCAGCCGTACTGCGACGAAAGCCGGATGCTCCAGCGTGCCTGAAAATTGCCGGTCACCGAGTGTCAGCGTGACGTTCTGCGATTTTTCGGGAGGCGGAGGCTGCGCGAATTGCCGCCCCGGCTGCACCAACCCCTGGACCTCGGCTTCGCTCAGCGCGCGGCGATAGATACGCACTTCATCCAGGTCGCCCTTGAAATGCGAGCCCTCGGCAATGTGTCCGAGCCGGAGATCCATTTTCGGATTGTCCAGATTCGCCGGACCAACCTCACCCTTCGCCACCGCATAGCCGTTCACGTAGAGCCGCGTCTCGCCCTTGCCGCGCCGCACCACCGCCGCCACATGCTGCCACGTGTCGTTGCGAATCACTCCGGGAGGCGACGTTACACCGCCATTCGATTGCGTGTCCGCTCCCGAAGTTTCGATGCGCAGCGCGCCCTTGTCGCCCGGCATTTCCAGGTACCAGCCGTGGGTCCAACTGTGTGCTCCCAACCCGATCAAGCCCGCGCGTTTTAGCTCTTGCGGGTGAATCCACACCGCTACTGTGAAGTCGCCCTCGCCCACGTTCATCGAATCGTCCCGAGGGATCACCACCGTATCGCCCTTGCCGTCAAGCGATACAGCTTTGCCAAACGGGGAGTCGACAAACTTCGCTTCGCCCGTGAGCTTGCCCGTGCCTGCGCTGCCATTTAACGGCCAGGATGCGGCCAGCCCGTCGCTCAGCCGCGTCGAATCCACAGCCGGCGGCGCGCCGCTGGGCGTCGCCAAGTGGACGTCAATCTGATAGATGCCCGGCTTTGGAATCTTTACTGTTTGAGGAGTCTGCAGATTGCCGGCAACCAAGATGTCCGAACCGGCGGGTGGCTGAGGGTGATCGGCCGGTTCCAGCATCAGGCCGTCGTGGTATTTCGCGGCCGTCACCGTGACACGAAAGCGGCCGTAGTCCGGCAGTTCACGCAAAGGGATTTTGAAGTTCGCTCGGGGCCCGTAGGTGCCGTCGCCCACAAACAATTCGTCGCTCGGAATGGCCGGCCGCAGCAGCAGTCCTTGCGGAACTGTGCTGTAGGCTTGCCCCTTGGGATAGCCGCCTTTGCCGCGCACATCGGCAAAGACCGCATGATAGATGCTGTCGTACTCTCTCCATCCCCGCACAGTATCGTTGCCCGCGTAGCCTTCGATAAAACGATACTTGGTCCGCATGGGGCGGGGCTCGAAAGCAAACGGTTTGCGCGGCACGAGCTGTGTTATCAGAATGTCTTTGTTGTCCAGTAGTTCGCTGCCCGCTCCCAGGATCAGTTTTTCGGGGAACGGCTTGGGATTGACCGAGGCGCCCAGATCCATCCGGAAATTCTGGATCGAGGGCTTTGACTTCGGGTCGACGATCGATCGGCTGAGCGCCTCGTCGGCAATTTCAAAGTAAGACTCCAGCAGCAGCGGAGACAGTTGCAGCGTCTCCTTGTTATTGACAAAGCCGTCGCTGGAGACGGCATCCGGAGGCAGCGCTTCGGTGAGATCGTCGTCCAGCAACAGTAACTCGCGCAGAGTGTTGCGATACTGCGCCACCGTGAGCCGCCGCACCAAGCCATTCTTCGGGGCCGGACGCAGGCGCGCCACTCCCAGGCCCCGCGCAATCCACTCAATCATCCCTTGGCGCTCAGCGGCTGATGGCTGCGGCTGCCCCTTCGGCGGCATGGTCCCGGTCTCAATCCGATGCCGGATGCCCTCCCACAGTCGAACTTGCCGATCCTCAAACGCCGCGTCCAGTTGGTCCACTCGCACGCCCGCCATTGACATCTCGCCGTTATGGCATCGCTGGCAGTTCTGGGCGAGGAAAGGTTTGACCTGCTGCTCGAACGACGACGCATCGATCGCCGCCGGAACTCTTGCCACCGCCGTTTGGGCCAGCAGAAAGCGCGGTGTCCAGACAATCGCCGCCGCCAGGACCAGCGCGACAGCGCACACGGTCTGCAATCGAAGCCAACCCGGATTTGAGGTCATAGTAACGGAAGCACCGCAGCCGGCCCGGACATGCCGGTTCGGTATCGTGCGCGACCGCTATTTTATCACCAACCTATTTTGGGAACGTGCTTGCAGTCTTGTCTAATGCAAGACCGGCCTGAAGGGTGGGCGATTTCTAATACAAAACGGGCCTGAAGGGGGCTAGGGGATGCTGGGGAGTGATCGTCAGCATGGAAGATAGTCGCAAGCAGAGTCTGGAGCAGATCCAGGCGTTTTGGGAAGTGAGTCCGGAGGTCCGGTTCCAAGGGAAGCGGCTCGCGGAGGTGTCTGCGTGGATCACGCAAATTTTGCGGGCGCAGAGCTATCGGAAGCAGGGTAAGAAGATGCGAGGACAGCTGAAGCGGTATGTGGAAAAGATGACAGGGCGCAGCCGCACGCAGGTCACGCTGTTGGTGGCCCCCCGCTACCTGAAACACAGCCAGGTGCAGGTGGCCGGCTACCGTCGTCACAAGTTTCCCAGCCCTCTTCACGTCCGTTGATCTCGAACTGCTGGCCGAGGTCGACGAAGCCCACGAAACGCTCTCTGGACCGGCGACGAAAAAGATTCTCGAACGCGAGTTTGGGCAATACGACAAATCCGAATACCAGCGCCTGGCAACGATCTCGGTGGCGCACATTTACAACTTGCGGCGGCGGCCGCGCTATCGCGAGCGACGCTTGAACTACACCAAAACACGCGCCGTGCAGGTGGCCATTGGCGAAC
>JAYTKJ010000240.1:0-2481 GCA_043730365.1 Acidobacteriota bacterium | reverse complement strand
ATCCGCCGTGAAGTGCTGCTTGATGAAGGCCAAGTCTACAACACCCGGTATTGGGAGCTGAGCCTCTTGCGCCTTAATCAGCTTGGCTACTTCGAAGTGCTGAAGGAGAACGAAGCGGCCGACATCAAGCGCGACACCAAGACCAACACCGTGGACATCACGCTGAAGGTCAAGGAACGCGGCAAGAATTCGGTGCAGCTCAACGGCGGCGTCTCCGGCATCGCCGGCAGCTTCGTCGGCTTCGGGTACTCCACTAATAACTTCCTCGGCCTGGGCGAAACGCTCAGCCTCGACGCACAATTGGGTGACCGTATCCGCAACATCACCTTGGGCTTCACCGAACCGTATTTGTTCGACCGGCCCATCACGGCTGGCTTTACCATCTACACAACGCGGTTCAACTACGATCAGGGCCGAGAGGTTTCGCTGCTCACCGGCCGCAACCTGATTCCGCTGTACAACCAACTGGGCCGTGACAACCTGCTCAACTACGTCTCGAACGGCTACGGTTTCACCGCCTTCCTCAGTTCGCCGTGGCGCCGCAGCTTTGCCCGCGTTGGCTTGACGTACAGCTACGGCACGCAGAAGATCGCCACCGAGTCGGTCTCCGCCCGCCAGTATTTCCAGTACATCAGCTTCCAGGGGCTCGACGGCCAGAATCAGTTGGACGGCATCAAGACCAGCGCCTTCATCCCCTCCTATACTTTCAATACGGTTGACCATCCGATCACGCCTTCGCGCGGCCGCAGCCTCTACCTGACGACGCAGTTTGCCACGTTTGGCGGCAACGTCCGCATGATCGAGCCGACGGTGGACTTCAAATATTTCCGTGCCGGCTTCAAGAAGGGCCACGTCATCGGTATGCACGGCCTGGGCCGATATGTCACGGGCTATTCAGGCAGGGTGGCGCCGCCGTTCAACCGCTTCTATATGGGAGGCGAAAACGATATCCGTGGCTTCGAAATCTGGCAGATCAGCCCGATCGCCTATATTCCGAGCGAGGCCACGGTGCCGATCCTCAATGACGACGGATCGGCGCGTAGTCAGCGTATCGTTGGGACAGACGGCTCGCTGTCAACCGTGGCGGTCACCACCCGGATCCCCAGCTACCAGTTGATCTCGCCCGGCGGCGACACCCAGGGCGTAGGCAATTTCGAGTACCGGATTCCCATTTTTGGACCCTTGACACTGGCGTTCTTTGCCGACGCCGGCGTGAACCGCATCACCAACACCAGCCAGCTGGTGCTCAATCGCGGCCGGCTGAACGATTTGAACGGCCTGTTTCCACAGGCGGCGTTCGATCGCGAAGTGGTCATCGCGCGCCAAACCATGGCCATGCGTAGTTCGGTGGGCGTCGAGTTTCAGATCATGATGCCGGTGGTGAATGCGCCGTTCCGCCTCTACTGGGCTTACAATCCGCAATACGTGCGGGAATTCATTGTTCCGCCGGTCGTGGCAGACCGGTCGATGTTCCCCAACGAGCGTTCGTACATCAATTCGATCTCTCAGGTGGGGCAGGCTTATCCGTTCTACGAACGCAACCGGCTGTGGCGATTTACCATCAGCCGCACGTTCTAACGAACGCGGGCAGAAGTGTTAGTATTTTGAGGGAGTATGAGCATCGTGAAGAAGCTGCTGGTTGGGACCGCCGCGGCGGTCGTGTTTTCCTCGATGGCGTTGGCGCAAGCGCCGCAAAAGATCGCCACGATCCACATTCAGAACGCCATGGTGGGCACCAAGGAAGGGCAGAAGGCCGCGCAGGCGCTGCAAGCCAAGGTGGAACCCCGCCGCAAGCAAATTGAGGCTAAACAGGCCGAGATCGCCGCCAAACAGGCCGACGTCAACAAGAGCCGCAACACGATGGCCGAGGCCAAACTGGCCAGCCTCCAGCGCGATATCGATGCGCTCACCAAGTCGCTGCAGCGCGACTCTCAGGATGCGCAGGAAGAGATCCAGCAGGACCAGGACAAGGTGCTCAACGAGTTGGGTCAGAAGATGATGGTGGTGATCGACAAGTACGCTCGCGATAACAACTATTCGATCGTCATCGACATCAGCACCCAGCAGAGCCCCGTGCTCTGGGCCTCCAACAACGTCGACATCACCAAGGAGATTGTCGACCTGTACGACAAGAACACCCCCGGTGCCGGCGCCGAGGGATCCGGAGCGGCTCCGGCCGCCATGCCCAAGGCCCCGGCCCTACCTCCGGCCGCCATGCCCAAGAAGGCCGCGCCACCTAAATAAGCTGCGTTCAGTCTGACACGGCTGACCGTGGGTGGTCAATCGGTTGCCGGCGGGCTGGGATGACGCGCGGCCGATTTCGTTCCGAGCCGCCTCCTATCGCTAAAACTGGCGTTCTGGGGCGTGACCAACTCACGTGGTTCGTCGCTAGCAGGATCGGGATCTCTGCCCTGACGCGGAATCGTATCCTACTGTCGATTCAAGGAATATCAACTCACTACTTACCCGCAGTAATCCCCC
>JAYTKJ010000239.1:0-8727 GCA_043730365.1 Acidobacteriota bacterium | reverse complement strand
AACTTCGGCCAACTCGGTTCGTGTGAAAAACTCCGCTTCCTCCGCTTCCACTAACAGGCGGACATATTCGATCGCTTCTGGCGTAGACAGCGCGCGCTTGATCTGGTTCTGAACGTTCATCCCCCCAGTGTGAACGAAATCATCAAACTTGTTCAGTGGCTATTTACTTACGGGTAAATGGCAGGGCTAGGGCCTTGTCAGTCGGTCATACTGGGCATGGCTGCCTATCCAAACCCAAGAAATAGTGTCCCCAGACATCGTGCCGATGGCTCGGTGATGAACGCCGATTCGAACCGAGAACCGATTCGAGCTTCCACGCAGGCGGTGGAAATTCAGAGAAGGATGATTGGGAGTCCTGCGCCACAAGCGATAGTTCTTGGAGGCCAATTCCCTGACATCGCTTGGCAGAGCGTTAAACAAGCTCCAAAATCGCCGGGTGGCGAGTGACTTCACTTGCTAGGCGGCCACTCTTCCAGCGAAGTTTCCGCAGCCTCATCAAATAGGAAATCCAGCTTGCCGCTGGCTGAGTCGCTATCGATCTGCTCGTCCCAAAGTGCGCCCTCCCGATCGCGGCACCAAGCCGCGATCTTCTGGAACTCTTCTCGTGGAAGACTCTCGAGTGCTGCTTCGATCTCCTTGATCCGGCTCATACTCGTTCTTAGCTTATCATCTGGCGAGAATTCGCTGGGTGGTGAACGCTTGTTCAATGCCCCAGTAACATACCCGTTGCCCGCTCCACCTCGCCCGTGAACTCGCGCAACGTCTCGGCCAGCACGCCGGCCTGTTGTTGAGCCTCAACCATCTTGCCCAGGTCCGCAGCCTCACGCACGCCGGGAAGTGTCCGCGCGTTATAGCCCGTGTAGAGGCCGGGCGCGTAAAGCTGGTGGCGATACCAGCTACGCCCGGGAAGTCCGGCCTGCCGCGTAAAGGCGCGTTCGGCGCCGATGAGCACTTGGTTCGGAGCCAACAACGGCATGGGTTCGCCTAAACGCGGCGCGGTTGCGTCATGATAGCGCTTCGCCGCGATGTCGAGCCCGTCGACAGCCTTCATCACCTCACCCAAATCCAACTTGCCGTACTGCGCCTTGATCTCGCCCGCCCATTCGCGTACCACCCGCGCCACGGCCCTAAAATCATGTGGCAGCAGCGCTGCCTCGGACATCCGCAGCATCGACGTTCCCATCACCTGCGCCAGCAAGCGCGCGTACTGAAAATCTTTGTCCATATGCTGCGAGAACCACGCATAGGAATCGTAGATTGAGTGATACGTGCCCGAGCTCCCGGGGGCGCCGAAGCCAAGATTGAGGCTCGGAACCCCCGCATGGTGTACAAAAGCCACGTAGTCAGACCCCGCACCCAGTGGCCCCAGCGCGAACGGCTTACCCGCCGAGCCTTCCTCGCCCGCCGCTTCCGCCAGTGCGAGCAAAGACTTGCCCTTGGCCGGATCCTCAATGTCGCGGATCACGTCGGTGAAGAATTTCTCCAGCATCTGCGATCCGCCCGCGTTCAGTTTGCCGCCCGTGTTCATGTCTGTGTTGAAATACGCGACGGCCTTGGCCTGCAACTCGTCGCGATGCTTCTCCACCCACTCGGTGGAGCCGATCAATCCGAATTCTTCGGCGTCCCAAAGCGCAAACATCAGCGTGCGCTGCGGCTGCCAGCCCGTGGCCTTGAGTTGGCTGAAGGCGCGCGCAGTTTCCAGCAGCGCGATCGCGCCCGAGACCGGGTCGCCTGCCCCGTTCACCCACGCGTCATGATGATTGCCGTAGATCACCCACTGATCCGGAAGCGAGGCGCCTTTCATGCGCGCGATCACGTTGTAGATCGGTTTGGAGGTCCAATCGAATTCGGTCTTGATGTGGACCACCGCCGGCCCGCCGCCCAGATGATAGGTGATGGGCAAACCGCCACGCCATTCCGCCGGTGCGACGGGCCCGCCCAGTTTCTCCAGGAGCGGCTTGGCGTCCGTCCACGAGAGGGGCAGCGACGGGATCTTCATGATCGTGACCGCCTCTTCACGCTTCAGCTTCCGCCCTCCTTTCTCCGATGCCCAGCCAGGCGAAAGGGGATCGCCCACCGCCACCGGCATGTCCATCACGCTGCCGCGCTGCGCGCTCTCGGCCGGGCGATACGGGCCCTTGGGGAATGGGTCGCCTTGAAAGTAGCCATCGTCGCGCGGGTCCGAATAAATGAGGCAGGCCAGCGCGCCGTTCTCGGCCGCCACCTTGGGCTTGGTGCCGCGCCAACTGCCGCCATATCGCGCAATCACGATTTTGCCTTTGACGTCCACGCCCAGCTTCTTCAGCAGCTCATAGTCCTTTGGAATGCCGTAGTTGACGTACACCAGCGGCGCGGTCACATCGCCCGAAGCCGAATAGGCGTTGTAGAGGGGCAGTTGATTTTTGTCGCCCGAGTCCGGGTCCGCCGCCGTCACTGGTTCCTTCAGGTTCAGCCGCAGCTTCACCGGCGCCGTCATCTCCACCAGTGTTTCGGTCGGGTACGGGAGCAGCGCCTCGAACTCTTCGATTCGCGCGTCAAAACCCCACTGCTTGAGCAGGTCAAGCGCATACTCGGCCACGGCTTTCGAAGCAGGCGAGCCGGCGTGATGCGGTTCGGCCGCCATGCGCTTCATATACTCACGCGCGCGAGTGGGGCTCGGGTAAGAGCGCAGCTTCTTTTCGAGTTCCTGTAGGGACGAAGCAGGCTGCGCCCACGCGGAACTGGCCGCTACCAGACTGACGACGAGAATGAATTTCATAGAGATGCTGTGGTTGATTTACCGGTGCTGAGAAACTTCAGGAACTCATTGGTGTCTTTGGTGAGCCCGACGAAGCTGGCGACAATCTTTTCGTCGCCGTCAACCAGCGCGTATTGCGGGATAGCCACGGTGGCGAACTTGCCTTCCTGGAGCTTTTGGTTTTCCTCTGAAGCCGCGTCGGCGCCATCCGTAAAGAGCTCGACGAGGATGAAATTCTGCAGGGCCGCGGCGATCTCCGGGCGCGTGAACATATTGGCTCTCATCCAGTGACAGTTGGTGCAGGCATAGCCAGTGAAGTTCACCAGCACCGTCTTGCCTTCGGCTTTCGCTCGCGCGATGGCGCCGCGATAGTCGTTCTTCATCCACTTGAGGCCGGAGGCCGCCGCCGTTCCGCCCCCCCCGGGCAAAGCGCCCTCGGCACAGGCGGGGATGTAGGCATCGATCTCGCCGAGCCGCTGGCAACTCATGCCGGGCCACAAAGACACCGCAAAGATCAGGAACGCCGCTCCGATGAGTGTGCGCGCAACGCCGAGCGTCGAGTCCGCCTTGATACCCTCCATCCGCAGAAAGCCCAACAGGTAGAGCCCGGGCAGCGCGAACAGTACGATCCAGGCCGCCAGGAATCGCTCGCGCGTCAGGAAGCCCCATTGCAGCACCTGGTCAATGTTGCTCAGATACTTGAGCGCCGCGGCGAGAATGATAAAGCCCATTACGGTCTTGACGCGCGGCAGCCAGCCTCCGCTCTTGGGCATCTTCTGTAACAACGACGGGAACACCGCCAGGAAGAAAAATGGTGTGGCCAAGCCAGCCGCAAAAGTCGCCATGCCAATCGCCGGACGCGCGCCGCCGCTCTGCACTGTCGAGGCCAGCAGCGTTCCGACAAACGGCCCCACACAAGCAAATGACGTGAGCGAAAAAGTGAAGCCCATGAGCAGCGTCCGGCCTACGCCGCCGCCCTGTGACGCCTCATTGGCTCTGTTCACCAGCCCCGATGGCAGCGTGATCTCGAACGCTCCCAGCATGCTCAGGCCGAAGACGATGAAGATCGAAAAGATAAAGGCATTCACCCAGGGATTGGAACCTAACTGCACTACTCCGAACGGCCCGAGCGCAGCGGTGATGGCCAGGCCCAGCACCGTGAACGAGACGATGATACCGGCACAGAACAACGCCGCTTGCGCCAGGGCGTTCTTGCGATTGAGGAAGTCCGACATCACGAACGGAATCATCGGGAACACGCAAGGCGTGAAGATCGCCGCCAAACCGAAGCTGAACGCAACCAGCAGGAAACCTCCAAGGTCCTGGTCCTGCCCGGTGCTCCCCATCTTCACCGGCGCAGTCGTTGCCGGTGCGGCCACCGCCGCGGTAACGGCGGGCTGACTACTCACCGCCAGATAGCCCGCTGGAATCACCGGCGCGGCCGCGCGAGCCGCCGGGTCCACGCGCAAAGCCACCGTGGCGATTTTGGTTTTCGTGCGCAAACACATGGTGCCGCTGCAAGCCTGATACCGAGCCTGCGCCGTCACCTGCAACTCGCCAGTGGCGTTGGCTGGGACCTCAGCCTCCAAAAGGAACACCACTTCGTTTTCGTAGAACTCCTGGTCGTTGTTGAAAGCCTCGTCGCGCTTGGTGATCGGTGTGGGCTGGTGGAGTTGCTTCAACACAACCGGCGAGGCCTCAGCTAGCCCTATCCTGGTTCGCACCGGGCCGGGATCGGTCTTGGTGGTAGTGGAGTAGACGTGCCAGCCGGTTTCGATTTTGCCCTTGAACTTCAGCAGCACGCGTGCGCCGGGCGGGGCGGTGGCCGGGTCGGCCGTGAGTGTCCACTGGACAGGGTCATACTTCTGCGCGCGGGCCAACGCGGCGGCGGCGAAAAGAAGAAACACAAAGCGCGCGTGTGTCACTCCTTAAAGGATGACCGACTTGGCCCCACGTTGGCAACAGTCGTACCATGACAATTCATGCCCACCATCGCTTTGATTCACGCCTCGCGCGCCTCGGTTGACCCGGTGACGCACCACTACAATCAGGCCGCGCCCGAACTGAAAACCGTGAATATCCTCGACGACGGGGTAATGGCCATGCTGGCCGGACTGGATCTGGACCGCGCCGTGCGCCGTCTAACCGAGATGGCCGAGACGGCCTGGTTGGAATATGGAGCGAGCGTGGCCGTGGTGACCTGCTCGGCGGTGAGCCGCGAAGGAATGCGCCGGTTGCGCGCGGCGGCGAAGATTCCGGTTCTCAAAATCGACGAACCAATGACGCGCAGGGCAGCGGCGGCGGGCCGGCGCATCGGCGTCGTGGCTACTTTTCCGGCCACCGTGGCAACCACGATTGAACTCCTGCACGAAGCGGCGCTGACGCCCATTGAGACTACTCACGTGCTGGCGGCCGAGGCGCTGCAGGCGCTCCTACGGGGCGATGCCGCAGAGCATGACCGGTTGTTACTCGAGGCTGCGCAGCAAATAGAGCGGGACGGTATCGATGCGCTGGTGCTGGCGCAAGTCTCGATGGCGAGGCTGGAGGCGCAGGTGCGGGCCAAGGTGCGGGTTCCCGTGTTTTCCAGCGTGGCCACGTCTCTGGACGAAGTGAGATCTTTACTTACCCAGGCCCGCTAGCAAATAGCCGGTAAGTTCGGATATCAAGAGCCCGCCCACATTGTCGGGCGAGTAATCGATCCTTGGCATGTCATCCACTGTGATCGCGATGGCGAACTTGGCGCCATTGACATAGATCAGGCCGACATCACTGCGGAGAGCATCGAGCGAGCCGGACTTGCTCATCACCGGTGTGCGTTCGGCGAAGCGCCGGCCAATGCCTTCCTTGTACTGCTGGCGTTTCAATACTTCCAGAATCTTTCCGGAAGCCGCTGGACTGACAATCGCTCCTTTGTGGAGGCCTTCGAGCAAGGCAACCATTTCCTTGGGAGTGGAAGAGCCGATGCCGAAACGCTGGTTCTCTTCAAGCGCGCCAGCCTTGCTGACGCCCTCCACATTGGGCTTGAGGTTATCGCGATCACCGAGGATCTTGCGCATCGAGCGGGTGCCCGGCAGGTTCAGCGAATCCATTACTTCGTTTACGTAGTCTGCGGTGAACCGGTCCAGGATCAAGTTGGTTGCGGTGTTGTCACTGACGACGATCATGAGATTGGCCAGATCGCCCAACTGAAAGCGCTGCCCGCCGGCAAACTCCGAGAGGACACCCGAGCCGCCGATCTTCTGCTTATCCGACATCGGCAGCAGGTCGTTCCAATTGGCTTTGCCGGCCTCAACGGCGGCATGCACCGCCACCAGAATAGGGAGCTTGATCGTGCTGGCGGTGCGGACCTTCTCGTCTTCGCGGACGCCGTAGGTTTTGCCGGTATCGAGGTTCCGGGCGTAGAGCCAGACATTGCCTTTGAAGTTGGCGATGGCCGCGCTGACCTTGGACTGCATGGCCCGGTAGGCCGTCGCCGATTGGGCTGCCAGCGGAACGGCTAGCAGGCCGAGGACGAGGGCGCGACGAGTCAGCATGAATGCATGGTACTCCGTCGGCTGGCCGTCTTTCTAGTGAGAGGCGGCGACCCCGCTTCTATTCGAAGCTCCCAGATGCGGCTCGAGGCGTTTGCGAAGTTCAGCGCGGGCGCGAAGGAGCCTGGATTTCACCGCCGGGACTGAAATATCGAGTCTCGCAGCGACAACTTCAATGGACAACTGATCGAGGTCACGCATCACCAGGGGATCCCGCAAGAGCGGAGGCATCATCGCCACTTCCTTGCGAACCAGCGCCTGGATTTCATCCTGCGCAAACAAGTCTTCCGGGCTCGGCCCGTCGTCGCTGAATTGCATGGCTGGCCGGTTGGAGTCCGGCGAAGCCGTGTCTTCGAGTTGAACCACCGGACGGCGGCGGCTGGACCGAAGCCGCATCAGACATTGGTTGAGAACGATGCGCGTGAACCAGGTTGAGAACTTGGAATCGCCGTGAAAGCTGGCGATGTGCTGCCACGCCTTGGACCAGGCATCCTGCATGGCGTCTTCGGCCTCGCTTACGTCCCGCAAAACAGAGGCGGCCAGCTTCTGCGTGGCGTTGGAGTTGCGCCGCATCAACTCAGTAAACGCATCCTTGCACCCGGTGCGGGCGCGTTCCACCAATTGATCATCGGGCAGAGCGGTGAGATCGGCTAGGGGCACGTCGGTCATAAGCTTCTTCCGTTCTTGGCGGCCCGGCTCAGGCCGGCGCGGACAAAGGCTTCGTAGAGTGGCCGGTCACTGGCGCTGGCATGGCGGAAGCTGCGCACCACTTCACACCGGTCCAGCAGAAACATGCCGGGCATCTGGCGGACATCGCCGCTTGGCCGGCCCGCGCCATGCCCTTTGAACAACCCGGCGTACATCCCACGCCACCACACCTTCGGACCAGCCACTTGCCACAAGGAGCCCTGTTTCAGACCAAAGGCCTCGTATAGAGACTGGTCCGTGTCGTGAATCCGATCCAAATCGGACAGCTTATAGTGGACCAGTGTCTTTTCCATCGCTGCCTCGTCACCCAGATACACCACCACGATCCTGGCGCCCGATTTCTCGATCGCCTCCCGGCTCTCGGCCAGATCCGACAAAGCTTCGCGGCAGAAGGTGCAGCCGGCGTGTCTCAGAAAGACCAGCAAGACCGGGGAAAGCAGCGAGAGCGCTGCCAGATCCACTCCGGTGCGGGTAAGCTTAGATTCGAGCAGCTTGGCAAGCGACTCGGTGGCGGCGACTGAAATCGGTTTGGTGGTGGCGGTGAGCGTCGGCATTCAAGTGGTCCTACTCACTATAAGATGCTATCAGGGAACAGTGGTTTCACTATTTTCAGCCCTCGGAATCAATCGGACGCAAACATCTGATTTTTATCGGTTCTGCGGCCTCGGACGGGTCCAATGCGCCAAGTAGACATGCGCCTGGTGACGTGGCTGCTCGTCGCCGTCGCCATGGCGATCCTGATGAATCGGCGGTCGGTTCGCCTGGAAGCCAAACGGCAGCGGTTGGGAGGAGAGTTGGCCGCGGCGTCCGTCCAGTCGCTGCAAGCAGCTAGTCAAGATCGGTCAACTCACGCCATCCCAAAGCGGCGCCCATCGCGCGCTTGGCCTCCACCCAACGTTCCGGCGCCAACTTACCAGCCAAGCGAGTGAGGGACGAACGCGGAACCATGCGCAGGCTGTCGCAGTTGGCTGCGCAGGCCTTGGGTAGTCCTTCGTCATCGCCCAAGGAGATTTCGCTCGCGATGCCGCGCACGTTCGACGTGATCTCCACGGCGACGAACTTGGAAGGATACTCATAAGCGTCCTTGCGGCTCAGCAGCAGCACCGGCCGTCTGCCCACGGGCTCCGGCAAGTTCGCCCACCAGATCTCGAACTGCTTTACTCCTTCCATTCCTCCGGCAGTTCCCAAACTTCCTCGGGTTCAACCGCATCCGGCTTCAGCCGATACGCCTCGCGCATTTATCTTCTATCTATGTATCATGGCTTACGTCGCCGCAGTCACGCTCCGACGGACGACTGCAGAGCTACGGCTGGGGGCAGGAAGGCCATGTGGACTGGTTCGACGCGGCGGCGAAACTCGGCGGCGTTTTGATGGATACTTCAAAGCTTGTAGTCTTGAATCAAATGGTCTTCTTCGCTCCCTTTAGGCCCGTCGAAATAACCTTGCACAGATAGCCGACAATGTAGTTCCTGTCCTCCTGTTCGATCAAGTCCTGGTTGGCTACTAAATCGTTGATTCCCTTCTCCACTAACAGCCAAAGAGGGGTGGTTTCGTATTCCACATAAGGATGCTTATAGCCGGGATCTCCAGGTTTTGTTCGCTTCGCTTTCATCGCCACCATTTTGGCATCACCGGCGCGAGTTCCCCAAGCTCCTAGCACTACTGTGTCATAAAGCTGCAGGGCTACTCAACGAGTCCGAGCACGCGCCGTACAATGCCGTCGCGCAGTACCGGGACGTTGAAGTTGACGAG
>JAYTKJ010000238.1:0-24943 GCA_043730365.1 Acidobacteriota bacterium | reverse complement strand
GACATCGGTAACTCGGTCTCGAACAAATGGCAGGGGCAAATCGACAACGTCCAATGTGCCAAGGGCCTGCACATTGGCATCGCCTTGGGCGATATGCAGATCGTTTCCTTGCGGCCATTCGGGCGTGCTCATTTGGGCGGCATTGGCGAAGTCATCAACTTGGCCTCGAGGCTACTGGCGCACGCCGGGCCGAGTGAGATCGTCGCCAGCAACGCGTATTTTCAGGCCTTAGGCCCGAGTTACCGGACGCAGTTTAGCGACTGTCAGCCTCTCGATGTACGGAACATGGGCAGGGTCCGGGCCTGGAAATCCGTGCCTGCCGCGCTCTAAGAAGCCCGAACAGCGTGGCAACGACGGGTCAGATCGCCAGCGGGACGCCGTCCAAGCCCAGATGACGGTCGGTCGACCAGCAGCAGCCCACACGGAGTTCTCGCATGATCGTCAGTCCGTGCGCATCAGCCAAGGTGAGATTCTGGTCGGAATACTTCTTCACGACCCGCCCGGCCTGGGTCAACTCCACCATGTCGAAGCCTCGGATCACCAAGCCCGGCAGTGCGTCGATAAAGGCCAGGAATTGAATCGCCCTCCGCTGATCGTAGCGGCGCAGGAACCATCCATGCCCTTCGGCGACGACCAGGCTGGAGGTGACGAGCAACGGCGGCTCCGAGAAAAGGCGCCGGAACAGCGAATGGAAGCTATCGGAACGATCTAGGAAGGCGATAAAGGCTGAAGTATCGACGTAACAATCAGTCTTTTTGGCCATAGACGATCTCATCAATGGACTGGCTGGAACGAGAGTCTCCGGACTCCACCAGGCCAGCGAACTTCATCCAAGCGCCTTCGCCGCGGGGAGGTAAGGCATTTCGCACAGCGCGCCGGACAAACTCGGCAACCGAGATATCCAGCGATTTCGCCTCTGCCTTAGCGGCGGTGTACTCATGCTTGTCTAAGCTGATTTGCGTTCGGATCATGTTATCACTCTTCTCTATTGATGATAACACTACCCGCTCAGAGAATATTCAGTTCCACCGGCGTGCCCAGACCGCAGCCGAGGCTGCGGGCGGCCGAATCCTGATTCACCACGATCTCCAGATAGCCCGAACTCCCGATGATCGCCACCGGTTCGCCCGGCGCGGCCTCGGCATAAGAACGCACCAGGTATTCCACCGCGTGAATCCCGGCCAAGAGGGATATCGGCCGCCGCTGGAGCTCCGGAAAATCGGCTACGTGAAAGTTGGTGATGAGGTTGCCGAAGCGGTCCACCTTCAGCACCGCTCCATTCCAGGTACGCGTGCTGATGCGCACCGGTTGGTCAAGCCCCGATTTCAGGTAGTCCGCCAGCAGGGGGCCCAACGAAGCTGGACGCACGCCGGCCGCCAAATGCGCGGCGGCCGGGGCAAAAACATCCCTGCCATGAAATGTTTGGCTGACTTCCTTCGAGAAATACTTCACCGCTCTCAAATGGCGGACCCGCGCTTTCTCCCGCCGGAAGATTGGACTGAACAGCCCGTTGTCGGGGCCAACAAAATAGTGCTTGCCCGCCTCCACCAGAATCGGCAGGCGAGCCGATCCCACCCCAGGATCCACCACCACAACGTGAATGGTCTTGGGGGGAAACCACCGCCAGGCTTCGGCAATCGTGAAGGAGCCTTCGCTCACCGCAAACGGCGCGATCTCGTGGCTGATGTCAACAATCGTGGCCCGTGGCGCGATGCCGAGGATCACGCCCTTCATCACGCCCACGAAATGATCTCGTGTGCCAAAGTCTGTCGTCAGGGTGATGATGTGGGACATGCCGGTACACCCAGCATACTAGCGCTTGGCCGGTGGCCCAAGCCGCATCAGAGGATCGCCGAACAGGACGTTGCGCCAGCTCAACGTCTCCAGAGACGCCGTGTAGGCCTCACCCAGCGTCCGGCCATTGTAGTAGGCCGGAAACAGGAAGTCCGGCCGGGGCGTACGATTCAGATACGGCTCATCCGTGTGGCCCGTTACCGCCGAAGCGCCCTCGGCCAGATAGTCGGCGGCCATCGATTGGGGACTGTCGGCAAACAAAGCACCCGGCGATCGCCAGTCGTTCCCCAGGTTCCATTTCTCCGGCGGCCGAGCCAGCGTGCGCCCGTTTGTAGAAACAAACTCAGTCGCCACCGACCCCGGCAACCAACGGTAGCCCAGCAATCTGCTTTTCCGGTTCCTGTCGTTGGAGCCCCAACTGGCATACCCGATCACACCAGACTGCCCGTCCAGCACCTTGGTGGTGGATTCCACCCTGGTTCGTGCGCTCGGCAACTGGAGTGCGGCGCTGTTTAGCCAGCGATCCCCGGGATTGTCGGTTTCGCCTTCCTTCATGTCAAAAACGAAGGCGCCGCGGTTTTCGGCCCGCAGGGCATCGTCGATCATCCGTTTGACGGTGGCGAGGTCATACGCCGCCAGCCGGCCAACCAGATAAATCGGAAACTGGCGCTGATCGAACGGTGCGTAAATCTGTCCAAAAAAAGGATTCCGCACGCCGCCTTCGAGCGGCACGGTCAGGCCCTTTCGCTTGCCAAAGAGCGTGGCCAACTCTGAATCCACTGAAGCCAGCGTCCCCTCCAGGCCTTCAGTGCCGGTTACTCGCAGGGGCAAACCCGCGGTCAAGACCAGATAGTGGATGGGGCCCGTCTGACTCGCCAGGCACCGGCTGATTGGCGCTTCGATCCGGGACCGGTACTCGGGCCGATCCACGGTCTCGCCGGTACCCGCTCGCACCGAACACACCTGCGTAGGCCGGATGCCCCGCCTCTGAACGTAATACTCGGCGATCTGGCCAGAGAGGACCGAGTCCCGATTGACCACCACCAACACACGGTCCTTGTCGGCGAGACTCTGCGCACGGACCGGCCATACGGCTAGCAACAGCAACAGCGGCGACATCGCACCGTGAGTGGGTCTCAATACTTCTAATGTTATATAATCTGGGTAACAGCGAGGGCAACCGGACTCCCGACAGGCATGGACCTCGACCAGCTTCATACGTTCCTCGAAATCGTCCGGCTCAAGAGTTTTTCAAAGGCCGCGCAGACGTGTTTTCGAACGCAGCCTGCCATCAGTGCCCAGGTCCGCCAGCTCGAACAGGAACTCAACGCCTCGCTTTTTGACCGGCTCGGTACTCGCATCGCGCTCACCGCCGCCGGCAGGATTTTTGCCGACTACGCCTACCAGATCCTGGAACTCCGCAAGCAGGCCTCCGATGCCATCAACGAGTTGGAACGAACGCCGCGGGGCGAACTGGTGATCGCGGCCAACGAGGCCACCTGCATCTATGTCCTGCCCAAGGTGTTCTCGGAATTCAAGGCCAACTTCCCCAACGTACAGTTGCAGGTCGAGCGCAGCTATGGCACCCGTATCGTAGACACCGTCGTCGATAATCAGGCCGACTTTGGCGTGACGCAGCTTCCCGTAGGAGACAAGCGCTTGCAGGTGGTGCGGGTCTTCTCGGACGAAATCAAGCTCATCGTTCCCACCGGCCATCCCCTCGCCGCCCGCCCGGCTGTGTGGGCCCGGGAACTCTTGAGTTTTCCGCTTCTTCTCCCCAAGTCTGGTACCACCCGGGCGCGGCTCAATGAGTGGTTCGACGTGATCGAGCCCGATCTGAACGTTTCCATGGAACTTGATGCCACCGAAATGATCAAACGTTTTGTGATGGCCGGCCTAGGTCTCTCATTTATGGCTGCTCCCCACTTCCAGGAAGAGGTGGACAGTGGTAAACTAGCTGCGGTTTCACTTGGACCGGAACCGATGATGCGGTCAGTCGGCTTGATCTATAGAAAAGACAAGGCGCTGTCGAAAGCCGCTTTAGGGTTCATCAAGGTGATTCTCGATCATGCCCATGATCAGCCGCCGGTAGCTCGCGTGGCTACGGGCGCCTGAATCTCGGCAGCGTTTAGAAAGAGGCAAAAGAAAGTGCAAGACCGGATCACGCACAAGACCTCCACGATTCTTATTTCGAGCGGCGGCAAGCTGCGAAGCTTTCGCTCGCTAGCCGACGTTCCCCAGCAGATGCGGGAGCGGCTCATTCAATCCACATCCGGTCCGTACTCAGCCACTTTGTTGATCGCCGATGAGGCCGGGCGTCAGGAAGTTCTGCGCTCCTTGCGCGGCCAGCCCTCGGCGGTCGAGTCGCGATGGATGCGCTCGTTCAGCGGCCAGCCCCACACAGTCGCAGATGTGGGTGCCGCAATCGGTGTTGGCTCTGAACCTACCTCGGTCAGAGCCATTCGCTGGCGCCGCGCCACCGAGATTGCTCTCCTCGTCGGCATCGGGCTATGTCTGTGGCTACTCGCCGCCTGGAAGTAGGCCTGGAGTATCACCTCAGGTATCTACCCCTAGCCCCATAGAAACAATATAGTTTTTTCTGACTCACCCGATACGAGTAGTGTGTCTAGCTTTGCTTCCGACCAGCGCAAAGAGCCTCGTTCGGCTCTCACCGGGAGCGCCAGCGCAACGCTGTCTGTTCTCCATGGTTCGCAAGTCGGCGTCCCGCTGCCCGTTGAGGTGGTAAATGTGTCGGGCCGCGGTTTGCGGCTTCGCGCAAAAAAAGCGCATGCCCCGGGCACCCTGGTAAGAATTGATCTGAACCAGACTCTCATGCTGGCCGAAGTCTGCTATTCAGAACCCGAAGGCGCCAACTTTGCCTTGGGTTTGCGTCTTGAGCACTCCCTCCTACAGACAGAGGGACTTGCGCGCCTGAGGCAGAGATTCGCCGAAGAGGAAGTCGAGATCGAAGTAGCGGCGGGCTTGGACCGTCGCCGCCGTTAGTCGTTCAGCTGGAAGTCAGCGACAAAAGCGCTGCGCTTGTCCGGGCTTGACCATTTCATGCCCAGCCCTTCACCTTTGAACCGGTGCTCCATCGCTACGGCAGGCATCGCGTGCTTCACCTTGGTCAACGGCAGGTACCACACTTCCTCGTTTGAGCAGACGTGATCCTTCTTGTTCATGGCGCGAGTCCGAATCGTAGCCAAGTCACCAGCCTTCAGAGTAGCTGCCGCCGAGTGTACATTGTCGTCCTCAACCGTGAAGGCGATTGGCGCGGCATCCACGCGCACCACGTTGCTCAACAAATCGCCGCCCATACGCTGGGCAAACGCCTTCAGTGCCTGGCGTTGCTCAACTGTGGCGCGCTCATCAAGAATAAGCACGGACTTCACAGGATACACAGTTCCGTCCACAAACCCCAGCGTTCCTTGGCCACGCACCACAGCAACGACATTGAGCCCGTCGAGGTTTACGCCGTCGAAAGTGCCCTTGCTGACGCGCCAGCCCATGACTGCCACGTCACCGGTGTTGCCGACTTCGGAATTGGCGAAACATGCGCCGGTGTAAACGTCGGCCGTGCGGGCCTCCACGTATTCACCGCGAACGCTATTGCCGGCCGCCGACAGCAAGCCAGCCGCCGATACCAAAGCCAGAGAAACAGTTGTGATTGATTTCATGCGTATTTGTGCCTCCAACCGGAACTATACCACAACCCGCCAGCGGAAACCCTAAGGCGAAAAGCCCCATCAGTCCGAGTGAACCAAGACAATGATCAATAGAGTCAGGATCAAGGCCCCAGCTCCGGCCAAAGCGCCGAGACCGACCTTCAATCCGGTGCTCATGCCCTTCTCCTTCGGATTGACGGATTTCACGTCCGCAAACGCGATCTTCTCGTCCGGAGCCTTGTCATTCCTAACCACGAAAAACTCATCGTTGACCGCCCCCATTCTGCCGCGAAACTTGCGTTTGTCTTTGAGTTTGACTTCGACCAGGGCATCGGCGGGAATCAAAATCACTTGCTCTTTAATGGTGGGTCCCTGCCGGTCGTTCTGGGCCACGAGGGGTGCTCCCACCAGGGCGCTGCATAGGACCAATACCAGGATTTTTGCCGCCATCCGATTAACTCCCCCAACCCAGGTAGACGAGGAGGAGAGCGACCAGGTACAGCCCACCCGCACCAATGGCTACGCCTATCCCAACTTTCGCCCCGGTGCTTAGGCCGTGCGCCTTCGGCTTGACGGACTTAACGTCCTGGAACGTAATCTTCTCATCCACGATCTTGTCGTTCTTGGCATATTGAATACTGAAGGTGTCGCTGGTCACCGGGCCCATCCGGCCCAGCAAAGTGCGCTTGTCCCGAAGCTTCACCTGAACGAGCGCGCCCGCGGGAATTCGCGAGACTTGATCTTTGATGTCAGGTTGAGCCGACAAGAGGGAGGCGCAAAGCAGCATCGCCAGTATTCGGGCCATGCTAAAGAAGACTATCATGAGGCGTGGGCGTTACGGTTCCTCTCCGAAGACGGACGCGTAATCCCACAATCGGACACTTAATGAGGCTAATCCCCGGTCTTTGGGTGGACTCTGACGTGCAACGATTGAGCACATGAGTTCCGACATCCGCTACGCGATACGCACGCTAGTTCGGGACCGAGGCTTCGCGGTCGTCGTCATCGCCTCCCTTGCCCTAGCCATCGGGCTCAGTACCAGCGTCTTCACCATCGTCAACTCGTTTCTCCTGCGGCCGATGCCGGTCGATCGGCCGGAGCGCCTGGTGGCGCCCTATTCGGTGACCAAAGACCGGAGTCTCCCCGGCAATTTCTCCTGGCCGGATCTGGAAGAACTCCGCAGGGAAACCAAAGTATTCGCCGACGTGTTCGGCCATAGTCAGCGCAGCGTGCGCGTCTTGGTGGCCGATGGCGAACCGGAGATGGCGATGGCTGAGTCGGTGACCGGGAACTACTTCACGGGCCTGCGGGCCCTACCGGCGGCTGGACGTCTGTTTTCAATCGGCAATGACCGAGCGCTGAACCAGGCTCCGGAAGTGGTGTTGAGCTACGGCTACTGGCTGCGGCGGTTCAAAGCTGACCGTCGCGTGATCGGCCGCGGCATCCGGATCAATGACCAGCCGATGACCATCGTCGGCGTGGGCCTACGCGGCCTGTCCGGCACGCAAATGCTGACGTTCCTGCCAGACGTGTGGATTCCCGTTTCGATGCAATCCATCGCCTATCCCAATGACCGGGATCTGCTTGAGCGGCGCGCCAGCCAATGGCTCACGCTGCGGGCCCGTCTGCAGCCTGGGGTGACGCTGGAACAGGCGCGAGACGCTGTCTCAAACATGTCCCGGCGCTGGAACGAAACCTGGCCGGGCGCCCACAAGACCACCCGCGTGGGCCTCGCCTCTGCACCTGGCAAGTTCCATGCCTTCTTCCACACGCGCGGCTTCGTCAACACCGCGGAGGCGCTGGTGTTTGGCATCATCGGACTGATCATGCTGCTGGCCTGCGCCAATGTGGCCAGCCTCATGTTTGCCCGCGGGAGTGCGCGAGCCAAGGAACTCGCCGTGCGCGCTTCGCTGGGCGCGGGCCGTAGCCGCCTGATGCGGCAGCTACTCTCGGAGAGCTTGATGCTCGGGCTTCTCGGCGGCCTGCTGGGTCTGGCGCTCGCGGTTTGGCTCACCACTCTGCAGTTGCAGTTGCTCCCACCGGCCGAGTTCACAGCCTTTGACGCCGATGAAATCGAGTGGATCGATTGGCGGGTAGCCACGTTCACCGTCGCAGTTTCATTCTTTGCGGCGCTGCTGTTCGGGACATGGCCCGCGTGGAGGGCCTCCAGCGCGCACCCAGCCGATGCCCTGAGCAGCACGCGGGGAGAATCGAGTGGGCCCTCGCGCATCAGAGCCGCGCTGGTGGCGGTCCAGGTGGCGCTCTGCTGCATCCTGCTGACCACCGCCGGCTTATTCCTGCGCAGCCTGCGCGCCAGCCAGCACATGGATCCCGGCTTCCAGACCGGCCGGCTTCTGACGGCCTCCTTCGATCTCAACCTCCAAGGCTATGACGACGTACGCGGTCGCGAGCTCCACCGGCGCGTGGTCGAGTTGCTCCGCGCCAGCCCAGGCATCGAGGCCGCCAGCATTGGTGCCAATCTGCCACTCGATGCCTACACGTCAGGTGACAATATTGTTCCCAACAACGCCGCACTATCCCCGGGAAAGGAGCTGCCGTTCGCATTCAACGGTCTCGCGGGCCCCGGCTATTTCGACGCACTGCAGACGCCGATAGTGGCCGGACGCGCTATCGATGAACGGGACGATGCGAAAGCGCCCTTCACCGCGGTGATCAATCAGGCGATGGCCGCCCGATTATGGCCCGGTCAGGATCCCCTCGGCCGCACTTTCCATTTTGCTGGCGACGCCACACGCCGCCAACTGCAAGTGATCGGCGTCGCGCGGAACGGCAAATATGTCACGTTCGGTGAAGGCGAAACGCCTTTCTTCTGGCTGCCTGTGGCGCAGCACTATGCCGGCCGCATGCGCGTGATCGTGCGTGCGGCGGGCCGCCCGGAACTGGCCTCTTCCGCCGTGCGCGAAGCGTTTCGAAAAGTCGATCCGGCGCTACCCGTTTACGGTATCCAAACCGGCTCTGAGTTCCTGAGCCGCCCGTTGTCGGGCAGCGCCATCATCGCGGCGATCTCTTCTTTGTTCGGATTTGTGGCTTTGCTGCTGGCAACCGTCGGCCTTTACGGCACGATGCAATACAACCAGTCACGCCGCCGGCACGAGATGGGCATCCGGGCGGCGATGGGCGCGACGGCCGCGGATCTGGCGAAGCTCATCGCAGGCTCCGGCTTACGGCTCACGCTGGCAGGTGCGGCCGTGGGGCTGGCGGCGGCCTATGCGGGATCGAAGCTCTTGGCCGCCTTGCTGGTGGGCGTGGATCCACGCGATCCGTGGACGTTCGCCGCCGTGCTTTTGATTGAGCTACTAGCCACGGCCGCTGCCTGCCTCACTCCGGCGCTCCGGGCGGCCAGAGTCAGTCCGGCTGATGCGTTGCGGGCCGAGTGATGGCTGTTACTCGGTGAATACTTCCTGCAAAGTGCTCAAGGTGGATTTGAGGGTCTTTCCAGATACGGCTCCCAGCTTCTTCGCCAATCGGGCCTTGTCAACGGCCCGCATCTGATCCAGCAGAATCAGTCCCTTCTGTCCGCCATGGGTCACGGCGATGCGAAACGGCGCCGCCCGGCCTTGGGTGGTCATGGGTGCGACGATTACCGTCCTCAGATGGTCATGCATTTCGGCGGGGGACAGCACAACGCAGGGGCGTGTTTTCTTGATCTCGCTCCCCAGCGTGGGATCAAGATTCACGAGCCAGATCTCGCCGCGCATCACCAAATCAGTCCCCGGTCGTCGGCGTTTCCGAATTCGCCCATTACCAGTTCGTCGTCGCGATTGGCGGCGATCTTTCGGGCGGCATCCGCCCAACCGGCGCGCACAGGACTGGCCGGCCTGCGCAACACCAGGGCATCGCCTTCGACGGTCATTTCCGCCCCCTCCTCGCCGCTCAAGCCCAGTTGTGCCAGGAGAGGCTTTGGTATCACGATACCTTGTGAATTGCCAATCTGCCGGATGCTGACATGCAGGGTCTTCATAGTAATAACAATGTTATTCCAAAAAAAGCTGCCATGTCAAACGGCTGCGCCGTGCGGAGTTCGGCGCCAGACGACCTTAGACCATCGCGGCGGGATTGCTCAGTTCGCCGATCTCCGGCACGCGAATCGTCACGATGTCGCCCGGCGCCAGCGCATTCTCTTCCTTCACAATGATGCCGGTGCCGGTACACAGCACGCTGCCGGTAGGAAGCGAATTCGCCCGGAACAGATACTCGACCAACGTTTCGATCTTCCGATGCAGCTTCGACGTATTCACCGCGCCGCTGAAGACCGTTTGCCCATTGCGCACGATGGTACAGGTCATGTCGAGCCCATACGGATTGGTCAATTCATCGGGCGTTACAATCACCGGCCCCAACGAGCAGCAGGCGTTGTAGACCTTCGACTGCGGCAGGTACAACGGATTTTCCTTCTCGATATCCCAGGCCGAGACATCGTTGGCCAGCGTGTAGCCGAGCACCTTGCCCCCAGTGCCCAGCACGACGGCAAGCTCCGGCTCCGGCGCCGTGAACTTGGAATCCGGCCGAATCCCAATCGCCTGCCCCGGGCCCACGCACACCCGCGCTGTTCCCTTGAAAAAGCTTTCGGGCCGATGCTCGCTGCTGTAAACGTAGGCGTAGAAACCTTCGCGCGTATTATGCTCGGCATCGCGGAAGGCAGCACTCATCTCGTAGGTGCAGCCGCAGGCCCACACCTCGCGCGGATGAATCGGAATCACGGCGGGGACGTTTTCCCCATGCTTGGCAGCCTGACGCGCGGCCAGTTCAGCGAGCTCGATTTTTTCGACCTCGGACCGCCGGATCAGGTCCTGCATGGTGGTGTCAGGAATCGGATGCGCCAGTCCGGCGGCGTCCCAAGCGGCGGCAGTAACTCTACCGTTCCAAATGATTTGACCAAGCTTCATGGTTGGATCCTGTCTCGCCCTAATACTTCATGTAGACGGTCTTGTAATCGCTGTAGAATTCCATCGCCGCCGGTCCCTGTTCCTTCGGACCAAAACTGGAATCTTTGGTGCCGCCGAATGGCAGTTGGTACTCAACGCCGGCGCTGGGCAAGTTCACCGTCAGCAGCCCGGCCTCCATGCGATAGATAAAGTCGAAGGCGCGGCTCAGATTCGTGGTCTGGACCGAAGCCGAGAGTCCGAAAGGAATATTGTTGGCAATGCGCATAGCATCTTCGAAATCCTTGGCCCGCATCACGGCCAGGATCGGCCCAAAGATCTCTTCCTGCGCCAGCCGCATGCTCTCGGTGACATTGCCGAAAATGGTGGGCTCGATGAAATAGCCCTTATCGTAGCCTTCCCCAGTCAGGCGGTTGCCGCCGCATAGCGGGGTGCCCGCTTCTTTCTTACCGATCTCGATGTAGTCCAGATTCGTCTTCAACTGGCCTTCGTCCACCGCCGGACCGATGTCGATCCCCGGTTTCATCCCGTCGCCCACCTTCAGTTTCTTGGTCTGTTCCACCAACGCCGCGACGAACTTATCGTAGATAGCGTCTTCCACAATCACACGGCTGGTGGCCGTGCACTTCTGGCCGGTGGAGAAGAACGCGGCGTTGACCACGTTCGACACCGCCGCATTGAAATCGGCATCGGCCAGGACGATGGTGGGATTCTTGCCGCCCATTTCGAGTTGAATCCGCAGCCGGCGCTTGCTCGCCTCGGTGTGCAGCCAATTGCCCACGTCGCAAGATCCGGTGAAAGAAATCGCTTTGAGGTGCTTGGCTCCTACCATCGCACCGCCCAGGGTGGCGCCTGAGCCAGCCACAAAATTGATGACGCCCTTGGGCACTCCCGCTTCGTGACAGGCTTCCACAATGCGCCACGCGCAGAGCGGCGAAACCGAGGCCGGCTTAACCACTACCGTGTTGCCGCAGATCAGCGCCGGCGCAATCTTCCAGGCTGGAATCGCAATCGGGAAATTCCACGGCGTGATCAGGCCAACGACGCCAATCGGTTTGCGCAGCGCGAACATGTGCACGCGGTCACGCTCGGACGGCACGATCATGCCCGGCATGCGCGAGCCCTCTCCGCCGAAGTACCGGAAAATGTTGATGGCGCGCCGCACCTCACCCTTGGCCTCGGGCAGCGTCTTGCCTTCTTCGCGGCACATCTCTTCGCCCAGTTGGTCAAACTTGCGATCGAGAATATCGGCCACCTTGTACAGCAGGTTGCCCCGGGCCGGGCCGCTCATGGTGGACCAGGCCGGGAACGCCGCTGCCGCCGCGTCCACCGCGCCGGTCATGTCGGCAGCCGTGCCCTTCACAAAGAGGCCGACCACTTCGTCGGTGTTGGCGGGGTTGCGGTTCTCGAACGTGTCGCCGCCTACCCATTCGCCGTTGATGTAGTTCTTAAACAGAGGTGCGCTCATGTGGTGATCTTAAAAGGATACCTTCGGAGCGTGCTTGGCTGCAGGCTCAGTCTTGAAGTAGTTTTCATTCTTGGCGAAGCCGAACAGGCTAGCCGCAATATTTTTGGGGAACAACTCGATGTAGGTATTGTATTCCTTGATCGCGTTGTTGTACTTCTGCCGCTCGATGGCGATCCGGTTTTCACTGCCCGAGAGTTCGTTCATCAGGTTGGTAAAGTTATCGCTCGATTTCAATTGCGGATAGTTCTCCGTCAAGACCAGCAGGCGCCCGATGGCTCCGTCAAGAGCGGCATTGGCCTGCATCTTTTCCTGCGGACCCTTGGCGCCAAGTAAACCCGAGCGCGCGGCGGCGATCTCACCGAACACCGCCTGCTCCTGCTTGGTGACGCCTTTCACCGTTTCCACCAGATTCGGAATCAGATCGGCGCGGCGCTGCATAACGTTTTCCACCTGCGCCCAAGACCCTTCGATCCCATTCTTCTGCGTCACCATTTCGTTGCGGGCCGAAACAATCTGGCCGCCAAACACTACGCCCAAAATTACGAGAGCAATCAGAACCAGCACACCGGCTTTCATCGTGATTTTCCTTTTTCTTTCTTTGGTCTATTTTTGAAGTGAGTCAATGGCGTCCACCAGTTGCTGGACGCCTATGAGATATCGCGCAAAGACGGTCCCGGCGTCGATCGTCAGGGCCCGGCCTTCGCGAACCGAAAGTAATATTTCAAACGGATGCGCGTCAAGCGCGAAATGTTCCCGTAAACCAGCTACCGTTTCGTGACGGGTGGCCCCGCCGTCGTGGCCCGCCAGCAGCAGACCATGGCGGCCCAATACCAGGAACGTCGAAACCGAATCGGCCATGAGTTTGGTCAGCAACTGTGTATCCGCTAGCGTCCCAGCCGCTTTCCTGCGCAACCGAAGGAGTTTGGAACGTAGCTCACACTCCACTTGCGCGCGGTAAAAAGATCGATCCACCACCAGGCCTTCGATCACGTCCTTGCCGTGCAACACCCGCCGGCGGCGCTGCATGTCCTGGTATTCGATCGGGAAACAATCGGTGGAACCGGCCACCTCGGCCTCGCTCATCAGCACCGGCGGCGGATTGCCGGCTTCAATCCACCAACGGAACAACGGCTCAGAGCTGGCCAGTTCGGGCGGCCCCACGCGCGTTAGCACGCAGAGCAGGTTGAGATCCGAGTATTTTTCGTTGAACTCAGGCCCGGCCGCCGAACCGTAAAGGATCAGAGACACGGCATTGCTACCGAAGGCCTTCGCGAAGCGTTCACTGAACTGCGCAATCTGCTGTTCCTTGGTCATAGCTTTCGTTACCAGTCGCCTGATGCTCCGCCTCCGCCCGAATCCCCACCGCCAAAGCCGCCAAAGCCCCCGCCGGAATCGCTCATCCCCCCAAAGCCGCCGCCTCCGCGCGAAGAACCGGGAAAGCCAGGCGGAAAGAAGACCGGAAAGATTCCGCCGCCCCTGCCGCCCCTTCCGCCGCCACCGCGCCGGCTGTTAAGAAAAAACATCAGGACAATGATAGCCAGGAAAATCCAGATCTCCATGGGCACCGCCGGTTCGGCTTCGCGCCTGCGGCTTGCGCGCATCGGAGCCGGACCGCCGGCGACGCCCTTGGCCGCCAGCACCCGCCCGCCGATGGCGCGTGCGGCAGCAATCATCGCGTCGCCATAGTGAGGCGGGTTCTCGCGTAGCGCCGGCCGCATCTCGCGGAGAATAGACCCGCTGAGCCCGTCTGGCAGAATCGGCTCCAGCCCGTAGCCCACTTCGAGCCGGCTCTTGCGATCCTGCACGACCAGCAGCAGGAGTGCGCCTTCGTTCGATTTCTTCTGCCCGATGCCCCAGGTGCGGTAGAGCAAGTTGGCGACGTCGCTCACCGGCTCGTTCTCCAGCGTCGTAATCGTCACGAACGCCAGTTGCGCGCCCGTGCGATCCTCAAGCTCGCGGCAATAGCGCTCGATCTCCACCTTGGAAGCCGTGTCGATCACGCCGGCAAAATCGCTGACGTAGCCCTGGGGCTTCAGCGACTTGAAGTCGTAACCATAGGCCAACGTGGCCAGCGCCAACCACAACGGGAGGAATCGGGGCTTCATGTCTTCAGCAGGCCAGATCCCCACGCCGCACTTGCAGTCCATTGAGCTTGCCCAGCACGGTCAGCGCAATCGCCTCGGAGCGGAACAGCTCACGCGCCGTCTGCTGTACCGACTCGACCGTCACTTTGTCGATCTCCGATACAGTCTCGTCCAGCGTGGTGAAGCGCCCGAAATACATCTCCTGACGCGCGAGATTCGACATACGGCTCGAAGTGGATTCCAGGCCCAGCATCACCGATCCCTTCAGATTATCCTTGCCGCGCTTGAGTTCCTCGGCCGGTACGGGTTCGTCTTTGAACCTCCGCAGTTCAGCGGTCGTCAGCTCTAGCACCTGCGGCAGAGACTGTGGCGAAGTGCCGGCGTAAATGGCGAGCATGCCTGAATCGCGAAACGGGTTGAGATCGGAGAAGACCGAATAGGCCAGGCCGCGCTGCTCGCGAATCGTTTGAAACAACCGCGAACTCATGCTGCCGCCGAGCAGCGTATTCAACACGTAGGCTGAAAAGCGCTGCGGATGCGCCACCGGATAAGCGGGCATTCCAGCCAGCACATGCAGCTGTTCGAGCGAAGTCTTGTCCTTCAGCACGATGCGGTTGTGCGTAACCGGCGGCCCGGCTTGCTTGGCGATGGGGCGCACCGGCAGCGACGCAAACTGCGCCGAAACCAGATCCACCAGTTGCTGGTGCGAAAGATTCCCGGCCGCGGTGATCAATAGGTTGCGCGGCGTGTAGACAGACTTGTAGAAATCCCGCACCATCCGCTTGTCGAAGCCGCGAATCGTCTGCCGGGTCCCGATGATCGATTGCCCCAGCGGGTGCCCGCGATAAAAGTTCGCCGAAAAAGTCTCGTGGACCAGATACTCCGGATTGTCCACCTCCATCTTCAGCTCTTCGAGGATGACACCTTTTTCCTTCTCGATATCTTCGGTGCGAAAAGCCGGCCGCAGCACCATGTCGGACAAGACATCGAAGGCGATGGGCAGATGCTCGTCCAGCACCTTGATGTTGTAGCAGACCAGTTCCTTACCGGTGAAGGCATCAAGGTTACCGCCCAGCGAATCCACGCTGCGGGCGATCTCCTCGGCGGACCGGTTCACACTGCCCTTGAACAACATGTGCTCAATGAAATGCGAGAGGCCGTTTTCCACCGGCGACTCGCGGCGCGATCCGGAGTCGACCCAGATTCCCACCGACACGCTCCGCACATGCGACATCGATTCGGAGATGATGCGCAGCCCGTTGGGAAGCTTGGTGGATTCAATATGACGTGGCGCGGTTTTGCGCGCTTTGAATTTCTTGCCGGAAGATGGCATGTGGTTGTTGAGGAGAGTCCTAGCCCTCTATTGTAGATGCGTTAGCCCGGCCTCACCATGTCGGCCGGCTGAAATGGCCACTACTCTTTGGCGAAAATCGCGGCGGGATCGATGGCAAGCTCCGGAAATAGCCGGGACTCAAGCCGTTCTCCCGAAGCGAAGGCGCCCAGCAATTCATACTTGCCTTGGGCCCCGAGATGGAACACGCGCACGTGGGAGGCTCGTGGATCTACCAGCCAATACTTCCGCACGCCGAAGCGCTCGTAGTCGCGAAACTTCACCACCGTGTCGTGTGACCGGTTAGACTCCGAGATTACCTCGATGATCAGGTCGGGTGCGCCGTGGAAGCATTCACGAAGATCGTCCAGCCTGTCCTTGGCGATGAACCAACAGTCGGGTTCGTATTCCACGCCGGGCTCCAGAATGACGTGAATGGGCAATCGGGAGAAACGGCCCAGACCGCGGGATTTTACGTAGGGCTTGACCAAGTCCCCGATGTTCTCGCAGATTTGCTGATGACTTTCGGCAGGTACGGGTGAAATGATGGCCTCCCCTTCGACAAGCTCGACACGCCCTGCGGGCCAGTCTTTGATGTCGTCCCAGGTCAGTTTGGCAACCGCCACCGGCATAGTTGATATCCCTCTTCATTATGGTACCGTTAAGGATCGAACTGGAACATCACTAAACATGGAAGCCCTCGGGATGGTCGAAACAAAGGGTCTGGTCGGCGCCATTGAAGCCGCTGACGCGATGGTGAAGACCGCCAATGTCGTGCTGGAAGGCAAGGAGTTCATCGGCGCCGGCTATGTCACCGTCACCGTTCGCGGCGACGTGGGCGCGGTGAAAGCCGCTACCGACGCGGGTGCGGCCGCGGCCCGCCGCGTGGGCGAGCTCGTGTCGGTGCATGTCATTCCCAATCCGCATAGCGATGTGGAAAAAGTCCTGCCCGGCAAGAACAAGAAGAATTCGTCGGATAAGACCAGCACGTAGGCGCCTCCAGCGCATTTTTTCAGTAGGAACGCACCGTGCTCCGCGATTCGGACCTGGTATCGATTCAGGAAGTCCGCGCCAAAGTTGAACAAGCTTACGCGGCTTTCCAACAATTCCGCAATTTCTCGCAAGCCCAGCTTGACGCGATTGTCGAAGCCATGGGAGCGGCGGCTCGCTTGCACTCCGCCCGCCTCGCCCAACTGGCCGTTGAAGAGACGGGCTATGGCAACGCGCGCGACAAACTGGCGAAGAATCTACTGGCCGCCGACATGTTGCCTCGAGCCATTCGCGGCATGAAAACCATCGGCGTGCTGCGCGAGGATACGGAAAAGCAGATCGTCGAAATTGGTGTGCCCGTGGGCGTGGTGGCCGCCATTCTGCCCACCACCAACCCCACGTCTAGCGCCATCTACAAGATCATCATCGCCCTTAAATCGGGCAACGCCATCGTGCTCAGCCCTCATCCGCGCGCCAAGGCCTGTTCTTGTGAGTCGGCCCAGGTTCTCTATGAAGCGGCGCGCGCAGCCGGCGCACCGGAACATATCATCCAGTGCATCAACAACGCCACGATGGAAGGGACGGAGGCGTTGATGCGGCATCCGCGCACGAGCGTGATTCTGGCTACGGGCGGCGCGGGAATTGTGAGAGCAGCCTACTCGAGCGGCAAGCCTGCCTACGGCGTCGGCCCGGGCAACGTTCCGGTCCTGATCGATGCCTCGGCGCCTCTCGCCGAAGCCGTGGCCAAGGTTGTGCAAGGTAAGTCCTTCGACTACGGCACGATTTGCTCGAGCGAACAAACCATCGTCGGGTTGGCCGCCAGCAAGGCGGCGATCCTCGAAGAGCTTCGCAAGTGCAAGGCGTATCTCTGCTCGGTTGAACAATCGCAGGCGCTAGCCAAAATTCTGATTGCGCCGAATTGGCGCATCAATCCCGAGTGCGTCGGCCAGTCTCCCACTCGCATCGCGCAGATGGCCGGCTTCAGTGTGCCTGCCGAGACATCGATTCTCGCGGCGGAAATCGGCGGCATCGGCAAGGCCCATCCGCTCTCGATGGAGAAGCTTAGTCCGGTGCTTTCCCTGCTGTTCGTCGCAGGGTGGGAGGAGCAAGTACGCGCCTGCCAAGCCATTCTCAAGTTCGGCGGGTTGGGCCACACCAGCGTGATTCATGCCACCGATCCCGCGCGCATTCGCGAGTATGGGTTGCGCATCCCGAGTTTCCGCGTACTGGTGAACACGCCGTCGCCGCAAGGTTCGACGGGCATAACGACCGGTCTGCAACCAGCCATGACGCTGGGTTGCGGCGCGATGGCCGGCAACGCGACGTCGGATAACATCGGGCCGCAACATCTGATGAACATTAAGCGAGTAGCGATGGTCATACGCAAAGCTGAGGATGCCTTTGAAATTCCTACCGCGCAACAGTCGGCCACAGCGGGTGAAGTGCGACACCTCGTGGGTGCGGCGGTGGAGCGATTCCTGACCCAACGAGGGTTGGGAGCGGCTCCGGCAATCGCGCCTGTTACTCCTGCCGCTGCCATCGTGGACCGATTTCTTCGCTCGCGCACTGCGGCGGGTTCGCCCACGGTCACCGCCGCCCCCGCCCCGGCAGCCTCGTGCGGCACGCCGCCGGTGGTGATCTCACCGGCCCCTCCCCCGTCCCCCGCGATCGCTATTAGCGAGTTCGTCTGCGAAGCGGATGTCCGCTCCGCACTACAATCAAACAAGAAGATTCACATCGGCCCGCGCACCATCGTCACGCCCTCGGCGCGGGAACTTGGCAACCAACATGATATTCTCGTCACGGCCCAGCGCTCATGAGACAAGACCTCGATAACCTAAAACGCGACATCGAACGCCAACTGCAGGACGGCGCTTACGTCGTCTTCCACGCCCGCAGCCGGTTCACCGACGAAGCGGTGCCCATCTTGTGGGATGCCTCGTTGCACCCCGATCCCGGCGAGTTCCTCGAAACCGCGCTGTCCATCGGCGTCAAGCTCGTCGTCTTCCATCACCGCGATTTTCCCGCCAACATCGTCGAAGAGGCGATCGAGAAACTCGAAGCCGCCGAACTGCCGCGAGAGCGCCATCGTGAGATGGAGCGCGAGCTTCGCCGGCTCAAGGGCTACGAAGGCTTCACCAGCGCCATCGAGCTTTCTTTTGATTTTGACGGACGCACCTATCTCTACGAAGCCACGGCGCCCTGGTATGACGAGTATCTGGATCTGCTGGACGATCTCGACGACGCCATTGAAATGGCCGAAGGGCCGCCGCCGATGGGCGGGTACTTCTCCCAGAACTGATGCCCGGGCTCCCCCGCCGTCCATCACGTTGGAACTTTCCCGCGATTGACCCGGACCGCGCGCGCTGGCTGGCCGCCGAGCTCAAGCTCTCGCCACTCACAGCCCGCATCCTGATGCGCCGGGGCTATCAGGACCCCGATTCCGCGCAACGATTCCTGCGGCCTTCAATTGATACTCTTCATGATCCGTTCCTGATGAAAGGCATGGAGGCCGCCGCGCGCCGGCTCCTCAACGCCGTCCGCAATCACGAGAAGATCCTGCTCTACGGCGACTACGATGTCGACGGCACCACCAGCATCGTGCTGCTTTCGAAAGTGCTGCAAATGGCCGGCAACGACGCCGGATTCCACATCCCTCACCGGCTCAAGGACGGCTACGGCATGCGCCCTGAGGTGATTCGCGAAGCGGCCGAAAACGGCACGCGCCTGATCGTCAGTGTCGACACCGGCATTCGCGCCAACGAAGTGGTTAAGTACGCCAATGAACTTGGCGTGGACGTGATTGTCACCGATCACCATCTCCCCGAAGCGGAGATTCCGCCGGCTGTGGCCGTCCTCAATCCGAATCAGCCCGGCTGCGGATATCCCGAAAAAAATCTCTGCGGCGCCGGCGTGGCGTTCAAGCTCCTGCAGGCGCTGCTCTCCCTCCTCGATATTCCGGCCGGCCGCGTGCAGCGGCTCACTGAATCATTTCTCAAGATCGTGGCGATCGCCACCGTGGCCGATGTCGTGCCCTTGGTGGGCGAGAACCGCGTCATCGTCACGCATGGACTCAGCGGCCTCACCGATACCAGCAATCTTGGTCTGCGTTCGCTGCTCGGCGTCGCCGGATTCCAACCCGGCGAGGTGCCCACGGCCGGCCAGGTAGCCTTTCGCCTGGCTCCCCGCATCAACGCCACGGGCCGCATGGATTCAGCCTCGAACGTGATTGAGCTGTTCCTGACCTCAGACCAAGCGCGGGCTCAGGAGCTCTCGATGCTGCTTGACGAATTCAACAAGGAACGGCAGCAGGTGGAGCGCGATATTCTCGCGGCCGCACTGGCAGAAACCGTGGAGTGGCCCGTCAATGATGAGCGCCGCGCGCTGGTGTTCGCCGGCGAGGGTTGGCATCGCGGCGTCGCCGGCATCGTCGCCAGCCGATTGGTGGAACGCTTTCACCGTCCGGTGTTCGTGCTCGAGATCGATCCGGAGAAGAAGCAAGCCGTAGGCTCAGGGCGCAGCGTGCCGTCGTTCCACTTGCTGGACGCGCTGGAATCCATGCCGGACCTCTTCGTAAAGTTCGGCGGCCATCGGCAAGCCGCCGGTGTCACGCTAGATGCCGCGCGCGTCCCGGAATTTCAGCGCCGCTTCACCGCCTACGCCGCCGAACGGCTGGCCGTCGAAGACATGTGCCCGCGCTATGAGATCGATGCCGAAGTGGAGCTTAGTGAGTTGACGCCAGCCAACGCACGCCAGATCCTCTCGCTCGGGCCTTTTGGTTATGGCAATCCGTCGCCTGTGCTGGCCGTCCGCGGCGCCACGCTGCGCCAGCCGCCCTCGATCCTCAAAGAGAAGCATCTGAAGTTTTTTCTGCAGCAGCATCGCTATCCCCTGCTCTGCAAGGCCTGGAACTGGGCCGAGCGGCTGGACGAGTTTCCAGTTGACACCGAGACACAGGTCGACGCTCTATTCACAATTGAGGATGATACTTACACCGGGTTCTCGGCCACCTTGCGGGATCTGCGGGCCGCCCTTCCCAACGTAGAATAGCGGGATGCCAATACGATACATCCCTATTCTCATCCTGGCTTTGACTCCCGCGTTCGCCGAACGTACGCGCACCGAAGTGACCAAGGCCACGACGCCCGAGGGTGACTCCAAACCCAATAGCGACAAAGTGCCCGAGGCCACCGCCATCTCCGCTCAGTTCCAGCGCATCGTCATCCTGCGGTTCAAGTATCAAACGGATTTGCTCGCCGCTTTTGAAAAGCAGGTTGCCGCGCAAAAGATCAAGAACGCCGTCATCCTCTCCGGCGTCGGCAGCGTGCGCAACTACCACCTTCACTCGGTCAGCAACAACACGTTCCCTTCGAAGAACACCTACGTCAAAGACACCGACGCGCCGACTGACATCATCAGCATGAACGGCTACGTGATCGATGGCCGCATCCACTGCCACATGACGATGACGGACGACAACAAGGCCTTCGGCGGCCACCTGGAGCCCGGCACCGACGTCTTCACCTTCGCCATTCTCACGCTCGGGGTACTGGATGACTCAGCTAGTTTGACGGGCGTTGACGACAAGACCATTCGCTAGTCAACTGGCTTCGCCGATCCTCATTTTGCCTCAAGTGAGCCGCGTCGTCTTGTAACGATGCCGGCCCATGCGTGTCTTCACAGACAGCAAAGGAGGTCCTCCACCCATGGCGGACGAAGCACTCAAGATAAAGTTTGTTACTCAATTCGAGACCCAACCCGATCAACCGGTAGAGGTCTCTGTCCATGTGTTCAACCCGGAAGGCAAGCACCTGGCCTCGGCCCCCCTCAAGGGCGGAACGGCTGATGTCCGCCTCACCGACCGCGAATTGAGAGATGCGCGTCTCTACGTTGCGCCGGCGCTGCCGAGAGGAGAAGCCCTCACTCTGCGCAACTTGAAGCGGATGCGCCCATATGAGCCCACTTGGCGATATCGCCGGGGCGTGAGCGAGTACACGTTCCTGCCCATTCCCTCCGACATCCTGCGCTATTGGCGCATTTGTTTTTGCCGGATTCGCGGCCGGGTGGTACGGCCGGTGCAAGTTGGCGACTCCACGATAAACATGCCCGTTTGCAACGCCCGCGTGCGGATTTGTGAGGTGGACCGTTGGTGGGATATCGTCGTGCGTCTGCCCGACAATATTGTGCTGCGCTGGCGCGACGAGATCCTGAAGCTGAAGGAAGACCCGCGCATTCCCAAGCCACCGAATCCACCGGATCCGCCCCCGTTCCGGTTCGATCCTGGCGTCCGAGACCTGACGCCCTTGGCCGCTGCGCGTATGAACGGCGCCCGGAGCCGGTTGGATCGCGTAGCACTCAATCCGCAGCCACTCCCGCCTCGCACCACGCCAACCGAGCGACTCGCGCTCAATCCGCAACCCCTGCCCCCTTTTACCACGCCTCCGGAAAGGCTGGCACTGAATCCGCAGCCGCTTCCGCCGCTTCCGCCGCCTGTAGAGCGGTTCTCGCAGTCCCTGCAACTCTCGGCGGAGACCAGCGCGGCTCTCACTTCCGATTCCGCTACGCTCATCCGGCAGTCGCTCCGCGACAGCGCTCCCCTGTTTCGTCCCTACATTTGTTACTGGCCATTCCTGTGGTCCTATTTCTGCTTCTGCGATGAGTTCACGACGGTCATTACGGACGCGCAGGGACGCTTTGACACCTGGATGATCTACCCATGCGGTGGAGACCATCCGGATCTCTACTTCTCGGTGGACTATTCAATCGGTGGCGTATGGACGTCCGTCTATCATCCAACGGTCTGTTGCAACACCTATTGGGACTACGCCTGCGGCAGCGAAGTGACGATTCCGGTGCATGACCCGCGAGTACCCTGGTGCGGAGGCGACCCAACCTTGCCCGGCAAACAGGTGGCCGTGTTGTCAGTCGGCGAAAACGTCAGCATGAGCGAAATCCAACGCGAGCTTTTCGGTACAACGCCCGGACTCACCACCGCTGGCGAACCGTTTGCCGGAAGCCTGGAGCCGCGCGTGTGGTTCGGTGACGGCCTGATTCCGTCAGGTATCACTCATTACCGTTGGTCCTACCGCCGCGTTCCAGTCTCGCCGAGCGACCCGCCCTGGACCCCGCTTGCCTCAGATGTCGTCCGGCACTACGGAGAGGAGTTGGCCGACGGCACCCTCACCTTCAAGCCGTTCCCTCTCGGACCAGACCCGGCCATCGTGGGCCAAGTCCTGTTCAAAATTCGTCCCGATGATCCGCCCTTGAACCCAGGAGCCGTGTCGTCTTCCTGGGCGCCGGAAGTGAGCGCCCGCTCCAACACGGCCAGCGCCTACTTTCCCACGCACGCGCTCGACGGCGGCAATGCCAACGCCTCGGTGGGCTTGTACGAGCTCAAACTGGAGCTTTTCAAATCCGACGGCACGCGAGTGAATCTCACGGCCGAAGGCGTCACCCTGAAAACGCCCACCACAGCCGCGCCGTTTGGCATCGGAACCGTGCCCACGCGCACCGTGCCCGTCGATGCGGGTTTCCCATTCGTCCCCATGGAAGACCGCGTGATTCGGGATGGCGGAGGCAACATCATCGCCTTCCGCTTCGTTGTCCAGGTGGACAACAGGCCTTGTCAGGCTCAAATCTTCCAGGTGTGGGCGGACAATCCCGCCAATCTGGCCGGTCCCTGCGGGTTCATCTCTTACGCGAGCAAAACGACCTCGACGGCGCACATCAGCTTCCAGGCACACCATCCTGGTCAGCATGCCACCTTCGGATTTGCGGTGTCTAAAGGAAGCACGGGTGGAGTGGCGGCGGCCAGTGCCAGTGGGCCGGTCGGCATTCCAGTGAATCTCTTTTCCAATAACCCTGCCACGGGAGTGTTCGCCAAGAACCTTGCAGTGGCTGAGTTGCTGGATGCCAACGGCCACGTTTGCCTGAAAGCGGCGTTTGCCGAGAACCTTTCGGTGGACGCTACGGCGACGGACGGCTGGTCTCGCGCTTATTGGTTGGACGCGGACGGCTCACCGATGGCCTTCGCACTCGAACCCGCCTAACCGGGCGTGCCAGCGGCAGGAGCGCGGGTCCCTCGTGAGACCGGCGCTCCTGTTGTGTTGCTAGAACAATCGCTCTTGCCGCCGCAAATTGCCGAACGATCCAATATTGGCCACCGCAAACGCCGCGCGCCATTCGTTCCTCGCCACGCCCACACCGATCCGGCGGAACTGAATACTCAGGCCGCAGCAATCGGTGTTATAGCCGGCCTGCGTCGACGAATATTGAAAGAGTCTCTGGCGATAGTCGTAGATCGCCAGGGAGCCGATACTCCACCCGCGCTGATTCGGCCGCGCCCAACCCACGGTGCCGATCATCTGATTGGCTCCCGGCGAGATCAGTGGATTATTACGCACTTGATTGTGCCCGGCCGACACGGTAAGGTTCTCGTGACGGTACACGCCCTGAATCGACGAATTCACCACCGCCTGCCGCACCGGATCGTAATCCGAACGCCAGTCGATACTGAAAGCCTGTGTCGGGCTCAGCCTGAGGGCCGACACAATCGGAGACTGGTGGCGGCGCTGATTGAAGAACGAATACGGAGTCATCTCCGTCTGAGTCAGAAAGACGTTGCGTTGTCCATCCACCACCGCGCCGCCCAGGGTGGGATCGAGATAACGCTTCTGCCAAAGCTGCCAGCTCAGCAGTTCGCGCACATTGCCAGCTTTCTTCACGTAGATCCGGTTGGTGAGCGAGTAGTCGAACTCTTTGGTGTTGGAGAGCAGTTCGGTGTCGTCAAAGCGCACGGCCCGGCTGAAGTCCTCCACGCCGCCGCTCCACCGGAAGCCGGCCCGGGTCTCGACGACGTGCTTCATCTTATCACCGATCTTCTTGCCGCCCAGCCACGAAGGAACCGCGTCGAAAATGCGCCCGATAGAGGGCGCTTCCAGTTCCACGGCGGCTTCTCTGGTAGAGCGCAGGAAGCCGTCGCCGCTCACCCGGCCATCGCGAAAACTCGATCCCCAATGCGTCTCCCGAATTGCCAGCGAAGGCAGCAGGTTAAAACTCTTCCAGCGCAACGCCGTCATGATGCGCGGCGCCAGATCCAACCGCTCCACATACTGGCGCGTTTGAAACAGAGGCTGGTTGCGGCGCATCAGGCCCGCTGTGGATTCGAGCGACCACCATATGGGCAGCCGGGTGCGGGGGAACAACGGCCGGTCCCGTGACGAAAAATCCAGCATCGGCAGCCTGCGAACCACGATCCGGTCCTCGTCTTGATCGGACTGGTAGTTCACGCTGCGTTCGGCCACCAGCGTGAGTGCGTAGGTGGACCAGTGCTTGGTCACGTAACCCCGCGAGTGCGCTTCGGTGTTGACGGCCTCGGTAAAGCTCTGCGTAAAGGCCTGCCGGAATCTGAGCGACGTGAGATAGTTCACCTGTCCGCGCGCCTCAAAACCCCAGGGCAAGTCCCGGCTCTGTCCCCGAAACGTAAGGGTCAAGCCACCCTGTTTCCGCCGCGAGCCGTCACCCTGCAGTTCGCCGCGATCGTTCACGCCGAATACGATCAGATCGAAGTCGGTCCGGGCCGAAGGCTTGCCGCGGAAATCGACGTTGTGGGCAAAGCCCCGCGCGGTGTAATACTGAGGCCGGTACGTCAAGTCATGACTTCGGTTGATCGCCCAATAGTAGCCGCCTGAAATCACCTGGCCGTATCG
>JAYTKJ010000237.1:0-8320 GCA_043730365.1 Acidobacteriota bacterium | reverse complement strand
CGTTGTTCAAGGCGTTTATCGGCGCGGCGATGCGGCATAGGGAGCGGCGGATGAATCCGATTCTGGCGGGGGCGGGGCAGTTGACTACGGGGGATTGAGGTGGCGGTTCTGATGTTCAGATGAGCCCACGCACGTCCTTCATCAACAGATACAAATGCCAGTCGTTCAGCGGTGAAGGCTCAAAGGAATACTTCTGGTAGAAGCGCTTGGCGGTCTCATCCTTGGCGTGCGTCACAACCGCTCTGCTGCCCACTAGCTCAGCCGCCTGAAAGGCGCGCAGCAAGGCATCCTTGAGTAGTCCGCGTCCCAAACCGCGGCCCTGCTCAGTCAAGTCCACCGCCAACCGCGCTAGCAAGGTGACTGGTGCCGGATACTTTCCCAATCCTTGCGCGATGCGTTTGGGCACTTCATCCCGGCTGACCGATCCGGCGGCGAGGGTGTAGTAGCCAACCAGACGATCGTCGCGGAACGCAACATATGTTCGCGCAGACCGGTTGCTGTGATTCACCAACGCGTATTTTTGAAGAAAATCGTTAAGCGGAGCAACGCCGCAATCGAAGGAGCCGGTATCGTGGCTCTTATCGATGGGAACGGGGCTTCTTAGGCTCATCGAATACACTGGGTTCGGTTAATAGTTTGCGAAGCCCCGGCAAATCCTTGGGAGGCGCATCCAAGGCCGCGCAGAACTCGTCCCACTTCTTTGGCGACAGGTAGAAATGAACCTGATCGGCGAGAATCCGCTGAGCGGCGTCAAAGGCGTGTTCCACCAGGAAATTAGTCAAAGTGGTCTGCTTAAGGCCCGCAGCTCGACTGATGACGTCTTTCTGCAGGGGCAGCATGCGGAGCTGCACCTTCGTATCCCGGAGAGGCGTTAGCGATTTTGGCATAGGCTGCACTTCACATCTTAGCAAACAAGATGGACAATGTCCATACAAAACCGACGGGCCAATCTGAAACGCTTCAACCAGTAGGACAATTCTTTCACCTGCCCGTGAGGCGTTCTTCGGGCAGCGGACTATCTTCTTTCGCCAGTAATTTGACTGTATCTCATGATCGAATGGAGCCCGGTTTACTGGAGGACGTGGATAACCGTTGCGCAGTATGAGTTGATTGTAGTGGCCATCTTTCTGCCTCAGCCATGATAGTCGAAGGTGTCCGCGAAAAAGGGTCTGAAAGGCATCGAAAATCGTGCTCTTACCCACGCCGTTCTTGCCAATCACGGCCTCCAACGGAGTTAGTGGTTCGGCAGATTGCCGATGCCAGCTTTTCCGTGGCCGACAATCACTTTACAGATGGTCCCCAACTCCATTGTCCGTCAACATGGCCATTGACGCGGTAGCGCATCTCGACGCGGGCCGGGTCCGCGCGATGGTAGCGTTCTTCGGCTTGCTGGAACATGTCGATCACGTTCTGCGGCGCGCGGTTGTCAAAACCGTGGGCCGGACGGCGGTAGCGCTGGCGAATCTCGTCCGGCGAAAACTGGCGATCACCCTGGCGCACCGTCACCCAATACTCGGTCTGCGTGTCGTAGGGAGCCCAGCAGAAGTAGCGGGCGGGGACAAAGCGGGCGTAGGCGATGGCGCCAAGCTGGAAGGCGAGCCAAGCGCCGGCGAGGAGGAGACGCGGCCACATAGGGAGCAGCCGCTATGATACTTGACTGCGGGCTACACTGGGAGCATGTCGCTGCGCTTCCGTTGGGCTGCCATTTTCGCGTGTACCGCCGCGATCGTCTGGGCCCGTGAGCCGGTCCGCTTTAAGAAGGCGATGGTAGTGGCGCAAGAGCCGCTGGCGGCCGACGTGGGCCGCGACGTATTGAAGGCGGGCGGCAATGCGGTGGATGCTGCCGTGGCCGTGGGCTTTGCGTTGGCCGTCACCCACCCCGCGGCGGGGAACCTCGGCGGTGGCGGTTTTCTGCTGCTGCGCATGGCCGATGGTCGCACCAGCTTCATTGACTTCCGTGAGCGCGCGCCGCTTTCGTCTACGCGCAACATGTATCTGGACGCCGCCGGCAACCCGACGCGCGATAGCATCATCGGATGGCGCGCGGCTGGCGTGCCCGGCACCGTGCGCGGCCTCGAGATGGCCCACCAGAAATTTGGATCGAAGCCTTGGGGCAGGCTGGTGGAGCCGTCGGTCAAGCTTGCCAAGAAGGGCTTCGAGGTTTCAGACTACGCCGCGCGGGGCTTCCAGGAGAGCAAACTGCTCACGCAGTTTCCCGAGTCCAAGCGAATCTTTCTCAAGAATGGCGCATTTTTCGAAGCCGGCGACAAACTGATGCAGCCGGAGTTGGGCGCGGTGCTGGGGCGCATCGCCAAGCTCGGCGCGCGTGATTTCTATGAAGGCGAGACGGCGCGCATCCTGGCCGAGCAATGCAAGTTAAACGGCGGACTGATCACGATCGAAGACCTGCAGCAATACAAGGCGATCGAGCGTCCCGCGCTCAAGGGCAGCTACAAGGGGCACGACGTCATCACTGCGCCGCCTCCTTCTTCGGGCGGCCTCGGCATCCTGCAGATGATGGCACTGCTCGATGGCAGCGGCTACGAGAAAACAGGCGCCGGATCGGCCCGGACAGTGCATTTTGTAGCGGAGGCGATGCGGCGATATTATGCCGATCGCTCCGAGCATCTTGGCGACCCGGACTTCTACAAGGTGCCCTTGCGCGGCCTGCTGGACCGCGCCTACATCGACAAACTGCGTGCCTCGATTGACCCGGACCACGCCACTCCGAGCGCCGCCGTGAAGGCCGGGACCCCAACGGCTCCCGAACCCACCGAGACCACCCACTTCTCCATTGTCGACGCGATGGGCAATGCCGCCGCGCTCACTTACACGATCAATGGCTGGTATGGCAACGGCGTCACCGTGCCCAAACTCGGCTTCCTGCTCAACAACGAAATGGATGACTTTGCCGTCAAGCCCGGCTCACCGAATATGTTCCAACTGGTGCAGGGCGAGTCCAACGCGATCCACCCAAAGAAGACGCCTTTGTCATCAATGACGCCCGCGATTCTCGTCAAGGACGGCAAGGTGCGGATGGTCGTGGGCGCGCCGGGTGGTTCGCGCATTATCACCGGCGTGCTGCAGGTGATCCTCAATGTGGTGGATCACGGCATGAACTTGCAAGAGGCGATCGACGCGCCGCGGTTCCATCATCAGTGGCTGCCCGACAAACTGTATCTGGAGAAAGGCTTTTCGCCGGATACGATCGAGTTGCTGGAACGTCGCGGGCATAAGATTGAGCCGATCGACGGCGTGGCCAGCGTCAACGGCATCACGCTCCAGAATGGCTGGCTCTACGGCGCCTGGGATGGCCGGCGCGACGGAAAGGTATCCGGATTCTAGGTGCTTTTCGGCATTTCGACCTACCTCACGGCGCAGAGTCGCCTAACCACGGCGTGGCTTGAGAAAGCCCAGTCAGCCGGTTTTGCGCGCCTGGAGCTTTTCGCTGACCGGCTATCGCTGGACTATCGCGATCACGGGCAGCTCGAAGAACTTGGCCAATGGTTTCGCGATTCCCCGCTCAGGCCCTACGCGCTCCATACGCCGCCGGGCGAGAATATCGCTGAGCCGGATCGCATGCGCCGCCGCACTCATTGCGACGAACTCAAGCGCGCGCTCGAAGTGCTGGAACTGATTCCCTGCCCGTATGTGATCCAACATTACGGCGCCAAGGACGACCTGTTTCATGAGCGGCGGGAGGATGCGGCGTTTGCTTCGCTTGAAGAGCTGAATATGTTTGCCCGCGATCGCGGCGCGGCCATTTTGCTCGAGAACGGCGCCAGTGAATTGGCCGCTCCGGCGCGCCTGTTGCGTTTTCTCCAGATCACGCATCTGAGCAACGGCGTTTTGTTCGATGTGGGTCACGCACATATCCGGGGAGACGGGATCGAGGCCGGCTTCCGCACGCTGGAGCCACGCATCCGCGCCGCGCGCGTGCATGACAATGACGGCCATATGGACCAGCACCTGCTTCCGCAGACGGGGCAGATCGATTGGCGCCTCGTGATGCGTCTGCTCCGCGCTCATCATCGCGGCGAACTTGTGCTGGGCGCCTCGATTCGCGATAGTGGCCTGTGGGCGAACCCAGCGCAAGCCGCGCATGACGCGCTGTCGAGGCTAATGGAAATTCGCATTCGGAACGAAGAAGAAGAGTAGCCATTTCTAGATATGAAAAGAATCACCATTTCGCAAGCGGCCCAGCATCTGGGTGAGCCCGTGGAACTGGCCGGCTGGCTGTACAATTTGCGCTCAAGCGGCAAGATCTGCTTTCCGCAAATTCGCGACGGCTCCGGCATCATGCAATGCGTGGCGGTGAAGGCGCAACTGCCCGAGGCGGTGTTTGACGCCCTGAAGAAGTTGACTCAGGAATCAAGCGTGCTGGTGCGCGGCAAGATCCGGGCCGAGCAGCGCGCGCCGGGCGGCTTTGAGATGGATGTGGAAGACGCTGACGTTGTGCAGCGCGTGGCCGAAGAAACGCCGTACCCGATCTCGCTGAAGGAGCATGGTCCGGATTTTCTGCTCGATCATCGCCATCTGTGGATTCGCAGCCGCAAGCAACACGCGATTCTCCGCGTGCGTCACGAAGTGATCAAAGCCGTGCGCGATTATTTTGATTCGAACGGCTTCACGCTGTGCGACACGCCCATCTTCACGCCAGCCGCCTGCGAGGGCACCACCACGCTGTTTGAAGTGGATTACTTCGAAGATGAAAAAGTCTATCTCACCCAATCCGGCCAACTCTATAACGAAGCCACGGCCATGGCGATGGGCAAAGTCTACACGTTTGGGCCGACGTTCCGCGCGGAAAAATCAAAGACCCGGCGACACCTCACCGAGTTCTGGATGGTGGAACCGGAGATGGCCTACGCGACCCTGGAAGACGTCAAGCGTGTGGCCGAAGAGATGCTCTGCTTTGTGGTGGGGCGTGTGCTGGAAAACAAGCGGCCGGAGCTGGCGATTCTCGAGCGCGATGTGGCCAAGCTGGAAGCGATCAAGGGCCCGTTCCCGCGCCTCAGCTATGACGAGGCTGTGAAGATCCTGCAGGCTAAGGGCAGTAACATCGAGTGGGGCGGAGACTTTGGCGGTACCGACGAAACGCTGCTGAGCGAGGGCTTTGACCGGCCGCTGCTGGTGGACCGCTACCCGAGCGCGATCAAAGCGTTCTACTTTCAGCCCGATGCGGACCGGCCGGAACTGGCCCTTGGTGTGGACGTGCTCGCGCCCGAGGGCTACGGCGAAATCATCGGCGGCGGGCAACGCATTCATGACTTGGCGCTGCTTGAAAAACGCCTTGACGATCACAAGCTCCCGCGCGAGGCCTTCAACTGGTATCTGGACCTCCGCCGTTTTGGCAGCGTGCCTCATGCGGGCTTCGGCATGGGCATCGAACGCTGCGTCACGTGGCTCTGCGGGATCGACCATTTGCGCGAATCGATTCCGTTCCCGCGCATGCTCTATCGTACGCGGCCGTAGCAGTAGGAACGGGCCATGGAACTTACACTGGCCGGTTACTTTCCGAAGGTGACCGCTGTGCCCGCCGATTGGCCGCTACCCGCTCACCTGACCGAAATCTGCAGCGTGAGTAACTGCGTCAACAGGGCGCCGGACCGATGGGTTGACCTCTGGCTTCACAACCAGCTCTGGTTGTTCGACTCTCCCGGCGACGCGCGCCTCGGGATCGGCGATGATCCTCGAGCGTTTGAGATCTTCGCGTACCGCTTGGCCCCGCTTCGTTTTGTGGAGGGCCGTACTGAACCCTGGCCTGTAGAGCGTGTGGCAGTGGAGCCGCTGCCGCCTGAGTTTCAATCGCTTGGGTTCGACGCGGTAAGCGCCAGCCACGGCGTGCAATTCGAGTGCTCCCCGCTTTCCTGCAACCTGATGGCTGCCGAAATTCCGGTCAATCGCTACTGTCTGGTGGACACTCTGGAAGACGCCATCGCGGCGGCAGTGCGCTTCTCCAGCGAGCAGCCTGAACCCGGCCCCTATCACGTACTCGAAGTTCTGCGCGGCAAGGGATAATCGAAAGAGTCAAATGAGCATATACGACGATCTCGGAGTACGGACCATTCTCAATGCCAAGGGTCCATCGACACGCGTCTCGGGCGGCTTCCTGGCCCCGGAAGTGACAGCGGCGATGGCGGAGGCGGCCACGCGGTGCGTCGACATGGCGGAGTTGCAGGCCGGGGCAAGCCGCATCATCGCGGGCATTACGGGAGCCGAGGCCGGCATTGTGACGTCGGGAGCGGCGGCAGGTTTGCTCCTGGGGACGGCGGCGTGCGTGACGGGGCTCGACCCGGGGCGAATGTCCCGGTTACCGGACACAGCCGGGATGAAGAATGAAGTGATCATGGTCCGCAGCCAGCGGAATTTCTATGACCATGCAGTACGGACCGCGGGAGTCAAGATTGTGGAAGTGGGCCTGCCAGACCGCGTAGCCGGCGCCGGCGTGCGCGATGCCGAGCCGTGGGAAATCGCCGACGCGATTGGGCCCTCGACTGCTGCGGTGGTATATGTCGCAACCGGGAGCGCGCGGCCTGCGCTTGAAGAGGTAGTGAGGGTGGCTCATGGGAGTCACCTGCCGGTCCTGGTGGACGCGGCTGCGCAATTGCCTCCGGCGTCGAACCTGAAGAGGTTTATTGCGGCAGGGGCGGATCTGGTTGCTTATAGCGGGGGCAAGGCGATTGGCGGTCCGCAAGGTTCAGGCATTTTGTGTGGACGGCGGGATCTTATCATGTCGGCCATCCTGCAGAACCTCGACCTCGATATTGAATGGGCGCAGTGGACGCCGCCGGTTTCGCTCATCGACAAAGCGCGGCTAACCGGGCTACCGCCGCACGGCATTGGGCGAAGCTGCAAGGTGGGGAAAGAAACCATCGTGGGGTTGCTGGTGGCGTTGCGTCGGTTTGCGACCGAGAGCGACGAGGCACGGCGGGCGGTGTTTCTGGCGCGCGTGGAAAGATTGGCTTCGCAGTTGTCGAGGATGCCAAACGTGAGCGTGGCGGTGCGTGACGGGATGGTGCCGAAGCTGGCGCTGACCGTTGCTCCCGGGTCTTCCAAGACGGCCATGGAGATTTGCATTGCGCTGCAGAACGGGCAGCCGTCCATTCATGTTGACCCATCGCAGGCGGCGGCCGGCGTGCTGGTAATCAACCCTACTTGCCTGGCGGATGCGGATCTGGCGCCGCTGGCGCAGCGGGTGCGCGAGGTCGCCGGCTGACGGGATAATAATCGAATCATGTCCATTGACTACCGCGTCGGCCACCAACTCGATCTCGATCAGGTGATCGAGCTCTACCGCTCTTCCACGCTGGGCGAGCGCCGCCCGGTGGATGACCGCGAGCGCATGGGCGCGATGCTGGCGCATGCGAATCTCGTCATCACGGCCTGGGACAGTGATCTGCTGGTAGGCATCTCGCGCTCGGTCACCGATTTCAGCTACGCCACCTATCTCTCAGACCTCGCCGTGCGGCTCTCGCATCAGCGCCACGGCATCGGTAAAGAGCTGATGCGCATCACACAGCGCGAGAGCGGGCCCAAGACCACGGTGATCCTCCTGGCCGCGCCCAAGGCTGTGGACTACTATCCGCACGTCGGCTTCACACAACACAACTCGGCCTGGATTCTGCCGCCCGGCGCTAGCGTGGTCTAACGGCTTGCATGCGCATCCTGATTTTCTCGGACATCCATAGCGACCACCGCGCGCTGGAACGCCTGATGGCGATCGACGCCGACTACTACTTTGCGGCGGGCGACATGGTGAGCTGGTCGCGAGGTTTGGATCGGGTGGGCGAGATCATGAAGCCCAAAGGCGAACGGATGCTGGTGATTCCTGGCAATCACGAGTCGCCGGCCGACATCGCCGCCTTTTGCGCCAAGTGGGGCTTCACCGATATGCATGGGCGATCGCGTCTGTTCGGCGATTGGCACGTGGCCGGGCTCGGCTGCTCATCGCCAACGCCTTTCAACACCCCGGGCGAGTACACCGAAGAGGAATTCACAAGGCACCTGGATCCGTTCACGGCGCTCTCGCCGCTGGTCCTGGTTTGCCACTGCCCGCCCAAATCGACGACGCTCGATCGTTCCGCACAGGGCCAACATTTCGGTAGCGCCGCCGTCTCCGGCTTTATCGCCGCCGCCCAGCCGCGCTATTTCTTCTGCGGTCACATTCACGAGGCCGAAGGCATCACCGAGCAACTCGGCGTCACGACGGGTATGAATGTCAGAACTCCTGACCTCTAAGGAAATTGAGATGACCCCAACTTGTAGACAAGCCTGAGGTCAGTGTCAGGGAAGATGGTTTCGGTGGCATTGAGTTGGT
>JAYTKJ010000236.1:0-7662 GCA_043730365.1 Acidobacteriota bacterium | reverse complement strand
GCCGCGGTCAAAGAGCCGGCGCTCCAGCAGCGAAGCCAGCTCTTTGCGCGCCGTGAGCCAAACGGTAACCGGCATGTGGCCAGCGCGGGCGAAGCGCTCTTCAGCGGTCACCGGACCCGTCTTGAACTCCAACTCAGGTGCGTCCTCGGGGCGCGGTTCGTCGATCAACCCCGCCGCCAGCGTGACGTTCGACACCGGGTCAATCAGAATGAAGCAGCCCGTCCAGCGATTGGTGCGATACGCATCGAAGAAGAGCGGGCGCGTGGCCTCGATCTCCACCGAACCGATCTCGTTAAGCTCCAGCGTCGAAGGCAAATCGTTGTCGAGCGTGTTGATGTTGACCCGGTGATGCAGCCGCTTCACCTGCGCCGTGAGGCGCTGCGCGGTGTGCTTGAGCAGATACGGCGCGCCCGTCTTGAGCGACTGTTCGCTCATCCAGACCAGCGTGGCATTGAAGCGGCGCGAGACATGCGGCAGCGCGTCAGGCGTGGTGATCACGTCGCCCCGGCTGATGTCGATTTCGTCCTCCAGAGCCAGGCACACGCTCATCGGCGCATGCGCTTCGGCGAGGTCCCCGTCAAAATGGGCGATGCGCTTCACGCGCGACGTGCGGCCGGAGGGCAGCGCCAGCACGGTATCGCCGGGGCGCACGGTGCCCGACGCAAGCTGGCCGGCAAAGCCCCGGAAATGCAGATCGGGCCGGACCACATATTGCACGGGCAAGCGCAGTTTGTGATTCGTCGCCGTGATGCCGGTGGGCACCGCTTCGAGATGCTCCAGCAGCGTAGGCCCCTTGTACCAGGGCATGTTGAGGCCGCGATCCACCACGTTGTCTCCATCGAGCGCGCTCATCGGAATCGTGGTGAAGGCGGGAATCCCCAGGCGGCTCGCAAAGGCTGCGAAGTCTGCCCGGATGCGGTTAAACACGGCTTCGTCGAAATTCACCAGATCCATCTTGTTGATGGCGACGGCGAGATTCGGAATCCCCAGCAGCCAGGAGATATAGGCGTGACGGCGAGACTGCACCAGCACACCGTGCCGCGCGTCAATCAGGATAATCGCCAGGTGCGCCGTGGACGCGCCGGTGGCCATGTTACGCGTGTACTGCTCATGGCCCGGCGTGTCGGCGATGATGAACTTGCGCTTGGGCGTCGAGAAGTATCGATACGCCACGTCGATCGTAATGCCCTGCTCCCGCTCGGCCTTCAAGCCGTCGGTGAGGAGCGAGAAATCGATGGGCCGGTTCGAGCGGTTGATCTTGGAATTCTTGACGCTGGCCAGTTGATCCTCGTAGACCGACTTACAGTCATAGAGTAGCCGCCCGATCAGCGTGCTTTTGCCATCGTCCACGCTACCGGCCGTGGAAAACCGGAGTAAGTCACTGGCTTCGTGGTGGGCCAGGAATTGTTCAATTGCCGACGCGGCACTCATTTGGTTAGAAGTAACCCTCGCGCTTCTTCACTTCCATAGAGCCTTCCTGGTCATGGTCGATGATACGATTCTCGCGCTCGCTGCGGCGGAAGCTGATTAGCTCTTCGATGATCAGCGGAATCGAGTCGGCCTCAGAGCGGATCGCGCCCGTGCAATAGGTGCACCCGAGGGACCGCATGCGTGACATCACCGTTTCCGGCTTCTCATGCGGCAGCAGCGGCATGTTGTGCTCCAGCGGGATGAGGCTGTTGCCGCGCACCACCATCTGGCGCGGCTTGGCGAAATAGAGCGGCACCACGGGAATGCTTTCGACGTGGATGTAGTGCCAGACGTCAAGTTCGGTCCAATTTGAAAGCGGGAAGACGCGGATCGATTCACCCTTGTCGATGCGCGCGTTGAACAGATTCCACAACTCGGGCCGCTGGTTCTTGGGATCCCACTGCCCGAACTTGTCGCGAAACGAGTAGATGCGTTCCTTGGCCCGCGCTTTCTCTTCGTCGCGCCGCGCGCCGCCGAACGCCGCATCGAATCCGCCGGCGGTGAGGCCATCGAGCAACGCCCGCGTCTTGAGAAACCCGCAGCATTTGGCGGTGCCGAGCGCGAAGGGGCTAGCGCCGTTCGCAATCGCCTCGGTGTTGGTGTGGACGATGAGATCGACGCCGATCGAGCGGCAAAACTCGTCGCGGAACGAGATCATCTCGCCGAACTTATAGGTGGTGTCGATGTGCAGGAACGGGAACGGAATCTTGCCGGGGTAGAAGGCTTTTTGCGCGAGCCGCACCATCACCGACGAATCTTTGCCGATCGAATAGAGCATCACCGGCCGCTCGAACTCGGCGGCCACTTCGCGCATGATGTGGATGGACTCGGCTTCGAGGGCGCGGAGGTGGGATAGCTGCATGGGGATGGTCCGCTACCAGGATAGCAATCTCTACCATTCCGATCAAGATTGGGGGAAGCTTCGGCGGAAACCGTTAAATACGCCTCTATGGCAACTCCCCGGCGCAACGGAAACCCATGTTGTTGTTCCGGTGTCTTGGATCGTTCCCCAAACGAGCCGAGACGCGGACACGGCTGTACCAGGAGCCGCCGCGCATGACACGCCCTTTCCCCGATCTCGGGCCCTTTGGGTCCTTGCCTTCCCCTACCTGGTAGTCGGCCGCCTCGTACCAGTCAGCGACCCACTCCCAAACGTTGCCGAGAGTGTCATGGAGGTTCCAGCGATTCGGCTGCTTGCCGCCCACGTCGTGAGTGGTGTTTGAGGAGTTAGCGCCCCACCACGCAATGGCGTCCAACTCGCCGAACTTGGGAACTACCGGCGATCCTGCCCGGCCCGCATACTCCCACTCCGCTTCCGTTGGAAGCCGCAGGCCTACTTTTCCGCAGTAAGCATTCGCCTCGCTCCACGACACACTCTCAACGGGCCGTGCGGCTCCTTTGAACTCGCTGGGATCTTCGCCCGTGACCAGCCTATACGCCTCTTGGGTGACTTCCGTTTGGCCCATCCAATACCCGGTTGTGATCTCCACTTCATGCGAGGGGCGCTCATCTCCGTTGCATTGGTCATCCCCTTTGGAGCAACCCATGGTGAATCGGCCAGGCGGAATCCAGACATACGCCAAGCCATCGATCGGATTCTTCGTCGACGCACCGGCAACACGACTGGAAAGTTGGACCGGGAGCGCCATCTCAGTGCGAATAACTTCAAGGGCCCGATCCATCCGCAGGGCCATCGCCATCACTCCGTCGGTAGTCTGCAGCATCCCAGCCAGCATGCTTCGTTGGTCGATGAGCGCACCGCCTGAGTATCCTATGACGATCGGCGGCGCCTCCACCTTCAAGGTGAGAGCGTCGACAATCCGCACGAACCCGGGATTATAGGTAACGCCCCAGTGATCGGTTCCGCCCGGAAAGCCGACGGCGTAGACCTTGTCGCCCTTCTTCAGGGAGGCCATATCGGCCAGACGATCAAGCCGGAACTGGAGTCCCTCGGGTGCCTTTACCCGAATCACCGCGAGGTCATGTGCGGGCGACGCTTGTGGATGGTGCACGGCGGCGAAGAGCGCGGCGGGCATCTGCCTGAATTGGACCTTGAGGGCTGTCGCCTTTTTCTCACCGGGCCGAACCACATGGTATGCCGTCGCGATGTAGACGAATCCGCCTTGGTTGGCGAACACGATCCCCGCGCCTTGCGTGGGAGCTTCGCCGAGCTTGCCCTCGATCATGACGACGAGATTCTTCGTCGCCTCGAATTCGACGCCTTCGGTGGGCTGGGCAGAGGCGTAGGGACAGAGTAAAGGAAAGGCACACGAAGTCACGATGAAGCTGACTCTTGCCCGCTGCACTAGCGTAGTTCCCCGGCGCAACGAAACCCGACGTGGTTGGTCTTGAACGCGTCCGAGTCAGAGGCCGTCATTGCGTTACGGACCGAGGCGCGGACGTTCTTCTGGTGGTCTTCCCAGGACCCGCCCCGAAGCACCCGCGCTTTACCAGTCCGCGACCCCTTCGGATCAACGCCGTCCTTCGCCTGGTAGTCATCCTTCGAATACCAATCGGCGACCCACTCCCAAACATTGCCGAGCATGTCGTGGAGTTTCCATCCATTCGGCTGCCTGCCACCTACATCGTGAGTCGTCCCTGAGCGGGATTCGCCATGCCATGCAACGGCTGCCAATTCGCCGTACCGGGCTTTGGTGGATCCTGCCCGAGCCGCATACTCCCACTCCGCTTCGGTTGGGAGCCGTAAGCGCACCTTCGCGCAATAATCCTTCGCCTGCTCCCACGATACGCTGTCGACCGGGCGCTTGGGCCCCTTGAACTCGCTAGGATCTTCTCCCATCACGCGCCGATAGGCCGCTTGCGTCACTTCCGTTTGGCCCATCCAATATTCCTTGGTGATTGTTACTTCGTGCGCGGGGAACTCATCATCCACGCACTCTTCGTCATCTTTGGAGCAGCCCATGATGAAACGGCCTGGGGGAATCAAGACGTACTCCAGCCCGTCCTTCGGGTTCATCTTCGACCTGGCCGGAACATGAGGCGAGAGTTGGACCGGCAACTTGTTCTCCTGGCGAATCAGATTCAACGCTTGATCGATGCGGAGAGCCCTCGCTGTCAGCGCATCGGTTCCTTGCACCATTCCGACCAGCAAATTTCGCTGGTCGATGAGCGCGCCGCCCGAGTAGCCTACTTCAATCGACCGCGACTCGACTGTTAGGGTCGATGCCTCGATTGTCCGAACGAACCCCGGGTTGAAGGTAACAGCCCAACGCTCAGCGGTCGGATAGCCGATAGCGTAAACCTTGTCACCCTTCTTGACGGCCGCCATATCTGCCCGACGATCCAGCCGGAACTGGAGACCCTGCGGCGTCTTGACGCGAATCACCGCGAGGTCATGCTCGTACCAGGCCCGTGGATGGTGCTCGGCGGCGAAATCCTCGTTGGGCTTTTGGGCGAATCGGACCTTGAGGTCCGTCGCACGATTCTCGCCGCGCCGGACTACGTGGAAGGCGGTCGCGATGTAGACGAATCCACCTTGGTTGGCGAACACGATCCCCGCGCCTTGCGTGGAAGCCTCGCCCAGCTTGCCCTCCATCATGACGACGAGATTCTTGGTGGCCTCGAACTCGACACCTTCGGTAGGCTGGGCCGAGACGCGAGGGGAGAGCAGGAGCAGCAGGATGACGCCAACTATCGTTACTCGCATTCTCTCCGGTCTCGCCAAAAAAATTTTCCGCAAGGGAGGCCCGCCCCCCTTGCATCCCCCCGGTAAACTCAAAACTCTAAACACCTAAGGTAATTCCCCGGCACACCGGAAGCCTAAATTGCTCCTCCGGAAGGCCGGCACGTTCCTGACACGGACCGAGACGCGGACGAACCCTGGACTGCCGTCCCAGGCCCCGCCCCGCAGCACTCGCTGAATGCCAGCACTCGGCCCCTTCGGATCCTTGCCTTCCCTTGCCTGGTAGTAATCCTTGTCGTACCAATCCGCCACCCACTCCCAAACATTGCCGAGAGTGTCATAAAGGTTCCAACGATTCGCCTGCTTGCCGCCGACGTCATGCGTCTGCTTCAAGGCATTAGCGGTATACCACGCCACAGCGTCCAACTCGCCCTGCCGAGCTTCGGTAGATCTTGCCCGAGCCGCGTACTCCCACTCCGCTTCAGTTGGCAGCCTTAGCCCGACCTTCACACAATAGTCCTTCGCCTCGGTCCACGACACTCTCTCTACCGGCCGCTTGGCGCCCTTGAAGTTGCTTGGATCTCCTCCCGTCACCCTCTGATAGGCCTGCTGGGTGACTTCCGTCTGGCCCATCCAATACCCTTTCGTGATCTCGACTTCATGCAAGGGAGACTCGTCGGCGTCGCATTCTTTGTCAGCTTTGGAGCAGCCCATCATAAAGTTGCCCGGAGGAATCCAGACATACGTCAGCCCATCCTTCGGATTAATCTTCGAACTGCCAGGCGTGGGAGCAGGATCGATCTTCGCGGGGACGAGAGGACTCGTCAGCTCGGAAGGCCTCGTAAGCTGAACCGGAACCCTGATGTCCCTCAGAAACGACACTAACAGGTCGATTCGCAGCGCTGACGCCGTCACGCCGTCGGTGTCCAGCACCATGCCCGCCAGCCGCATCCGATCGTCAATCAGCGCGCCGCCCGAGTGGCCCGCCTTGATGTAGGCGGATTGGACTGACAATCTAAGCGTCTGTACGTCATCAATGGTTCCCGGACTATAGGTGACGCCCCACCGCTTTGTCCCGCCAGGATAGCCAATTGCGTAGACCTTGTCGGACTCCTTAGAAGAAGTCAAATCAGCCAACCGGTCCAGCCGGAATTGAAGTCCCGGCGCACGCACTCGAAGTACGGCCAAGTCATGTTCAGATCTCGCATCATCATAGTGGTCAGCCGGAAAGCTCTCGGTCTGCCGTTGCCAGAATCGAACCTTTAAGTCCGTCGCGCGCTTCTCGCCGGGCCGCACCACATGATAGGCGGTGGCGATGTAGACCAAGTCTCCCTGCACCGCGAAGACGATGCCCGCACCTTGCGTGGGGTTCTCTCCGAGCTTGCCCTCGATCATCACCACCAGGTTCTTGGCGGCATCGAGTTCAGGCCCCTCGGAAATCTGTCCCAAGGCGAGCGCCCGGACCAGCAACATCAAGCCGATGATGCGCGCCACTATATCCATTTGAAATACCGCAACACCAGCATAACGATACCGATCGCCCCCGTTACGCTGGACCAGAACAAGCGCAGACCAGCCGACGCCTCAATCACTTCCAGCCATGTCGGCATCAGGCTCCGCTGGTCTGCCTTCATTCCCTCCACCGCCGCGTGCACCTGGAGCCGGAATGCTTCGTCCAAGGGCTTCTCCGCGCCCGCCGCCGAGATCATCCGAAAGTAACCCTTTGACCGCTCAAACGTAAGGTCCTCAAATGGCCGCAGCGTTACAGGCTTGGCGCTCAAAGCGTCCAGATACAGGCTGCCGCTTACCAAGGCTGATTTCCGCGAATCGCGCGGAGTTGGCCCGGTCTGGTCACGCTGAACGGTTTGCAGGCGAAGCTGCTCAAACTCGATTTGGCGGGCGAATAGCGCCGGGTTGCCAGTGAGGGCCGTTAAGACGAGGTGCGCGCGCTTGGCGGCGTGCATCGTGAACGAGCGAGGCTCGGCCCATTTGACCGTCACCTGCGTTCGTCGATTCGGCCCGCAGTCGGTGAGGAGCCGTGCCTCCCCACGCACCGAAGCACGCAGGAGGACCAGTCCATCGCCCTTTGATTCCGGCGGCGCCGCCAGGTCAAGTTCCGTCTGATCGCCCGAGGGCCGCGCGATGGCCACGTCCCACCCCGCGAGCACGGAGAACGATTGCATCGTGATCGTGGATTGACTGCCCGGCGTCGACGACGGGACGGTCTCCACGTCGACCGAGCAAGTGTAGCCAGCCTCGGCCGCCTGAGGCTCTTCCAGGCCCACTGCCACGTCGTCAAGCGAGTCCACCATCAGGCGTTTCACTACTTGATCGGCCATCAAGGGTTGCGGACTGGGAATACGGAAGCTGCTGCCGATGACGACGGCATCGAGCTCGACGCCGGTTCGCCCCTCCTCCTTGTAGAGCAGAAACGCGGCTCCGCAGAGCGTTGCCAAGGCCAGCAGCGGGATCCGCCACCAAGAAGGCCGCGATTGATCTTCGGCTAGCTTGCGCAGCCGGTCCAGGTTGTCGAAGTCTTCCTTGGGGAC
>JAYTKJ010000235.1:0-12845 GCA_043730365.1 Acidobacteriota bacterium | reverse complement strand
TCAACGTAACGCGAGTTACCGAGTTCGAGCCCTACCAGCGGCGGATGAGCCACGCCGACGAAGACCGCTCGAAGCTGGACCGCGCCTTGCAACTGCCGCTGCACTCACCCGAATCGGAAGAAGAGCGGCTTGTCCTGGAAGCCATACGGCGAGCCTTTGCAAGATTCTTTCGTGGAGACCTGGGACGCCTGGAAGGCGTCGCTACCACGGAAGTCGGTGGGGAAGACGTGATGGTGGCGCGGTTTGAGAACACCATCGTCTATGACGACCCGATCCACGTCGCGTTCTACTTCCGTGACGGCCCTGGCGTGTGGGCGAGCACGGATGCCACTCGCCGGTTCTTTGAGCGCCGCGTGCGACGGGAAAAGCTCGAAGCTGACGATAGTGTTAGGGGCAGGCTCCGGCCGCCGCCGCTGACCGGAGTTGGCCTGATCATCGGCCCAATCATTGGTTTCGGAGGCTTCAACGGCGGCTTCGCACGTGTCCAGGCGCCAACCATCGAACAAAACTGGATCTCACTCTGGAAAGACGAAAGCCGCTCGTGGGCCTCGTCGAACGGTTTCCTCGCCTGTCGGCGCGCGTTGGCCAGTGGTCCAAGGCTCGGCTGATGGCCGAAGTCGGGCGGCGGGGGGAACGCTGGACGGCGCCACACCCCGTGATCGGCACGCAGGACCGGGACCGGATCCTGATCAGAGAGTTGCTCACGAGGGATCTCACCGATCACGACGTTTCGACGCTTCTCGCAATGCCATCGCCGGCCGAGGGCCGGACCATCCTGGAAGTAATCCAGGCCGCAGGGCAGACGGCCCGTTTTGAAGCTCCGATCCGCGACTACCTCTCGTATCTGTTCCATCATCCCGAGATTCTCTACCGCAGCAACCCGTGGTCGTCGGCGGCCGACGTTGCCTTAGCCGTAGTGCTCCGCGATGACGCTATCGACCTGGTCGACTTTTTCATGATGCAGTCACCCGAAACCTACGGCCACTTGACCAAGAACTACCTGTCAAAGCGAGTGACGCGGATACAGGACTATCGCCAACTGCGCCAGAGATACCCCGGCAACGAGATAGTAGAAATGTGGTAGGCTGCTGGCCATGCATCGAGCCCTAGCCCTTCTTGTCCTTGCCTTGCCTCTTCTCTCCCAGGAAGCGGCCACCACTCCCAACCACCACGCCCTTTCTCTGGAACAAAAAGAGGAGTTCCTGCTGAACGGCAAGATCACGCAGACTCGCGGCGCCAAGAAGGGTATCACGGGCACCAGTCGCGTGACGCTCTCAGATGGCGCCACCATTCACGACGCCAGTGTGCAACGGATTGATGAGGAAAAGGCCCGCTTTGAGGGCGCGCAGGGCACGGAGATGAACTTCCGCGATACTTACAAGTTCAACATCGCGGCCTACCGGCTTGGCCGTCTATTAGGGCTGGGCGACATGATTCCGCCTTCGGTAGAGCGGCGCTTCGAAGGCACCAGCGCCGCCTACACATGGTGGGTGGAGGACGTCATGATGGACGAAGGCGAACGGCTCAAGAAAAAGATGGATGCCCCGGACAAAGACGACTGGGGCCGGCAGTATCACATCATGAGGGTCTTCGATCAACTGATCGCCAACATCGATCGCAACGTCCAGAACCTCCTCTATGACAAGGCGTGGCGGTTGTGGATGATCGATCATTCGCGGGCCTTCCGGGTCAATGCCGAGCCCCGGGACAAAAAAATGCTGGAGCGCTGCGACGCTCAACTGCTGGCGAATCTCAAAGCCCTACGTGAGGACAAACTGCGGGCCGAAGTCGGGCCGTGGCTGCGGGAAAGAGAGATCAAGGCTATTCTCCAGCGCCGGGACAAGATCGTCTCGCACTTTGAACACGGGGACGCGTCAAAGCTCTACGAGTACTTATCGAAGCGTTAGGCTTACTTGCGGTTTTCCAAAAACTTATTGAGGTTGCTGCCTGGTGGATCCAGCTTGGCCGCCTCGCGCAAGTAGCCGAGCGGATCCGCCTTGCCCGCCGGGAGTGCGAGTTTCACGCCGCGATGGAGTGCAAACGCGACGCCGTCCTCGATCAGCAGGCAGGCTGGAGAGCCGTTATAGCCTTTCGAAAGACCGACGTCGATCAGCACTACCCGGCCGCCAAAGCGAGGCACGACGGCGCCGGCGGTCGGCGTGTGGCCCAGCACGATGCGGGTGACGCCGAAAGAAGTGAGCACTGACTCAACCAACGCCGACAGCGGTTCTTCCGGATCGCTAGCCAAGCCTCGATACCAGAATGGCCCTTGCTCATCCATCGCGGTGCCGCCCTCGAGCAGGGAAAAATCTTTAAGCTCCGCGCGGATCCCCTTGTTCAGATCGCCAATCGACGTCGCAGCGTATTTCTGGCTGATGCCGCCGTGCAGAAACAGCGTGTCGTTGATTTTCACCAGCGCGTTTTTTTCACGCAAGACTTTTCCATACTGACCGCTGGGGCTAAAGGCCTGGCGATGTTCCACCCAGCCCAGGGGATGTTCCTCGATCCACTTGTTCCGGTAGGCAGGATTGGCCTTCTGCGCCGGATCGGCCATCTTCGCGTAAGCCCGATCGCGCAGGTCCGCCGAGTCCGACCCTTTATAGGAATCGTACTCTCCCGCCGAAACATATCGAAGGTCGCCGTAGATGTTCATCGCCTCATGATTGCCCAACAGCGCGTGTACCCGGCCTTTAGCTTTTTTCGCCTGAGGCTCGAGGGCGATCAGCAGGTCCATCACCTTGCGTGAACGCGCACCGCGATCGAGAAGATCCCCGGTTTGCACCAGGTGCGTAGCTCCGCCGGCCCACTGATCGGAGCCGTCAATCACTCCTGCCGCGCGCAGGATGGTGACGAACTCGTCGTAACCACCGTGGACATCGCCCACCGCCACGATTCGCTTGACGCCAGTAAAGGTGTCCGGTTGCGCCGGGGCCGGCCGGACCAGACCAAGCAGAGTCAGCAGCAGCGCGCCAAGTCTGTTCATCATCCTGCTGTCTCCCTATCTATCTTGAAACCCGCGGCCATACCCATCGCAGCGCCGTCAGCGAGGCCGAAAACGAGCACGTTTTGTTGTCCACCAGCCCGGCCGATTTTCCCGCCTCGCGGACCTGCGATTCCTGATCGCGCCGCCGCCCTTGGGGTACACGACCCACAACGCGCCAGCCGGAGTCAGCAGCGGCGGGAGGGTGTCCAGACCGCGCAGCAATTCCGCCGGCGTGCCCGCCAGCAACAACACCACGTCATACGGCTTGCCTGCCGCTTTCGCGACGCCCGGTTCCACGCGCGTGCGAAGCTCATGGAGGAAGGCCTCGTCAAACTTGCCTTTGATGGCCACGCTTTGGCCGGCCTTGATCCCGAGTTTATCGAGCAGGCTCGGCGGGTGCAGAATCTTGTGCGCCCACTTGGCGGCTGTTTCGGCGCCGAGGGTGAACGAAGCAGTCTCCTTGCCCCACGACAGCGACAGATCGTCCACCGACACCGAGGCCGCGCGCAGGTCCTTCACCGCAATATCCAAACGAAATGCGCCGCGAAACAGAATCCGGTCACCTTCATACTGCAGGCGGCCTTCACCGGCCTCACGGCCGTAGCGCCCGTGGCATCGCGCTTCGAGACCCATACGTGGAGGTTACTATGCCGTCAGGCTCTGTAGCAGCCGAACGCCGGCTCGCATGTCGGTGAGGCGCTGCTGGTGATCCGGCACTTCGCGCTCAATGTTGATGGGATTCTTGTAGCCAATCTTCTTGAGTGTGGCGACAAAACGCGCCATCCCCACAGCCCCTTGCCCGAGAGGCCGCTCCGTCCCCAACGCTCCGGCCACGCCTTCCGGAGGCCAGTCTCCATCCTTGGCATGCACGGAGATCACGTGGGGCGCCAGCAGCAGGAGCGCTTCGATGGGGTCGCCCGAACCGTACAAGATCATGTTGGCCGGGTCGAAGTTAATGCGCAGGTTCGGACGGTCCACCTGCTTGAAGAAGGCCAGCAGCTCGGTGGCCGGTTCCTGCCCGGTTTCGAGCGCCAGAGTCTGGCCGTTTCGCGCCGCGTAGTCGCAGACGAGGCGCGTCATCTCGCGCACGGCGATGTAGTCTGGATGCGCGTGGTTCTCCGGTACGCAGCCCACGTGCAAGGCAATCGACGGTGCGCCGAGCGCTTTGGCGAAATCGCTCAGCTCAAAGGTGCGCTTGAGCCGCTCGGCGCGCGTGGCCGGCGGGATCCAGCCCACCGTCTTGGCCACCGTGGGAATGTCGGCGTAGTCTTCGCCATTGTAGGCGGCGAACACGGTCACCAGCGGGAACTGCTCAATGTCGAGCGCGTTATTCCACTGCGCCGCCGCCGCCAGATCCATGGGCACATGACCGGGCACGCCGAGTTGGCCGCACTTGACGCCCAGGTCTTTCACTTCACGAATCGTCTCCAGCGGATCGCGACCCGCCCAGAACATCACACCTATTTCCATATTTTTTAGAACCGGCACGGTAGCTTATCTCCATTGTGTTTGCGCGCTTGGTCAAGGAGCCGCATGATTCTCACCGCGGCAGCCGATTCGGTGGGCGGGCACAATTCCGGCGCCCGATTGGCTGACGCACATTGCACGAAATACTCCAGCTCGGCCTGGAAGCCATCTTTTTCCGGCCGCTCCAAACCTGCTTGCTCACTGGTGCGTTCCTGGCCGTCGTCGCCGAATACCGCCACAGGTTTGCCGGAGAGCGACGAGAAATCGATGGTCGCTTCGTCAAACGTCACGGTGTACTCCATCGAGAACGGGTAAGCGGCCGGGTGATGCCATCCGCCCGTTATCACCACCGACGGGATGCCGTTGTAGTGAAGTTGGGCGGTGATGACATCGATCCCCTTGGTCATGAACTCGTGCCCGGTAGCCGAGACCGCTTCCGGCACGCCGAAGAGGTGCACGCACATGTCGACATCGTGAATGAGCAGATCGAAAATTCCGCCGCCGCCTTTGTTCGGATCCTGCAGCCACTTGCCCCATTGCGGCGCCGCACAACGGCGGCGAAACAACGCCGATCGCACATTGCCCAGCTTGCCCGAGCGTCGCGCCGAAATAATGGGCTGGTAGTCGCCCCAAAAGCGGAGCACCTGCGCGCACATCAACAGCTTGCCGGAAGCACCCGCCGCCGCCATCATGCGGTCGCAGGCTTCGCCGTCCAGCGCCATCGGCTTCTCGACCAGCACATGCTTGCCGGCGCGCAACGCCGCCACCGTTGCGGACTCGTGGAGATACGTTGGCAAGCACAGATCCACGGCATCCACGTTGGGATCGGCCAACGCCTCTTCCAGTTTGGCGTATTGCTTCACGCTCGAGAAGTCCAGCTTGGCGCCAGCGCGGCTGAGGTTGCCCGAGATCTTGCTCAAGTCGCCCGCGCGCTTGGACGGATCTTCGCTCACCACCGCCACCAGTTCAGCTGTGGAGACATTGCGCCACGCCGTCAGATGCGTACTTCCCATGAAGCCGAGCCCGGCCACCGCAATCTTCATAGCAGGGTTATTCTAGCAGCCTCGGCCACGGTTTCGTTTTGACGAACCCGTTACCAGTCCACCGTCACGCCCGGTTCCAAACTCCACACGCGCGTGCTGCCTGAGCCGGCGATCCGCGCCGCCAGATCTCCAGGCCGGCCGGTGAGCGGCGGGAAGGTGCCCCAATGCATGGGGATCACGGCCTTGGGGTAGCGCAACAGCTTGACGGCGTGCGCCGCTTCCTGCGGACCCATGGTGAACAAATCGCCGATCGGTAGGAAGCACAACTCCGGAGAATAGAGTTCGGCAATCAACGCCATGTCGCCGAACACCGCCGTGTCCCCGGCAAAGTAGGCGCGCCGTCCGTCGGGAAAATGCAACACGAAGCCAGCTGGATCCCCGGCGTAGACGATCGTTCCTTCGGCGTCCTCAATGCAAGAACTGTGCAGCGCATGCGTCATGGTGACTTTGAGCGGCCCCACCATTTGCGACCCGCCCTTGTTCATCGGCGCAATACTCGTCACACCCCGCGCTTTCAGATACTGGCAGATTTCGTAGATCGACACCACCGGCGCGTTGTGCTCTTTGGCCAGCGACTCGGCCGCCTGGATGTGATCGAAGTGTCCGTGCGAAACCAGCACCGCATCCACGCGAGCAATCACGTGCCCCGCCGGATACTTCGGATTGCCGTCAATCCACGGATCGAGCAGGTAGGTTTCACCCGATGCCAGCGCCAGTTGAAACGAGGAATGGCCAAGCCACGTGATCCGAACCATTGAGACGGCTACGCTTTCTTGCGCTCTGAGACTGGCGGCGAACCAGCGTCGCCCATAGGCTTGCGCTTCTTCACCAGGCTCTTTACCGATCGCACCAAATGCGCCAACTCATGGGAACTCTTCTGCAAAACCACATCCGCCCCCGTATTGGCTTCGTTCAGCCCCATCGCTTCCACGAAGCCGGAGAGCAGCACCGTGAATACGGGCAACTTGCGCGCGAGAATCTCTTTGATCAGTTCTCCGCCGTTCTTGGCCGGCAACTTGAAGTCCGTGATGACGATGTCGAAAGTGTGTCCGGCTGTCAGTGTTTCCAAGGCGTCTTCAGCACTCCCGGCGGTGGTCACGCGGTAGCCCAGTTCTTCCAGTACGGATTTACGAGCCTGCAGTCCCATGATGTTATCGTCCACCATCAGCAGGCTTACATTTAGGCGAGAAAGAGCAGGTATAGGCATCGTTGAATCATGTGAAGTTACCAGACGATTCACGAGACTGTCAACAACTTTGTATCGGATACAAAGTACGCAAGATCCGATGCTTGACACGCATCGGCGCAGCGTGCGTTGGGCCTACTCCACTTCGCGCGGCGCGTTGTACCCTTGCTTGGACATGATCGTGTACTTGATCGGCTTGCTCTTCTCGTCAACAATGCGCAACGGCTCGTTCGTCGCCGGGTTGACGAGTTCCACTTTGATCTTGCGGTACTTGCCATCCTTTAACTGATTGGAAGGCTGATAGGCCAAAGCGTATTGATTGCGCAACGCCTGTGAGATGGCCTGAAAAATGCCCGGCAACTCGCCTTGGAAGCGCGGGAAGTAGGATTGACCGCCGGTCTCCTTGGCGAACGTGCGCATCTGATTGTCAGCCTGCAGGAAGTCCAGGCGTTGAATCGCGCCCATCCCTCCCCGCGCGTCGGCGAGCTCGCGAATGTACTGCATAATACCGAGCGCGTAGATCGGCACGCCCGCCGTCTGCAGCGCGCGCCGCGTCTTGTCGAAGGTCAGCTTGCTGAAGGTATCGATGCCCGACGCAATCACTACGATCGCCTTGCGTCCTTCGATCTCTTGCATGCGGTCAGCCGTTTCCACCAGTGCATCGTAGAGGTTCGATTCCGAATAGGCGGCGATGCGCAACCTGGCCATCGCCTCTTGGGCCGCGCGCTTATCCGTGGAAAAATCCGAGAGGATCTCGGCACGCAGATCGTAGGCCACGACGGCGACGTAGTCTTCCGGCTTCAGCGTCTGGAGAAATCCGTAGGAAGCCTGGAGCGTCTCCATCCAGCCGTAGCTCCAGTATTGTTGGAACAGATTGGAAAACTCGATGACCATGCATACCGTCATCGGCGCCTCGCCCATGGCATACGTCGTGATCGGCTGCGGCACTCCGTCTTCGAGAATACGGAAGTTGCCGCGGGGAATGTTCGGGATGAATCGGCCTTTGTTGTCCAGCACCGAAACGTCTACGCTCACCGTGGTAGTGTCGGTCTTAAACGTCGCCAAGCCCTGGGGCAAGTCTGTCTTGTCCTTCTTGCCGAATTTGGTGGGGATCTTGGTGGTCTCGCCTGGCGCTTCCATGCGAGGCTTCTCAGTCGCACCCGGATCGTCAGCCAGTTGCGGCGTCTGATCACCCTTCTTGTTGCGAGGGCGCGCCACCGTTTCGCTCGATCCTGACTTGGGCCCTTGTTGGGCCAACGCGATCATCGTGAGGGAAGCGATTCCCGCCAGTATGAGCCCGCTTACCAATTTCTTCATTTGAGTCGACTCCCTAAGGCCAGACTATACCAATTGATTGGACGCCGCACAGGGGCCTTGGGTTGCTCCCAGCCCGGCGTTAATGGATCGTCCGGTCTCGCTTGTCATCATTTTTGCGCATGTAAACTTGAAACTTGCGTTTGGCGCGTTCATGTTTCCATTTGCGATACCAAGCCATGGCCGGGCCCACCATGTCAACCTTCCCCAACCCGCCCCGCAAATAGATGAAGCCGAACAACATGCCGCCCAAGTGCGCCACATGGCTCACCGAATCGCCTGTTTGCTGAAACGTCGACATGAACGTGATCGCGCCGATGAGCATGACGAAGTATTTCGCCTTCATCGGAAAGATGAAGCTGAAGAGGACCTGGACATCGGGGAAGGTCATGCCAAAGGCCAGCAGCAATCCGTAGATCGCCCCCGACGCGCCAATCGTCCAACTCTCCCGCTGCCCAAACAGCAAATTGAGGATCACGGCGAGCACGCCCGCGCCGATGCCGCAGAAAAAATAGTACTGCAGAAACCGGCGCGTGCCCCAGAGATTCTCCAGGTCTTTGCCAAACATCCACAACGAGAGCATGTTGAACAGGATGTGGGTGAAGCCGCCGGGGCTGTGCAGAAACAGATACGTGACGAATTGCCAAACGGCAAACACCTCAACCACCGCGCGCGGGCTCAATCCCAGCCAAAAAAACCAGGGCCCATAGGAAGTACGATAGGCGAAAAAGTAAATCACAAACAACACCGTGTTGGTGATCAAGAGCCACTTGACGGCGGGTGGCAGATTGGGATTGTGAGAAGTGTAGCTTCTCCTGGCGTAAGAACCCATTTTTTGTGAGAGACCTGGCTCCAGTTTCTTCAGCATAGCAGTTGGCAGGCTGCGCTAAGATACGAGGTGAGGATCGTCGATTATGCCAGCCGCGTTGAAAGCAAGCCTGCTCATTGAGTACCCACTGCTCTCGCCGGGCGACCAGATGGCGAGCAAGGAATTTCTGGGCCGTTGGAACATGTCGCCTGGACTCAAGTACGCTGAGTTGATTGAAGGCGTGGTGTATATGCCCTCTCCGCTGTCCATTCGTCACGCCAATCGCGACAACCTCATCCAAGGGTTGCTCTTTTACTACGCAGCGCGGGTGCCCGGCTGCGAACCTCTGACCAACGCGACTTGGGTAATGACCGAAACGAGTGTTCCGCAGCCGGACGCGAGCCTGCGAATAATCCGCGGAGGCCTGTCCAGGGTGGAAGGCGAATTGATGGCCGGCGTGCCAGAGTTGGCGGTCGAAATCTGCCTATCCAGCAGATCATACGATCTCGGGCCGAAGCGTCTGCTCTATCAATCCTCCGGTGTTCCGGAGTACCTGACAGTTATCCTTGAGGACCAGCAGATCGAGTGGCGCGTCCTTGAGCAAGGGCGCTATCGATTGCTGAAGATACACAAGGATGGCACCCTGCGGTCCCGAATCTTCCCAGGTCTATGGCTCGACACCGCCGCCTACTGGCGCGCCGATCGCGCCGCCATGCTAGCCACTCTCGAACGCGGTATCGCCGCCACGGCCGAATCCAAATAAGACAAGACGCGGCCTGACGCGTTATACTGTTATGACGTTCGCCGTTGCGCTTCCGCCGCGGGAGGTCCGCCTACTATGTTTTTAAGTGTTCAGGATCTGGAGCTGCGGAAGATCCAGTTTGACAGCCTGTTTGCTCCCGGCGAGATCGATTTAGTCGACGAGTTGAAGCAAACCGGTCCGCTGCAGGCCGTTGGGTCAGCCGAACTGGTGGATGCCTCCGGCGAGATTCGCGTGAGCGGCCGGGTGACTGGGTCCTTGGCTGGCGAGTGTGATCGCTGCCTCGAACCGATTGCCGTGGCGGTGGATAGCGAGTTCGATCTGTTGTATCGTCCAGAGGACCCGGAAACGGAAACCGGCGACGAGGTGCAGATCGCTGAGAAAGAATCTGAAGTCGGCTTCTACCAGGGAGGCGGGCTGGAGCTGGCGGATATTGTCCGCGAGCGGGTTTTATTGGAGCTGCCTTTGCAGCGCCTCTGTTCGGATGCCTGCAAAGGCCTCTGTGCCGTTTGCGGCTTGAACAGAAATTTACAGGATTGTCAGTGCCGTTCAACGCAGACCGATGAGCGTTGGGATGCACTCAAGAGTATTTCGACGGGAGATTGAGACTATGCCGAATCCAAAACGACGCCACTCCAAGCGCCGCAAGAATAGCCGCCGCGCCCATGACCATTTGGCCAAGCCCACGCTGGCCACGTGCCCCGACACCGGCATGGCCACCATGCCCCATCGCGTCAGCCCCCATACCGGCAAGTACAAGGGACGCGAAGTCGTAGAAGTCGAACAGGCCTGAGACGCCCGCTTCGTTTTAGAGCGAAGGGATTTCCCCTCTGCATCCCGTAGTAGTAAGACCGAAAATCGCCATCGCGCTTGACGCCATGGGCAGCGACAACGCTCCCACAGTTGAGGTTCCGGCGGCGATCCAGGCCGTGCAACAGTACGAGGTTGAAGTGTCTTTGGTCGGCCGGGAAGATGCCATACGGGCTGAACTTCGCAAGCACGCCGGCTGGGAAAAACTTCCCATCAAGATCGTCAACGCTTCGGAAGTCATCACGATGGATGACTCGGCAGCCAAGGCAGTCCGGGCAAAAAAGGACAGCTCCATTCGCGTCGGCTCTCGACTGGTGCGCGAAGGTATCGTCGCCGGTTTCGTTTCGGCTGGCAACACCGGAGCGGTGATGGCCACGGCCAAAATGGTTCAGGGCATGGTGCCCGGCGTGTACCGCCCGTCGCTGGCCACCGTCCTTCCCACTCGCAGCGGCAACCCCGTGGTTCTGCTTGACGTCGGCGCTAACGTCGATTGCTCGCCGGAAATGCTGGCGCAGTTTGCCGTGATGGGCAATCTCTACGCGCGCTGCGTCCTGCACATAAAGAAGCCCCGCGTGGGCATCCTCTCCATCGGAGAGGAAGATCACAAGGGTAATGAGTTATCGAAGGCCGCCGCTCCGCTGATCCGCGCGCAGGCTCTGAATTTTGTCGGCAACGTCGAAGGCCGCGACATCTTCAAAGGCGAGACCGTCGATGTGGTGGTGTGTGACGGCTTCGTGGGCAACGTGCTGCTGAAGTCCAGCGAGGGGCTCGCCGACATGTTTGTGAAACTGCTCAAGCAGGAACTCACTGCCAGCCTGCAAAACAAAGCGGGTGCGTTCCTGGCCCGTGGCGCCTTCGCGGCGCTAAAAAAGCGTATTGACTATTCCGAATACGGCGGCGCGCCACTGCTCGGCGTACGCGGCGTTTGCATCATTTGCCACGGCAGCTCTAACGTCAACGCCATCAAGAACGCCATCCGCTTTGCCGCCGAGTATGCCGCTGAGGGCGTCAACGCCCGCCTGGAGCAGGAATTGGATCGCGACCACCATCAACCGCCCGCCCAGCAAATGGCAGACTAACTTCATATATGCCGTCACGCATCGTCAATGGAATCGCAGAGCTGAAAACCCTGATCGGCCAGGAGATCGGGCTGAGTAGTTGGTTCCTGATTGACCAGCAGCGCATCGCGCAATTCGCCGAAACCACCGAAGACCGCCAATGGATTCACCTGGACACGGCGCGCGCCGCCACCGATTCGCCGTATCACTCCACGATCGCCCATGGCTTCCTGACACTCTCGATGCTGTCCGAGTTCTCGCGCGAAGCCATCGACATCCGCGGCGATTTCAAGATGCGGATCAACTATGGCCTGAACAAGGTGCGCTTCCCCGCCCCGGTCCTGGTGGGCTCACGCCTGCGGGGCCACTTCACGCTCGCCTCGGTGGAAGATTTCGACGGCGGAGCCCAAGTGGTGTGGACCGTGATCGTCGAAGTAGAAGGCGGCGTCAAACCGGCGCTCGCGGCCGAATGGGTCACCCGGCTCTATTTGGCCTAACTTACATAAATAACCGATCGCTAACGCTCACGGCTCTGTTCCGAGCCGCGACGGTGACGGAGCGGTTCACTTAACGCGTGTGCGCCGGGCCGCCAAACACCGCGTTCAAAAACAGCACATTCATCCCATCGAGAAACGCCCGATAGTTGGGATCGGCTGTGAAGCCAATCACCCACCCGCGCCCGTCCCGTTGCGCCACCACCAAAGGCTTGTGCGCCATCAGCTTGCGATTCTCCTCCCAGAGATAACCGGCGGCCAGAATCTCCTTCGGCCCCAGCATCACCGCGACATTGGCGCCTTTGTCAATCTTGATGGGCGTGAACACAGCGCGGCCCGACACCATGGCATTCACCTTGGCGCTCACTCCGGCCGTGAGCCAATGATCCGGATCGGTGCGCGCCGTCACCAGCACCCCGGCCACTTCATCCGGCGTCGCACCTTCCGTCTTGATGGCCTTTTCGTAATCGGCGTCGCTCTCGATCAGGGTGCCGGGCACGCGACCATCGTCGCCCGCTTTTTTCTCGGCGGCCGGCTTCTCCGGCTTGGGCAGCGTCTCTTGTTGAATCGCCAGCAGCGGTTCCTTGCCTCCGGCCAGCGACGTCACCGCGCCACCGATGCCGATGAGCGTGCCGCCCGTGCGTACCCACTCCTTGAGCTTGGCTAGCAGCGGCGCGGCGTAGGCGCCATCCGGCAGCACGATCGTATCGAAGCGCCGCAAGTCCGTCGTGCCCAGAGTCGCCAGGCGCACCGGCAGAGTCGGATAGTGAAACTGCCGCTCCAGCACGAAGCGCGCATGGCCCGCCGAGCCCGTGCTCACCTGTTGATCGAAAGCAATTGCCACCACGGGCTTCTTCATCGCGTGCACAAACCGCGAGCCGAAGTTGACGCCATCGTCCACCCAGCCCGTGCCCGTCCCCAC
>JAYTKJ010000234.1:0-15415 GCA_043730365.1 Acidobacteriota bacterium | reverse complement strand
GAAGTTCCCGAACTGGCGGCCAAGGGGATCAAGAACACGGGCACGCACTATCCGAAGGTGGGGCCCGTGGTGACGGCGGGTGGGCTGATCTTCACAGGCACGCGCGATCGCAAGGTGCGGGCGCTTGACGCGGCAACCGGCGCGGTGTTGTGGGAGAAGGAACTGGATGCGGCGCTGGAGGGGATTCCGGCCATCTATGAGATGGGCGGGCGTCAGTATATTGTGTTTTGCGCCGCAGCTCAGGCAGGCTTGACGCCGGCGACGCAGGGCCGGATTCCTGGCGCTTACGTGGCATCGCTCTGCCGAGGCGGTGAATATTCAGTTGTCAAAGAGCGGGCGGCGCAGAGCGCAGGCAAAATGGTTACGGAATTGGGTTTGAAGAGCCTACGCGAAGGCGGGTTAGATTGTAGATAGGCAGGGCCGGGGCCATGTTGCTTGCCGCAGATGCGATTCCCAGAAGTGGCGGGGTGCGGCATTGGCACCACGAGACCGGTCACGTTGCCCCAGCCGGGCGAAGTACAACGGAAAGGCGGTTCCGAACGCGCGACCGCCATGCGCTGGGTGGATTGGAGATTCCTTCACTGTCAGCGTGGAGCTATCCCTGCAAACGGCCAGCGAAAGCTGGCCAAGAGAACATTTTCATGCGCGTTTGTGAGTGGGCAAAAAGGGTTCCCTTTTGGTGCATGGGCAAAAGTCTCGAACCAGTACTACGGCAGGCACTGGGCTAGTTGGCTCTACCCTGCGCGACTTATCCGCGAGTTATCCCTGGAGACTCGGCCAACACTTGCCAGCATGTGCCATTTCTGGCACACTGAAGTGTAATTGACCGCTCCAAAAAGCTCCCGGCGTTCTTCTATGAAAACGCCAGCCGGCGACAGCCGGTCAGGGAGTGGATCCTGGAGCTTTCTTCGGAGGACAGGAAAGGCGTTGGGCGCGACATTCAGAAGGTCGAATTCGGCTGGCCGCTTGGCATGCCATATTGCCGTAGTCTCGGCGACGGCCTTTGGGAAGTGCGAAGCAACCTAGCCGATGGAAAAATTGGGCGCGTCATTTTCTGTGTGGTGCAGGAGCGCATGGTGCTACTGCATGGCTTCATCAAGAAAACGCCGAAGACCCCGCCGCAGGATTTGAAACTCGCGCTGAAGCGCATGAAAGAGGTGAGTTGAAATGGCACACAGCAAGAAGGGAAAGATCGGTTCTTCTTTTGACGGCTTTTTGGCCGAACAAGGGATCCTCGAAGAATGCGAGGAGCAGGCGATCAAGCACATTCTCGCTGATCAGATCAAGGCGGCGATGGAGAAAGATCGCCTGACGAAAGCGGCCATGGCAGTGCGGATGCAGACCAGCCGTAGGGCTCTTGACCGCCTCCTCGATCCCACAAACACTAGCGTAACGCTCCACACGCTCCAGCGCGCAGCTTTGGCCATCGGACGGCAGCTTCGGCTCGAATTAGTCTAGCGAAGGCGCGTCTGAGTTGTCATGAAGCCATCGGTCATCAAGATTCCGGCTGACAAGATCACTGAATGGGAGAGCTTTCACGACGTATTTCAGCAAGTGCTCGGTTTCCCCAGTTTCTATGGCCGCAACATGAATGCATGGATAGACTGCATGACGTCCGTAGATGCGGCTGCGGACGGACTGACGACGGTTACGGTTTTGCCAGGCGAAATACTCATTCTCGAAATCGGCGATCCTATCGATTTCAGAAATCGGCGCCCCGAACAGTACGCTGCGTTGATCGAGTGCTCCGCCTTCGTGAATTTTCGACGTTGCGAACTTGGAGAGCCGCCAGTGCCTGCTCTTATGCCCCTGGGAAGACTGGATAAGGGGAACTCCCACCCCGCTTAAAATCTGGCGCCAATTGCCACTTACGCCGATAGATCCACGTAAACGGCGATGTCGTTAGAAGACTGGTACGATGCGACGGCCCGTACTGGTTTCGCGCGTGGCGGCGCAGTTGATCCAGAACAATAGACCAAAAGGGGTGCCTTTCTCCCAGCGAGGAGTATGTCCGAATGCCGTTGATTCATGTGGGTGAAACCGGGCGACAGGGTGGTCCCGAAAATCACTCGCCTTCTGACTCCTAAGAAGTCGCGAAGTTGCATTGCTGCTGCACACAGGAATTGGACCTAGGATCGCGCTCGTGGGCGGAGAGGCGAAAGCAGGCGCGCAGGGTTGTATGTGCTAATCTGTACATACGCCATGGTTCGCTTCGAATGGGATGAGAAAAACAACCAGAGCAATTGCGTAAAGCACGGCATCCATTCAAAACCGCAGTTGATTTTCGACGATCCAGGCTGCGTCACGTTCATCGAACGAACCATAGACGGCGAACCGCGATGGCACGCAATTGTTCATCCGCATCGTCTCGGCACGCCAAGCGACTCGTCACGAAAGGAAGCTCTATGAAGCAGCTCACAGTTAAGAAACGAGCGGGCCTGCAACGTCTTGCCCAGAGGCCTGACCGCGAGATCGATCTCTCGGATATCCCCGAGATTCGTCAGTTCCCTTCGGAAGCGGTGATCGGTCAGTTCTACCGGCCGAAAAAGCAAAGCGTGACCCTACGCTTGGATGCGGATGTTCTCGCCTGGCTGAAGGCCTCCGGCGAAGGATATCAGACCCGCGTAAACACGTACCTGCGCCAACTCATGACAAGACGGGCCTCATGATTTGTTCCTTGAAGCAGTAATGGGCGCTGCTACGTCGTACCAGCAACAATGTCGGCGCCGAACGCCACGTTAGCGGATTCGGATTGATGATCGCCAGCAACGGACTTTCGCCGATCGCGCCGCCGTGGACATCGCTCACTGCGTGCCATCTAAACCATCGAGAGTCTCGCTCGGGGTCCGAAGACCGCTTGCTGGCGCGCGCGGCTCAGTAACGGAGCCGTGACCGTGAGCGGTTGTCAATAATTACGCGCGACACGACACTAGAACGAAAAGCGCAGGGCCATCTGCACTTGGCGATTGTTGCCGATGGTCGCCGTGATGCGCCCGGCGGCCGGATTGCCGATCGCCGTATTGGGCAGATCGAACTGCGGTGTGTTGAACAAGTTGAACATCTCGGTGCGGAACTGGACCTTCATGCCTTCCTTGATCGAGAAATTCTTGAACACGGACCAGTCCAGATTGACGCGGCCGGGCCCGTAGAGGGCATTGCGCGCGCTGTTGCCGAAGGTGAATTGTTGGGGGATGCCCCAGGCCGCGCCAGCGGTGTTGAACGACGTATCGAACCACTTGAAGGGATCGGGGTTGTCGAGCGTGCCTTTGGCGAGGCGATCGGGACGGCTCCCGCCGGAATTAGAGACCGACGTGTTCAGGACCGGCGTGAACGGCAGGCCGGTTTGCAGAGTCAGGATCGTGTTGGTGTCCCAGCCGCCCAGGACAAAATCGGCGGCCTTGGAACCGAACTGCATCTTCCGGCCCGCGCCGAACGGCAGCGAGTAGTTCATGCTGTGCGTGAAGCGATGGCGGAGGTCAAAGCCGCTGCCGGAGCGCTCGCAATCGTGGCGGCAGCGGATGTCCTGCGAGAATGGGCCGTTGTCGGCGCCGCCGAAGGCGTTGGCCACGGTATCGATCGAAGGGACCACGTGTAGGCGGTGAGGAAGCCCACTCCATTGGCAAAGCGCCGCTCAAGCGAGGCCTGGAGCGAGGTGTAGTTCGACAAGCCGTCCGAAACCATGTAGGTCACGCTCGGAACCTTAGGCGCCAAGCGGAAGAGCGGCCGGCGCGGATCTGGAGCGCCGGGTCCAGGGACGGGCTGGTTGAACTCGTAGGTGGTGTCGAGGCGCCGGCCGACGTTGCCGACGAAGCCGAGCTTGGCCACCAATTCCTTGGGCAGCTGCCGCTGGAGCTGGAGGTTGTACTGTGGCGTGTAGCCCGACCGAAAATTCGGAATCACCGCGAGCATGCCGCCTTCCGGATTGTTGGCCACGGTTTCAAACTGCAGGTTCGGAATCGGGCGCAGACCGTCCCGGACACGGCGCGGGTTGGCGTCATATTGGTTGATGCTCTCGATGTTGATCGGGCCAAATGGCAGCTGGCGATGACGCCGGATATAGACGTTCTCGCTGCCGGCTGGATTGTAGAACATGCCCACACCGCCGCGCAGGATGGTACCAGTGCGCACCCGATAGGCGAAACCGAGGCGCGGGGGGAAGTTGTTGCGATCCGGTTTCACACCCGCTGCGGCGTCGGTATTGAATCCGGCGATGAGAAGTTTGCCGGTGGTGACGTCAAAGTTGGTCTGCCGGTTGGCGACTTCGGTCACCGGCGTGTCGTACTCATAGCGCAGGCCGAGATTGAGTGTCAGCCGGCTGCTCACTTTCCAGTCATCCTGGAAGTAGTAGCTGAATTCGGTGAGGCGGAAACCCGGAAACACGAGCGTGAAGTCCTGCTCAATCGTGCTCGGCGTGCCCAGCAGGAAAGCGGCCATGGTTTCGCCGGTGTTGGCCGTGGAGTTGGGATTGTCCGTGAAGGTGCGCCCGAAGTTGTAGCGTCCGTTGCCACGGTTGGTCTGGTACTGGGTGATCTGCCGGCGGCGTAGATCGGTTCCGAACTTGAACGAGTGCGGGCCGTTCAGCTTGGTGAAGTCGACCCGCGGATGGAACGTATTGTTGATACGGTAGATCGGCAGCGAACGCGTTTGGCCGATGCCGAAGTAGCCGCCGGGCGAGATGATCGGCACGCCGTCAGATTGCGGACCCTGGTTTGATCCCTTGAACCCGAGCTTCTCGCCCAGCTGCGCTCCGGCCGTTGCGCCTTCCTGCAGGAAAACGAGGTTGAAGCGGATGTAGCCCATCTTGGCTTCCATGATGAAGGTGGGCGTGATGGTGCGGATCCAACTGGCCACGGAGTGGAACGAGTGCAACGTCGAATTGCCGGCAAACGTATCTTCGTTGCCCAAGCCCAGGGGCTGGTCAAAGCCGGGGACTCGAGAGTTGGGGAACGTGGAGGGGCGGCTGGTCACAGTGTTCTGCTGCGAGTAGCGGCCGAAGACGGTGTTCTTCTCATTCCAGTTCCAGTCCACGCGTCCATCGGCCTGATCCCACTTCTGCTTTTCCTTCAGCACCGCCGTGTAGTTGTTGGTGAGTGCCCCGGTTTGCGGCAGAGGATAAGCCTGCATCATGCGGGCCGTCAGCGGATCGAAGCGGCTGGCCGGAACCTGACGATCGGGGAAAGCCGTGCGAGCAAAGCCGCTGGCGGTACCCGGCGCGGCCACGATGGTGGCGGGGTCGAAGATATCGCGCACGTTGGTGAAGTTGCCGGTTCGCATTTCCTGCGTGGGCACCGTGTTCAGGAGCGTGCGGGCTTGGCTGCGGCGGAAGCCTTCGTAGTTGGCGAAGAAGAATAGCTTGTCCGGGATGATCTTGCCGCCTAGGCTTCCGCCGAACTGGTTCTGGCGGAAGGGCGGTTTGACGGTGGTGGACGGGACGAAGTAGTTCTTGGCGTCCAGCTTGTCGTTGCGCAGGAAGTCATACAAGGAGCCGTGCCATTGGTTTGAACCGGACTTGGTGAGTACGTTGATAGTGGCGCCGGCGTTGCGGCCCTGGTCCGCGGCAAACATGTTGGTTTGAATCTTGAACTCCTGGACGGACTCCACCGAGGGGCGCAGCGTGATGGCCAGCGTCAGGCGTTCGTTGTTGTCGGTGCCGTCGATCAGGAAGTTGTTTGAGCCCTCACGATTGCCATTGGCGTAGAGCTCCGAACCCGGACGGAGATCGTCGGGACGGGTGCCGCTCATGATCGCGCCCTTGGCGCCGAAGCCAACACCTACCACGCCAGGTCCAAGGGTGGCCAGTTGCACGAAGTTGCGGCCGTTGAGCGGGAGATCTTCGATGGCTTTCTTTTCCACCACCTGTCCGATAGCGGACGACTCAGATTCAATCAGCGGCACTGAACCCCTTACTTCGACTGTTTCGCTGACCGAACCGACGGCGAGCGTGAAGTCCAGGCGGGCCGCTTGGTTGACCTCGAGGCGGACGTTGTCCCGGTTTGTTTTTTGGAAGCCTTGTTTCTGCGCACTGATACGGTATTCGCCGGGCGCCAGAAATGGGACGGTGTAGCTGCCCTGATCCGTAGTGGTGGACCTGCGTTCGACGCCGGTGGCGAGCGAGGTGACGATGATGTCGACGCCCGGCACTACAGCGCCGGTATTATCGGTGACGACACCCCCTAACTGCGCGGTGGCCTGGGCGTAGAGCGACGCGGTCCCGGACGTAAGCGCGAGCGTCAGCAGCGCGACATGGAGCTTGTTAAGCATGTTTTTCTAACCTCGTATCGATAGACAATTGAGCGCCTGCCCAGCCGGAAGCTCCCCCGATCGAGCCTGGCTGAAGGACATACCGCCCTGAACAAGTACTTTTAGTTTAGCCGTTCCTTGAGTGGCAGTGGGCTTTGGCGCTGGTTAGAGCGGCCCGCGTTGCCGACGCGCCGAGCAAGCGGTGGCGCAAATGCCTACAACGCATGATGCGTCAGAAGCTCAACTTCAGCGCCAGTTGGATGTCGCGCGGTTCGCCTGCGGACAGGACGCGTCCCACCGCGGCGGCCTGAATGTTGGTGACCGGTCCCCCAAAGGCAGGGGTGTTGGTGAGGTTGAAGAACTCGGCGCGGAACTGGAGCCGCAGGCGTTCCTTCAACGGGAAGTTGCGCACAACGATGAGGTCCCAGTTGCGGAACGCGCGGGCATAGAGAATGTTCCGGCCACTGTTGCCGAAGCGGAATCCGGTGGGCAGTTGAAAAGCCGAGGCATCGAAGTCGCGGAACAGGGTGCGGCCGCCGCCCAGTTTACCAGCGCCGATGCGGTCCGGGCGCAGGCTGGTGCCGGTGTTGGCCGGATCGGTGCCGATTCCGGGCGTGAACGGAAGTCCTGACTGCAATACGACGATGCTTCCCAGTTCCCAGCTTTGCAGCACCCTCGACAATAGATCGGTGCGATTCTTGCCGAAGGGCAGAACGTAGTTGCCGCTGGTGACGAAGCGATGCTTCACGTCGTAGTCGGAGACACCCTTCTCGCCGTTATTGTTTAGCGGGTCCTGCGATGAGAAGCCCTGGTTGTCGCCACTGAGATTGTCCATTGACTTTGCGAAAGCATAGGAGCTGAGCACAGAGAATCCGCGCCAGGAGCGGATTTCCACCTTGCCCTGAAACGCGTTGTAACTCGAGTACCCGCCGTTTTCGACGTAGGTGCCCGAGGCGAAGCGAGTCCACAGGCGGCGATTCTGAATCGTCCCCGGGCCCGGTGCCGGCACATTGACGGGCCGCGAAAACTCGATCTTCGACCCCTTGCTGGCGACGTAGGCCCCCTCAAGGGAAACCACCTTAGCCACTACTTTCTGCAGCGCGATATTCCATTGCTGGAAGTAAGGATCGCGCATGTTCGTTTCGATCTGGAAGAAGTTCAGCGGCACCAGATTCAAGCCTTGCGAGACCGGCGAGAACATGTTGGCCAGCGTCTTGGTGGGAGTGGGGCTGGTGTTGAGGTTTGACAGTTCGTCGGCGAGGAAGGGGGCGTTTACGATGCCGGTGCTCTCCGAACGGTTTCCCTGAATGAAGCCGTAGAAGATGCCGTAGCCCAGCCGCAGCACAAAGTCGCTGTTCATGCGCCAGGCCAGGCCGCCGCGGGGCGCGAAGTTGTTCTTGTCCAACTGGCGCAACGTTGGACCGAGGCCCACTTTCGACGAAGGCACGATCACGTCGGCGAACAGGGGATAGAGGAACCGGCCGATTTGCTGTCCGTTGTAATTGATGTTGCCCTGGTTGTCGCTGGCCACCACAATCTGCCGGAGAACCGGGTCGGCCGAAGCCATCTGGTTGTGCAGAACCGTGGGTGGATGGTTCAGTTCGTAGCGCAGTCCGAGGTTCAAGGTCAGGCGCGGGGTCAGCTTCCAGTCGTCTTGAAAGTAGAAGTGTTCATTCGACATCGGCTTGATGCCGAAAGCGTTGCGGGGGAAGGTGCGGCGGCCCTGGAAGGGGACGCTCAGCAGAAAGTCGGCGAACGAGTTGCCTGAGTAAGAGCCGTTGAACGTGAAGTCGCCCCGGCTGCGCGCGGCGTTAGTGGTGCTGGTTTCGTAGCGGCGCAAGAGAACTCCAGCCTTCAAAGAATGCTTGCCCCGGATCCAGGTTAGATTGTCGTCGATCTCATACTTGTTGTCGCGGAACTTGATGGGACTGAAGGCGTTCGGGTTGAAACCAAGATAGCCGGTAAAGCCCAGGCCCGGGAACCCCGGAAAATCGCTACTTTGTTCGACGAATCCGCCGATTCCGGAAAGCACCGTGTGATTGGTGCCGAGACCCTGCGGCGCGTTGAAGAATCGCGTTCGCACATAGTTGAGCCGGAACTCGTTGATCACGGCGGGACTGAAAAGGTGAGTCTCCGCCATGCCCCAACGCTGCTTCCGTACGCTCAGCGTCACGCCCCCATTGGCTTCGAGACTCCCCGGCCCGTAGGTTTCCGCCTGATTGAAGGAGTAGGAACTGGAGAGAGAATCGGCTGCGGAAAAACGATGATCGGCGCGGATGTCGAACTTGTCGGTCCGGTTGCGCCGGCTGGGGGCGAAATTGAAGGTGCCGCCAGGCGTGTTGGCGGTGGGATAGAACGGCAAGTAGTAGACCGATTCTTTGGCCAGCCGGCTGGCCGGGATTGTCTTGCCGGGAAACGCCTCTCGCAGGGTTTGGCCGGGGCGGTCCGGATCGGCCCGGATCGTGGACGGATCGATGAGCGCCGGCCCCAGTTCGGAAAAGTCGCCGCGGCGCATGGCTGCCGAAGGGACGGGGTTGTTGAAGGTCAAGGCCCGCCGGATGCGAGTGCCTTCAAAATCGCCGAAGAGGAACGTGCGGTCTTTGCCGTTGTAGATCTTGGGAATGTAAACCGGCCCCCCCAGCGTGAAGCCGAACTGATTTTGTTTCACCGGAGGCCGGACGCCGGTGGTGTTGAAGAAGTTGCGCGCATCCATCAGTTGGTTTCGCACGAACTCGTAACCCGACCCATGTACCTGATTGGTACCCGAACGCAGCGACGCCGAAATGATCGCCGTGCCTTGCCCGTTCTCCGCCGCGAAGGCGTTTGACTGCACGCTGAACTCCTGAATTGCGTCCACCGAGGGCACCACCGAGGCCACGTCGAAGTATTGGCTGGTGACGCTGCCGCCATCCACCATGAAGACGGTCTTGCTGTTGCGCGAGCCGTTGACACTGATGGCGGGCGCCTCCAGAGAGGAGTTGATGCCGCGGCTGATGGCCCCCGGCACCAGGGTCGCCAACTGGGTAAAGTCGCGCCCGTTGAGCGGCAGATCGAGGATTTTCTTGCTGCCGATCACCTGGCCGACGGTGGCGCTTTCGCTCGATAGTATCGGCGCATCGGAGCTGACCGTGACACTATCCTTCATGTCGCCGAGCGGGAGCGTCAGATCGATGCGGGCGACCTGGGCTACGTCGAGTTTGATTTTGGAACGCGTCACCGCTTTGAATCCCGTCTTTTGGACGTTGAGTTCGTAGGTGCCGGGATTGAGCAGGGGGAAGGTATAGTAGCCTTGCTCGTTGGTAGCCGCCTCGCGCTTGATTCCCGTGTCGATGTTCGTCACGGTCACCTTCGCGCCTGGGACCGATGAGCCCGCGGGGTCCGATACTTGTCCGGTAAACTGGCCGGTCTGACCGAGAGCAACGCCCGCGAACGCCAATAGTAGTGCAAGTTGCCGCATGTCGTTTTGGTGCCCTTTCATTGGTCGATAGTAAGTATACGTTATGGCGGGCGTGAACTTCTAACGGCCTCTAGCCTTCCACGCGCTGCACCTTGAAGGCGGTAACAGACGTTAGGAGAGGGTACACGAGCGCAAGCGTGTGGGCCGATCTTTCCAAGAGCTCGCTCATGGGCATCCGCCGGGCGGGCGTCAACCTGAGCCAAGCTTTATTGCGGTCAACGTCCTGGATCGATTCCGATTTGACAGAGGCAGTCTAGCCGATCGCGCTAGTACTAGTGTGTTACAAAATTACGAGAGTCCAGGCACCGATGTGAGCAGCGCTCGTTTCGCCCGTCGCCTCCGGAGCCTATGCATCTCCTCCTGCGAGGGCCTGTCTCCGCGTCTCCGCGCCTCAGCGTTGAACGATGCCTCCATCAAAGTCGTACGTGGCTGCTTTAACCGCAGAGGCACAGAGACGCGGAGAAACCCGCTAGGGCTAGAACTAGAAGGAATAGCGCAACACGAACTGCATAATGCGCGGCGCGCGTGTGCCGGTGATGACGCCGAATTGAGCCGGTGCTTCGAGGTTGGTTCCCGCCGGACCCCACTGCGTGTGATTGAAGGCGTTGAAGCTCTCCCAGCGGAACTCGAGGTTGTGGCCCTCGCGTATGCGAAAGCCTTTGAACACCTGCAGATCGAAATTGTTCACGCCGGCGCTAGTCAGGATGTTGCGTCCCGCGTTGCCGACGCGCCGGTCAACGCCACCGTTGGCGATCAGACGGAAAGCGCCAACATCATAGAAGCGTTGTAACGTGCGCGTCCCTTTTTCGATATTGCCATCGCCGACGCGATCCGGACGGGCCGAGCAGGCTGTGGCGCAAATGCCGGTGCGCGCCAGATTCATCGTGGCGTTCTGCGGCAGTCCGGTCTGGAAGAAGGTGAGACCGCGCACACCCCAGCCGCCCAGGAGGCGGTTGGACTTGAGGAAGGGCAAATGGAACTCGTAGGCGGCCGAGAAGCGGTGGGGCGCATTGAAGTCAGACGGCCCGCGCGCGGTCCCGCGATTGAACGGGTCCGTCCACTGCGGACCGGCGTTGAAGGTGGAAGCGTTGTCGATTGCCTTCGACCACGTATAGGCAAGCAGGTATGAGAAGCCGTGCACCTGGCGCTGCTCGAGTTTCATGCCGAAGCCGTGGAAATTCGATTGGCCCCACATATCTTCATTCTGGATGCGCGCGAAATAGGGCCACGGCAGTTGCTGCTGGACGTTGCCAGGCCCGGGCGCCCGGAAGTTGATGTTGTCAAAGCCCAGCAGGTTCACTCCGATGGCCGCCTGGTACATGGCCTCCACGACGAAGGTGTTGCCCACCTGATGTTGGACGTTGAGGTTGAACTGCTGAATCTTGGCGTAGGGGAACTTGCGCGAGATGAAAGGAAAGATGGTGAGCGGGGCGGTGCGCAGTGCCGCTTCAGAACTCGTGCGCCCCTCGGGGTTGTAGCCGATGTCAGGCGTGGTGGGATTGGCGGTCCAGATGGGGCGAAGCGTGTTGGGCGCGAAATCGTTAGTCGAGGCGAGCGATTGGACCTGCGGCGAATCATAGTAGATGCCGTAGCCGCCGCGGAGCACGGTCTTCTGCCGAAGCGCGTAGGCGAAGCCGAAGCGGGGCTGCAGGTTGTTCTTGTCGGTGTCGTAGGGGCTCACCTGGTCTACGAAGCGGACGGCAATCTCGGGCCGGATTGTGCGGTAGAAGTCCTCGATCGCGGCCTTGTTCGTGGCAGACTTCGACACCAGCATCGTGCTTTCGCGAACGTGCCAACCCAGGCCGGCGTTGTCAATCTGCTTGAGGGCGGACTCCATTTCATAGCGGAGGCCGATGTTCAAGGTGAGCTTGGAGGTGACTTTCCAATCGTCCTGAATGAAGAGGCCACCGTAGTTGACTTTGGAATTCCATTGCGTGGCGCGCGCGGTTTTGTTGGCCTGCGACGCAAACCCGAGCAGATAGTCGGCAATGTTGTTGCCCGTGTAGGCGTTGGCAAACGAGGTGGCGCCGTTGCCTCCGGTGAAGAACATGAACGTGCGAATCTGGCGCAGATCGGCCCCCATCTTGATCGTGTGCGCGCCGCGGCTCCACAGCAGATTTTCCTGAATCTGATAGTTGTTCATGGTCCGGTAGTTCGGGGTGATCTCGGAGGGGAACAGGAAGCCGGGCACCGAGACGCTCGGCGCAGCCCAGAACAGCGGATCGACGGCCGAGAGCGTGTTGGTAATGCCAAACGGCGTGATGAAGTCTTTCACAAATGAGTTCAAGGTGCCGAGGCGGTTGCGGTACCGCGTGAAGCCGATGTTGAGCGAGTTGATCAGCGTAGGTTTCAGGACCTTGTTCCAGTTCACCGAAGCCGATTGCGCGCGCAGGACGAAGTCGCGGCCACCTGAATTGGCTGGCGCGGGGAGTGCGGGCGGTGTGCGCTGCGTTTCCTCGTTGTAGAGGTAGCGGCCGAACAGCGTGTCGTTGGGGCCGAGGTTGTAGTCGGCACGGCCTATGGCGTAGTCGCGGTTCAAGCGGCCGGAGGGAATGCCGTTGAAGATGAAGTTGCGCTGCAGGTCACTGGGGTTGTTCTGTTGCGGCACGAGGTCAAGAATGCGCGCCGAAATCGGATCGATGCGCGGGCGCGGCACCGTGTTGCCCGGGAAGGGCGTGCGGCCGGCGAGCGGGTCCACAATCGCGGTGGCGAAGACGCCGTTGCGTTCGTCCGGAGTCATGACGCGGCCCACGGGCGGGTTGCCGGTAGAGGCTTCGCGGAATCCTTCGTAGTTGCCGAAGAAGAAAAGCTTGTCTCTCTTGATGGGGCCGCCGAGCGCGCCGCCAAATTGATTGCGCTTGAGCGGGCTGACCCGATTGGCGAAGAAGGGGCGCGAATCGAACTTGTCGTTGCGAAGGAACTCGTAGAGCGAGCCGTGAAACCTGTTGGTGCCGGTCTTGGTAGCGACGTTGATGATGACACCGCCCCCGCGTCCGAACTCGGCAGGCGCCAGACCGGTCTGCACGCGGAACTCACCGATCGCTTCCACGCTGGCGCCCACGGCGAAACTGTTGCGGCCGGACTCGCGATTGTCGACGCCGTCGATCTGATAGTTGTTCTGCTCAGGGCGCTGGCCACCGGCGGCAGGCATCGGAGACTCGCGGTTCACTTCGGTGGAGCGGAAGTCATTGGTGGCCGGCGTGGCCATCGGCGTCAGAAAAGCAAGCTGCAGGAACTGGCGGGCGCTCAACGGAAGGCTCACCACCTGCTCACCTTTGATCACTTCTCCGGACGACGAGGTTTCGGTTTCGAGCAACGGCGCGCGGGTTTCCACGGTGACTGTTTCGCTGACTTGGCCAAGCTCCAGCGCGAAGTCAACCGCGCGCACTTGGAGAATTTCAATGCGGATGCCCGTCTGCCGTTGCGCCTTGAAGCCGGCCTTTTCCACTCGCACCGAGTAGGCGCCGCCCGGGAGGAACGGCACACGGTAGAGTCCCTCTTCGTTGGATTCGGTAGAACGCGCGAGCCCGGTTTCTTCATTGCGAACCGTGACGCGGGCACCGGTTACGACCGCCGATGACGGGTCTCGCACGACGCCAACGATCGACCCGGTGGTGTTTTGCGCGAAGACCGGCAATCCCGCGGCTATCAGGGCGATGACTGCGATCCCGAAGCAAGAATGTTTCATATAAGATTGGCCTCTTCCATAGAATTCTAGTCGGAGTAAGAGCCGAGCGCCAGCGGTTGGGCGAGACTAGCGGTCAGGAAACGGCCGGGCCTGCGCGGCTTCCAGCACCCCCGGATTCTCGCGGCGGAGGCGAAGCGAGGTCTCTTTGGCCATTTGCGCACGATCCTCCTGGCCCATGCGGAAATAGAGCTGCGATAGCATCACCCACGGTTGGGCGTTTTTGGGATCGAGCTTGGCCGCTCGCTCGAGTTCGGCAGCGGCCTCGGGGAGTTGCGCCAGGTTCATGAGGGCGCGGGCCAGCGCGACGCGAGCCGGTGAGTATTCGGGGCGGATCTCCAGCGACTTGCGGAGCGGCTTGACGGCTGCCTCCCACTGTGACTGCTTCACCAGCAAATCTCCATAAAAGAAGAAGGGCTCTTCATACCGGGGATCGAGTTCCATGGCAAGTTGCAGATGCTTCATGGCGTCGGCAGTGCTGCCTCGTTTCTGCAGATAGAATCCCTGCTCGAACTGTGCCCGGGCCGATTGAGGGAAGCGTTGGGCCGCCTCGGCCGCCAGTGTCGCGGCCGCCGTGAGGTCACCGGCGTCCTGGTCGGCCTTGATCGCCAGGAGATACAAATTCTCCTCTCCAGGCGCAATCTTCAGCGCCTCGCGAGCGATCGCCGCGGCCTCGTGAAAGTAGCGGCCCCGGCTGTATTCCACACTGAGCACCTGCATCAGTTTGAGATTCCGAGGTTGAAGGGCCAGCGCCGATTTCCAGGCCCGGATCGCTTCTTCAAGCCGCTCGAGCTGTTGATAGTTCATGCCTCGGATCAGATGCACCTGATATCCCGGTTGCACAACCGCCGCGCGATCAAGCAGGCCCGCTGCCTCTTGCAACTGCCCGCCGCGATGCAGGAACATGCCGTAATTGAAAAGGGACGGGTAGTGCTTGGGATCCTGAGCCAGCGCCTGTTGCCAAAGGCGCGCAGCCGAGGCCCCATCCCCTTGTTGCGCGGCGGCCAGCGCTTGTTCGGCGAGCGGCCCGGCTTGAGGCGGCGGGAGGAAGAGCGCCGCCAGGAGCAGCCACGTCATTTCCGGCCGCCGCCTTCCTTTAGTTGAAGCGTGACGCCGGCTGCTCAGCCGGGAAACGTCTCGATATCGCCCGCTGGCCAGCGGACGTGGATCTGGTCCACGCGCGCAGCGGGCCCCAAGCCGAAATGGAGCCGCCGGTCACTCTGCGACAGAAAGCTGGACTGGCCAAGCACCGGCAGTGTTTGCCTGGCCCCGCCGGCTTCGACGGTCACGACGGCGCCGATGGCCGAGCGGTTGGAGCGCACGCCTTCGAGCGCAACTTTGATCCAGTGCGCGCCTCCACCGGACATCGTGTTCCGCAGCAGTGACGGCGCTTCGCCCATGTTCATGACCGCGACGTCAATATCGCCGTCGTTGTCGAAGTCCGCAAAAGCGGCGCCGCGGCTGGAGTGTCTCGCGGCAATGCCTGGGCCGGCCATCGCGCTGACGTCTTCAAACCGGCCGTCGCCCAGGTTGCGATACACCAGCCGCGGCTGGCTATACGTTTCGTTGCGGCCCGCGCGATCGAGCTCCGGATAGACATGGCCGTTCACCTGAAAAATATCCTGCCACCCATCGTTATCGAGGTCCACCAGCGCCACGCCCCAGCCGACGTATTGTGGGTTCACGGCGAGGCCGGCCGAGAGCACCGCGTCTTCAAAGATGCCGCCACCGGTGTTGCGATAGAGGTTGGGATGGTCCCCGGCGAAGTTGGTCTTGAGGATGTCGAGCAAGCCGTCGCGATTATAGTCGCCCACGCCCACGCCCATGCCGCCCTGCTCAAAGCCGTGCTCGTTGAAGGCGACGCCGGTCTCGGTGCCGATCTCCCGGAAGCGGCCGTTCTTCTCGTTGCGGAACAGCATGCTGGGCGTGGAGTCGCTGGCAAAGTAGATGTCCACCCAGCCATCGCCATTCAGGTCTGCCGCCACCGGGGTAAAGGCGTAGAAGCCCTGCGCGGCGGCAATGCCGGAAGCTTT
>JAYTKJ010000233.1:0-6403 GCA_043730365.1 Acidobacteriota bacterium | reverse complement strand
CCAGCGCTTCGAGAACGGCCAATGGGGAGAGCCCCTGGACGTCGCCGCCACGCGCAAATTCGAAGCCTATCCTTCTGTCGCCTGTGATGAGGCGAACCGCGTTTGGGTCGCCTGGAATGAGGCCGGCTACGAGTGGGGCAAGGACACCGGCTTCCTCGTGAAGATGGATGGTTCGCCACTCTATTTGGACCGCTGGCTCAATACCGCCGTGCTCGATGGCGGCGTCTGGAAACAGCCGGCTGGTTTAATTACGGCGTCCCTGCCGGAAGGTCTTCGCGACCACAATGACCTCCCGTCGCTCGCCTCCGATGGCTCGGGCCGGATGTGGCTTTTCTTCCGTCATCGGACCCTCCGCATGCGGAACATGCCTCTAGACACGCCCGCCCACCGCGCCGCCTGGGAAGTTTACGGCACGGCGTATGAGGGCGGGCAATGGTCGCCACCTGTCGCCATGCCTTTCTCCGCCGGTCGTCAGGACATGCGGGCGGGCTTCGCATCGGGCGCGCCCGGCACGCTGTACGCCGCCTATCCTACCGACGGTCGCGACTTCGAGCAGTTCCTCTATCGCAAGGCTCAAGTGAGCGCCACGCAGATCCCCCTGCCCGCTCGTTCCGGAGCAGCGCCGCAACTGGTGGCCCGTCAGCCGGAGAACGTCAACGCGCCGGTGATTCATGCCAAAGAGACTGAAGAGTTAGCTCGCATCCGAAATGAAGCCTGGGCGCTCGATGGCAAGACTTACAAGATCTATCGGGGTGACACCCATCGCCACACCGAGTTCTCCATGGATGGCAACAACGACGGTTCTCTCCTCGACGCCTATCGCTACGCCATCGACGCCGCCTCGCTGGACTATCTCCTGGTCAGCGATCACAACGGCGCCGGGGGCCCTGACGAAGAGTACATCAACTTCACGCTCCAGCAAATGGCGAATCTGTTCACCCTACCCGGAACATTCGTTCCCATGTACGGCTATGAGCGAGGAGTGGCGTATCCGAACGGCCACCGCAACATACTCTTCTCCAAACGTGGAACTCCCACGCTGCCCATTCCTGCCGATGAGCAAAAAGGTCAGGTGGGCGCAGCCAAGCTATATGAGTATCTGCGGCAGTACGGCGGCATCGCCATCTCTCATACCTCGGCTTCGAGCATGGGCACCGATTGGCGCGACAACGATCCGGCCGTAGAACCGTTGGTTGAAATCTACCAGGGCGATCGCGTGTCAGCCGAGTATGAGGGCGCGCCGAAAGCCGCGTACGCCGCCAATCCGGCGTCTGCCCCGGGCGGCTTCCGTCCATTGGGCTATTTGTGGAATGCCTGGGCCAAGGGCTATAAGTTGGGTGTCCAAGCTTCCTCCGATCACTTATCCACCCACATTTCCTACGCCTGCACGATCGCCAGCGAATTCACCCGTCAAGGCCTGATCGATGCCATGAAGCTGCGCCATTCCTACGGCGCCACTGACAACATCGTGCTTGACTATCGCGCCGAATCCGGCGGCAAGCAGTATCTGCAAGGCGAGGCGATCAAATCTACGGCGGCGCCCGTGCTGGTCATCAACGTCAAGGGAACCAAACCAATTCGGCAGGTCGACATCGTCCGCGACAACAAGTTCATCCACACCCGTCAGCCCATGGCGCAGGAAGTAAGTTTCCGCTTCAAGGACACGCAGCCGGTCACGAAGGAGTCTTACTTCTATGTGCGGGTGATTCAGGTAGATGACCAGATAGCTTGGTCCTCACCCGTCTGGGTGACGCGGTAACGGCTAACGGACTTTGAGGCCCGAAGACGGATCCACCCCGTCCCCCAGTTTCTTCATCCAGCCCCGCAGGTGGGCCTTGAGCTCATCACGTAGTCGCCCCGCCCCGATCTCGGTAGCCAGATTGCGTTCCTCGCTCGGATCCTGACCAAGGTTATACAGATGGGTCGTCTCCATCTTCGAGTTAACCACCAGCTTGTCCAGACCTCGCACGATCATCCGCCATTCGCCGGTCTCGCCAAGCTGTCCGTACGAGTAAACTGACTCCGGCCGTTCGCCCTCGCCCGTTCGCATTGTCTCAGCAAGGTTGCGGCCTTGGACGCCGTCAGGGATCTCGGCCCCGCACAGCGCGAGCAGCGACGGCATTAGGTCCGCGTTAGATAGCAGTAAGTCATCCTTGACCCCGCGCCGGAATCGGCCAGGAAAGCGGATCACCAGTGGCACGCGCACCGAAGTCTCAGCGGGCGAATCGGCTTCCGCGCCACGGGTGGCGGTCGAGACAACCAGCGTATGTTGCGCCACGCCAAGCTCGTCGTCGAGAAGCTCAAGAACTCGCCCATCCTGGCTTTCGTCCAGCAGGAAGAACGGCTGGGACCCGGTCGCAGTCGCATATCCCGCCGCCGTCAATTGCCGAAAAATTGACGGCTGGTCCGGCGCTACAGTCTGCCCCTCGCGCCTTACGCCGCAAGCGTGCGGATACTTGCCGGTGATGAGCGAAGCCAGCGAAAAGGCATGCGAGGGTCTGGTAGCGTAGCAGCGCGTGAAGGTGGTGCCTTCGCTCGCTAGGCCCGGCGCATGGTGACCCAGCAGGAGCAAGACGTTGGGCCTCCGAGTCTCGGCGGCCCCGGCGGGGTTAGACATCGATATGGCCGCGCCGGCGGCCCCAGAGATGAAGAAGTCGCGTCGTCTCACCGGTAGTTAGAATATAACTCTGGGAGACCTCTTTCTTGGGCAGCAACTTTAGACCACCGCCCCGGCGCAGTCCGCCACCGCGGCCCCCCGCCCGCCCAACTGGCCGGCCCGCGCCAACCACTGCCACGCCTGCCGCAACGGCCGCGCATGCCGCGCCGCGTGGGGCAGACCGCTACTTCGAGCTCAAGTCAGAGATCCACCGTAAGCTGATCGGCGTCATCAACCTCGAGCAGGTTGCCAACATACCCAAGGATCGCGTGCGCGCCGAGATCAGCCGCGTCGTCGAACGGCTTCTAGACGAAGAGCGGCTGCCCATGACCACCGCCGAGCAGAACCGCATCGTCGAAGAAGTCATGGACGAAGTGCTCGGCCTTGGCCCACTGGAGCCGCTCCTCAAAGAGCCCACCATCTCCGACATCCTCGTCAACGGCTTCAACAAGGTCTACGTCGAGCGCATGGGCAAGCTCTCCCTCACTCCGGTGCGCTTCAAGGACAATGCGCACCTGCTTCACATCATCGAGAAGATTGTCTCGCTGGTGGGCCGCCGCGTGGACGAAGCCAACCCGATCGTGGACGCGCGGCTCCTGGACGGCTCGCGCGTGAACGCCATCATCTCGCCGCTCTCGCTGGACGGCCCCGCCCTCTCGATTCGCCGCTTTGGCCGCCACGTCATCACGTCCGAGGAGATGATCGCCAACAACACGGTGATGCCGGGCATGCTCAAGTTCCTGTCGGCCGCCGTGCAGTCCAAGGCGACAGTGCTGGTCTCGGGCGGCACCGGTTCCGGTAAGACCACCACCTTGAACGCGCTCTCGCGCTTCATCCCCGAAGAAGAGCGCGTCATCACGATTGAGGACACCGCCGAACTGCAACTGCAGCAGCGCCACGTGATCAAGTTCGAAACGCGCCCGCCCAATCTCAACAAGCAGGGCGGCATCAATCAGCGCCAACTGGTGCGCACGGCGCTGCGTATGCGGCCAGACCGCATCATCATCGGTGAGTGCCGCGGCTCGGAAGCGCTGGACATGCTGCAGGCCATGAACACCGGGGTGGAAGGCTCAATGAGCACCATCCACGCCAACTCGCCCAAGGACGCCTTCTCCCGCCTTCAGGCCATGGTGCTGATGGCGGATCTTGAACTGCCCACGCGCGTAGTGGTCCAACAATTGGCCAGCGCGATCAAGCTTGTCGTGCAGGTCACCCGCCTGCAGGACGGCAGCCGCAAAATCATCAGCATCGCTGAAGTTCTGGGCGTCGAAGATGACAACGTCAAGATTCAGGAGATCTTCACCTTTGACCGTATGGGCATCACCGATGCCGGCAAAGTGCAGGGCCGATTCCGCGGTACCGGCAATTTGCCCAAGGTCCTCGATCGCTTCCGGATCATGGGCATTCCGCTCGATCCGGCGGTGTTTGAAGACACTCGCGACATCAACCTCTGAGCTAGAACTTCAGGAACCAGCGTTGGCGGTAGAGCAGCCATGCGAACGCGAGACTGGCCGCCACGTGTACCAGCGAGTAACTCAGCGCGGCGCTGGGTGTATCAAGGACGCGCGCCAAGGCATCGTAGACGCTGGTCCGCAGGCCTGTGATCGAGAACAGCCGGGCCAGCAATCCATGAAAGATGTACACCGCCATAGCGTTCATACCCAGAATCACGAAGGGCTTTGACCAGCGGCCTGTCAACTTTCTCACGTCACACACCCAGTACGTCAGGCCGAAAACAATCGAGGCCAACCCGGCCGTAAATAGCGTGTAGGGCACGGTCCACAGGTTCTTGTTGATGGGCTGGAATGGATCGAGCGCCAAGCCGCTCAGCAACAGCGCAAGGCCGCCACCCAGCATCCACATCAGCCGCGCCATGTTGGTGATTTTGGCGCGCAGCAAGTGGCCGGTCAGAATGCCAAAGAGCACCGTGGCGATGGCGGTGAGCGTCGAGACCGTCCCCTCCGGATCGCGCGTGGGCGTGTAGAGATGACCGCTGAGGAAGAAGCGGTCCAGGCGGTCCGACAGGTTCGAGTCAATCTGATAACCGCCAGGATGCATCAGCACAAAGTAGGCCAGCATCAGGCCCACCGTCCACATGATCCGCCCGCGTAGTTCGGTGTAGAGAAAGATCACCGTGGCGGCTAAATAGCAGATGGCTATGCGCTGCAAGACGCCGGGTATCCGCAGCGTCCCCAGGTTAAAGTTCGAGAGACTGTTCAGCAGCAATCCGATGCCAAAAATAATGGCCGCGCGCTGGGCGGCGTGCTTGAGCAACTGCCCGCGGTCCTCGCCCCTCTCGATCCGGCGCGCGGTGGAGAAGGTGAACGCCACGCCCACGATCCAGAGGAAGAACGGGAACACCAGATCGGTGAAAGTGATGCCGTCCCAAGCTGCGTGGCGGAGCGGCGCGTACGCACCCGCCCGCTGATTATTGACCATCACCATGGATGCCATCGTGAGCCCGCGAAACACATCCAATGACATCAGCCGCGCCGCGAGTGGACTGGCGGCGGCAGTGGCGGCGATGCGGGCGGTATGGGCTCTCTCGGCTACGGTAGACATGGTGGGCACCTCGACAGCCACATAGTTTACACCTCGGCGGCACTATAAAAACTCAGGCTGTTGTCGCCCTGCTTCACCAGGCGAGTTCGCCGCAGCGCGCCATACTCATCGGCCAACTTCTCGCGGCTGGCGTGCTGCGCAATGATCAGCGCGCCCGTCCGCGACTCCAGCAGGCGTAGCGCCACCTCGTACTCTTCAACGCGCTCATAGGGGGGATCAAGGAAGTAGATATCGGCCACCACGCTGCCCAGGTACGTCTTGACGCCACCCGGCATCACCTGCGCCCGCCCGCCCGCGCCCAGCGTCCTCAGGTTGTCCTGAATGAGGGCGACGTTCTCCCGGTTGCGTTCAATAAACACCGCCTTGCGAGCGCCACGGCTGATCGCTTCGATGCCCACCGAGCCGCAGCCGGCGTACGCATCGACGAAGACGGAGTCCACAATGTGAGGCGACAAAATATTGAAGAGCGATTCGCGCAGCCGGTCCGGCGTAGGCCGCGTTTCCATGCCCGGCGGGCTCTTCAAAGGCCGGCCACGGTACTCGCCACCAATCACTCGCATTGCGTCATCCCACCTCGATCAATCCATATCGCCGCTGCCAATGTTCACGGATGAACTGCACGCAGCGGAGCAGATCTTCGGCCGATGGCGGCTTCTCCACCAGGGCCCACGCCTCGCTCCGCGCGATCTCCAGAATCTCCCGGTCACGCACAATATTGGCGATCCGCAACGCCGGCAGCCCCGATTGCTTCGTGCCGAAAAACTCGCCCGGCCCACGCAGCTTGAGATCCATCTCGGCCAAAAAAAAGCCGTCACACGAATCCACCATGGCGCCGATTCGCTCCTGCCCGGCTTCGGTGAGCTTCCCGGTAGAGAGGATACAGTAGCTCTGGTGCGCGCCACGGCCAACGCGCCCGCGCAACTGATGCAACTGAGCGAGTCCGAAGCGTTCGGCCTGCTCAATCAACATCACCGTGGCGTTGGGAATATCCACGCCGACTTCGATGACGGTGGTGGCCACCAGGATGTGTATCTCCCCGCGTTGAAAGCGGCCCATCACCTCTTCCTTCTCGCCGGATTTGAGACGGCCGTGCAGCAGACCCACTGCCAAATCCGGAAAGATGTGCTCCGATAGATCCGCGTAGATCTTTTCGGCCGCCCTCATCTGCTGTGTCTCGGACTCTTC
>JAYTKJ010000232.1:0-6835 GCA_043730365.1 Acidobacteriota bacterium | reverse complement strand
GTTCGCCAGCAATTTGGCGCCGCTGGTGGAACGGCCCGCGTAACCGAAGGTCCACGGCTGAAAAACGCCGCCGCCCTGCAGCCAAAGATCGTTGCGATTGGAGAGCGCCAGCGCGTGGAACTCGGTTGAGATGGTTACCTTGGCGTGCGGGCGCAGCACCATGGAGCCCAGCCAGTCGCGATGGTTCATCATGTTGAAGAACGGAAAGCGTGCGAAGGGGCGCGGCGTGGGCAACACCTGGAAGAAGGTCCCATGAGTGGAATCGTTTGGATTGCCGTCGCCGGAGCCGTCGTAGAAACCACCGCGGAACCAGGGCTTGAGCTTCTTGAAAGCCTTCGGTTGAAAGCCCCCTTCGAGAGAGATAGCATGGGCGCGATGTTTGAGCACGCCCCATTTTCCCGTCTGGCCCACGCCCCAGATCATCAGGTCGTACGTTACCTTCTTCGTATCGAAGGCGTGAATCGAATGGCCGCCAAACGTGCCGATGCGGATGTCGGCGGTCTGGTCCGCACGCCGCGCGACGAGGGAGCGGTTGTCGGTCTTCACGACGCCATTCCGCCAGTCGTCATAGTAGAGGGCAAGCACCCGCGTCTCGCCCGCGTGAGCGCCCTTGCCCCACGGCTTGGTGTAGGCCGCGTACCCGAAGGCCGTCTTGTTCCAGCCCCAGCCGTCGGTTTGAAAGACTCCCCGGGTGGGCACCGCCGTCATCAGCGTGAAGTTACCAGTGGGCTTGTTGTATTGGTAGTGAGCGCCGTCAAAGCTTCGACCTACGTGCGTGAAACCGAAATGGCCAAGCAGCCGCTGGTTGATGCGGGTGTTCTTGATGGCCGCCAGGGTGCCGTTCTTCGGCGTCATTTCCGAACCATCCATATATTCGAAACGGCCGACCCGCAGGCTGTGCGGACCTTGCTTGTAGCGCACAAAAGCCTGCTTGGCGAACAGGCCCACCGAGTTGCGATTGCGATCGTTGGCGGTGAAGTAGTTGGCGCCAAGACCCAGCGCGCCTTGCGTACCCGCGGCCACGGCGTTCGAGGGCAAGCCGAGCAGGATCGGCGCCGCCATCTCGATTTGCCAATCCCAGTTCTCCAGGCTCTGCGACAAGCTTAGGCGGGCGATGGAGCCCGAGAATCCATACGAGCCATCGCCGGTGTCGGCCTGGAAAGAATCCCATCCCTCAAAGCGGGTACGCAGACTACCGGATACGGTTACTTTGCCCCACTTGATAGGTTTGGGGGCGGGCTTGGCGGCGGGCTTGGGGGGGGCAACCGGAGTGGTCTGTCCAAACATCATCAGCCCGCAAGCGGAAAAGAAAACGCAGAAATGGAACTTAGCCATGGAAACATAACTTCTCAGATTTGTTTTTTACCCATCGGACAGGGACCGGGCGATGTTTTCAGCGGATGGGGCGGCTGGAGCCCTTTTGATTGACGGCCACGTGGCCGGGGTATCGACTACGAGCCCTGCTGGCGGCTCTCCCGTTTCCGGGCCAGGGCCGCCACCGATTGCTCGGCGGCCGCGCGCATCAGGATTCCCATCTTCGGATGCGCCGGCACAATATCAGGCTTCAGACCCCGTTCGGCTAAAGCTGCGTCCATGATGGGTCCCACCGACGCGATGACAAGATCGCTTTCCAGGGACGACATCACTTCCTGAGCCCGGCCCAGTTCTTCGGCCACCTGCAGGAGGTGGACCAACTGGACCGAAGTCGTAAAAACCACGACATCGCATTCGCGCTCGGCAATGCGCCGCACCGCTTCGCGAAGCGGCCCAACCTCGTCGGGCAATTCCCAACGATAGATGGCAAGAGGTGTCACCGAGGAGCCGTTGGCTTCCAGTGCCGCAACGAATTCCGCGTTCGGCTTGCCATACTCCTGGATCGTAATGCGGCGCTCGGACCGGTTGGCAATCAGCGGCGCCATCTCCCGCCAGGTATTGGGTTCGGGGACGATGATGTGCGCCTTCAAGCCGAGTTCGTGCAAGACCACAACCGGCTTGGGCCCGCGCGAAACCAACGTGGTCCGGCGCAGCGCTTCGGCAAATTGTTCCAGCGGATGACGGGTGACGATGGCGTCGCGCAGGTACGCCAGACCGGTGCCGGTCATCAACACCGTCATGTCGAACTCGCCCGCCAGCAGCCTCGCCGCCCACGCAAACACCGGCTCGTTGGCTTCGATGGCCCGCTCTTTCACTGACGGCGCTACAAACGGCTGGCCGCCATGGCGCGTGATCAGCGCTTCCATTTCTTTGGCGCGCCGCGATTCCAGCGATAAGACACGAAGACCGGAAAAAGACATGGATTAATCGGGATTCAAGACTTGAATCCTCTTTCATTCTCGCAAGGCTCACACCGGCACCGCCACGGGCGCCTCTCTGGCTATCGACACGATGCCGTCCTCCACTTTGACGGCGAAACTTCTGACGCACGCTGCCTCGCCGCCGGGCTTGCGGACTGCGCCGCTGTCTGTGCAGATGCGCCAATTGTGGAGGGGGCAAGTCACCGTGACCACGCCGTCCAGACTCGACACGATGCCGTCGGCCAGCGGGCCCCCTTTATGCGGGCAACGATTCTCCAGGGCCACGAAGCGGTCACCGAGATTGAAGATTGCAATTTCCAGTTCCCCAAGATTCACGGCCCGTCCTTCGCGGGGCGGGATGTTGGAGGCGGGCGTAATTCGAATCCACTCACTCTTGTTCATTGGCTCGCACTCCAGGTCTCCATCGGAGTGATCTGCACAAACTGCGTTGGCCGTGGGCTATCGCGCTCAAGCCAGGCGTCGGTGGACCGGGCTTTGGCTTTCTGCAGGCGGCTGAGCAATCCGCCGCGGACTTCGGCGGTCGCGTAGATTGTTTCGCGCCGCACCTTCTCAATGCCGAGCCGCTCGACGAAGTCGTAGGTCCGCTCCAGATAGCTGGCCGTTTCGCGATAGTACTGAAAGAACAGCTCAGCGGCTTCAAGCGCCTCGGCGGTGGTTTCAACGGTCACCAAGAGGTCCGCCTTGCGCACGCCTTTTCCAGCCGCGCCGCCCACCACCACTTGCCAACTGCCGTCCTGGCCCACCAAGCCAATGTCCTTTACGGTAGCCTCGGCGCAATTGCGTGGACAGCCCACCACGGCCATTTTTGTTTTGTGCGGGGTGAATAAGTTCTCCAGACGAGTCTCCAGTTCGATACCGGCTGAAATGGCGTCCTGCGTGCCGAATCGGCAAAATTCGGTGCCGACACAGGTCTTCACCATGCGCACACCTTTGGTGTAGGCTTGGCCGGAAGGCATGCCGAGTTCGGCCCACACTTTGGGCAGATCTTCCTTTTTGATGCCGAGCAAATCGAGACGCTGGCTGCCGGTGACCTTCACCATCGGCACGTTGTACTTCTCGGCCACCTCGGCGATTCGTTTCAACTCAGCCGGAGTGGTAACGCCTCCCCGCATGCGAGGCACCACCGAGAAGGTGCCGTCCTTCTGGATATTGGCGTGCACGCGATCGTTGATGTAGCGGGCCGAGCGGTCCTCTTGGTGATCACCGCACCAAACCACATCCACCAGATAGCTGATGGCGGGCTTGCAGACCTCGCAGCCAATCCCGTTTCCATAAATGTCGAGGACGTCTTGCACGCTCTTCAGTTGCTGGGTGCGCACCATTTCACGCAACTGATCCTGACTGAATTTCACGCAGTCGCACAGCACCTTCACTTTGTCCTCTTGGAATTCAGGCGACACGGCCTTGAGCAGCGATTGGCAGAGCGAACCGCAACTCCCGCAGCCGGTTGAAGCGCGCGTCCGATCCTTCAGTTGCGCCAGCGTCGAGATGCCCTGCTCGTGGATGGCCTGGATAATGGCGCCCTTGGTAACACCGAGGCAGCCGCACACGGTGTCGCTGTCCGGCATCTGTGCCACGTCAAGCCCGGCGTCGGCCGAAGGCAACGGAGTCATCAGATGACGGCGCTCTCTCGCCAAGTCTTTCTGGGTGCGGATCCAGTCCATGTAGCGATGATCGTCGGACGCGTCGCCGACCAGAATGACTCCCGCGAGACGGTTGTCGCGCAGCACCAGCTTCTTGTAGATGCCGAGCGAGGGATCTTCAAATCTCACTGTTTCCGTGCCAGGTTTGGACTCATCCAGATCACCGGCCGAGAAGACGTCGACGCCCATGATCTTTAACTTCGCGGCCGGTGCGCTCGCTTCAAATCCTTTCCCGCGGTTCCCAGTGATGGCTGCCGCCAATTCCTTGCCCTGGTCAAACAGCGGCGCCACCAGACCAAACAGTTGCCCGCGATGCTCGGTACACTCGCCTACCGCATAGATATGCGGATCGGAAGTCTCCATGTGGTCATTGACAATAATGCCGCGATTCACCTGAACCCCCGCCGTTTTGGCCAGAGCCGAATTCGGCTTGATGCCGGCGGCGATCACCACGAGGTTAGCTTCAATCACGGAGCCATCCGCAAAGCGCAGGCCCTGCACGTGCCCGTTGCCCAGGATCGCTTGCGTGCTCTTGCTGGTGAGTACTTTGATGCCGAGCCCACTCATCTTGCTGGTGAGATACGAACCGCCGGCCGGATCGAGTTGACGCTCCATCAGATGGCCGGACAGGTGAACCACCGTGACGTCGCAACCGCGCACTTGCAAACCGCGAGCCGCTTCCAGGCCCAGTAGGCCGCCACCGATCACCACGGCCTTGATACCTTGGCCGCACATTTCGACCAGTTGGCGTGTGTCGTCCAGCGTGCGCCAAACAAACACACCGCCTTTGTCGGCGCCGGCGATGGGCGGCACGAAGGCGTTGGAGCCCGTGGCGAAAATGAGTTTGTCGTACTCCGTTACCGACCCGTCCGCACCCGTCACTGTGCGTGCATCACGGTCGATCGATTCAATCCTCAGTCCGAGCCGCGCCTTGATACCGTGCTTCCGATACCAGGCGATGTCGTTGAGAACGATGTCCTCAAACTCCTTCTCGCCGGCGAGCACCGACGAGAGCATGATGCGGTTGTAGTTGACATGCGTCTCGTCGCCAAAAATCGTGATGTCGAACTGGGCGGAGTGTTTGAGAATCTGATCGACGCACGCCACGCCGGCCATGCCGTTGCCGATCACCACTAGCTTTTCGTTCATGCCGCCTTCTCCTGTGAAAACTGTTTCGAGTGGTGCTCGAGGAAACGAATCACTTCGCCGCGCAGCCTCATGTATTCCGGATTCTCCATGGCCATGCGGCGGTCGCGGGGGCGGGGCAGCGTGATGGCCAGGTCAAGCCCCACGCGCGCTTCCGGGCCGTCTGTCATCAGCACAATCCGGTCGGACAAGTACAGCGCTTCGTCGATGTCATGCGTCACCAGCAAGACCGTGCGGCGATCCTGCTCCCACAGCTCGAGCACCAGATCCTGCAGTTCAAACCTGGTCATCGAGTCCAGCATGCCGAAGGGCTCGTCGAGCAGCAGGAATCTTGGTTCGAGCGAGAGGGCCCGGGCGAGAGACACGCGCTGCTGGGTGCCCTGAGAAAGTTCGGCAGGAAGCTGACTGGCGAACTCTTCCACGCCCACCAGCCCCAGGTATTTCATGGCCACTTCCCGCTGCTGCCCATCTGTCAACTGCGCGTGAGCCTGGCGCACAGCCAGCAGGACGTTGTCGAGCGAAGTCATCCAGGGAAGCAGCGATGGCGATTGAAACACCACGCCGCGATCGAGTCCCGGCGTCGTCACCTCAGTACCATCGACCACCACGCCGCCGAAAGTTGCCTGTTGCAGACCCGCCACAATCGACAAGACCGTTGACTTGCCGCAACCGGAATGGCCGAGCAGAGAAACGAACTGGCCTGGCTGCACCTTGATGCTGAAGTCTTTCACCGCCACGTGCTTGCCGGCGGGCGTCGAGAACTCTTTGGTGAGCGACGTAATTTCCAGAGGTCTGATGGCCATGCGTTACGCCTCCACCGGAATAGTCTTGGCCACGCCGCGGGCTGCGGCGCGCACCGCGCTGGGCCGGGATTGGGAGCCGGCCGTGAGAAACTCCGCTAGCCGGCTGCGAATACGAATCGCCTTTTCATCGTGAAAGAGCAGATCCGCCGCGCGTGGTTTAGCAAGATCCACAGGAACCGCGGGGCTGAGTGAAGCCGCCGGGCCCCGCCCCAGCGCAAGAATTCGATCCGATAGCAGGATCGCTTCATCGACGTTGTTGGTGATCATCAGCGCCGTCACCGGTCGCGCGGCCTCCGAACACATCCGCGCCAACTCCTGTTGAAGCGTGGCGCGAGTCAGCGCGTCGAGCGCTCCAAACGGCTCGTCCAGGAACATCACGCGGGGCTCCACGGCGAACGCGCGCGCGATCGCCACGCGTTGCCGCATGCCGCCGGAAAGCTGACTGGGCCGCTTGAGCATCGCGGCGCCGAGGCCCACCATCTTTAGATACTTTTCCGACTGTTCGTTTTGCCGGGCCCGGTTGAAGTCTGGAAAAGCAGCCTCCACGGCGAGCCGTACATTTTCCAGCGCCGACAACCATGGCAGCAATGAATAGTTCTGAAACACGATCGCGGCTTCTTGCGAAAAGTCCGTCACCAGTTGCCCGCCCATCGTCACCGTGCCGCGTGAAGGGGCCAGCAATCCGGAGACGATCTTCATGAAGGTGGTCTTTCCCGAAGCGGACGCGCCCACGATCGAGACGAACTCGCCTTCCTCCATGGAAAAATTCACACCAGCCAGAACTTCTCGCGCGCCGTATGATTTGCCAATATCCTGTATTTCTAAAAAGGCCATGTCTTGACGTCCCTTACGCCGCCCGCAGCCGTGCCTCGGCCAGGCCCATCAACCGGTCAAGCGCAAAGCCCACGATGCCGATCGTTAGAATGCA
>JAYTKJ010000231.1:0-22636 GCA_043730365.1 Acidobacteriota bacterium | reverse complement strand
GTTGGTGTGGATGGTGGCTCGGGCATCCAATGCCGTCCCGGGTCCGACCGATACGGGCGAGATTCTCGCCGTGGGCGGCATCTGGGTAGTGCTGTTTATTCTTGTCAGTATCGTCGGCTACAACAGTACTCGTCGAGCTGACGAGCTACTAAACCGGACTGGTGGCGGAGTGGATGACTCTGGGAGTAACAATTCCAAGAGCTAAGGTGGATAGCCGGGTGCTTGGTGCGCCATTGTGCTTTGGAATCGCCGTAGATGCAAACGCTGGTGATGGCCACCGGCAATTCGCCGGGATCCTTCCCCCTGCGCTGGCCACAGCATTCCGTACGATTTCAACTCGATGCGCTACTCCGGGAAGCCCCTCACCAGTTCGAAGGGCGGCGTGCAACGTCAACCGGACCTCAAGCAGATGATGATTTGGGGAAACCTGATGGACGCCGACAAGGCAGCGCGAGGCGCGGACCGGAGCGACGCGGAGGCTCCATCCATGGTGCCGGCTTCATGGCAATTGATTCGCCGTGCCGGCGACGGCGTGGCGCCGGGCGAGATGATGGCAAAGGGTGTCCAGTCGTTTGATATCTCACCCGACGGCGAAGTTTGCTATTCGAACGGCAATGCTCTTTATCGCCGGCCGGCGGCACAAGCAACCGGAAGCCCGAGAGGATCATTGTCTCAAGCCTTATTGAGCATGTGGCTTGGGTTGGTTAAGTAGGGCAGTCTAGCCGACACAGATCGTCACGCCGCTCCGGCTCATGAAACTTCCCACTTGGAGGCACACTTCATGGGGACCGGCCGGCAGCGTGCGGGGCACTTGCGCAATTAACTGGAGTTTGCCGAACGCCGAGCCGGGCATGGGGCCGGCGTAGAGCACCCCGGCCTCCTCACTGCCGATGATCACCCTGACGGGCAAGACCGGAGTTGGGAGCAGCCAGGGTTCATCTGGCACGGGCTGACCCTGTGAATCCGGACCGCGTTCAAGTCTGCCCTCGCCGGTGCCAAACAGTGTAATAAATGCGCCAGGCGTGACGGGATGTGCCGCGCTGTTGGGTGTGCCGTCCCCGTTGTCAGCCACGGCCTGACCGCAGCCCTGCCCGTTTACCGTGAACAGCGCCGGATTGGCTTCGACCATCATCAGGCTGATAGCCGAAGATCGCTGGCCCAGGCTCTCCACCACCACGCTCACCCAATCGCGACCGTGCAGCGCATAAGGCACCACCACCAGGATCTCTGCCGGACTCTGCGATAGGACCGTGGCTGGTAGGCCGTCAAACAGTACTTTGACGGAACCCAAGGCTGCCGAATGGGGAACGAGATTCTCCCCACGCAAGACAACCAGTTGACCCGGGGCCGCCCAACCGCCTTCGCCGTTGGCCGCGTTGCACGCCGAGAGAAGAACTCCGCGCTCCGGACCTGCGCCTTGAACTCGAACCAGGGCCGCCCAGCTTTGCCTGCGCTCCGTCTGGGAGACCTCAACAATCGATCGCTGCATCAATTTCCTCCGCCAGTCTACCCTACACGTGCTTTTCCGTCGCGAAATCGATCACCGGAGAAAGAAGTTTTTTGTTCACAATTGTGAAATGCGTGTGAACGTTTCGGCTCGCCCGGTTCTGGCTACCCCTAAGTATGATTAAAATGAAAGGTATGCGAAGAATTACCCTAGTCGCGATTTTGACGGCCGTCACTTTGTTCGGCCAGTCCGCAGAGACGTTGTTCTTTGTGGGCGACATGCGGGGAGCCAATGAAGTGCCCGCGGTAGCCACCGCATCGTTTGGATCCGCTGTCCTGTTTGTCAATGTGATGAAGGACGCGCAGGGCAAGGTGATCTCCGGGACGGTGGACTTCAACGTCACCGGCCAGTTTGCCGACGCCTCTACTGTAACGGGCTTGCACATTCACAATGGCGCGGCGGGCACCAATGGCCCGGTAACCGTGGACAGCGGTCTCTCTGGCGCGAACTCGCTGGCCGTCGGAGCCGGTAGGACGCTGATTCAACGGTCCGGGAACGTGAAAAGCGACAACACCGCCGGTGTGGCGACGCTGGAAGGGCTGCTTTCGAACCCGAACGGCTTCTATGTGAATCTCCACACAATGACCAATCCGGGCGGCATGTTCCGCGGCCAGCTGTATCGCGCCGAACGCCGTTCCTTCCTGACATCGATGCTGGGCGCGAATGAAGTTCCGGCCATCGAAGGCGCTTATTCCGGCCTCGGTACATTCCATGGTTTCCGCGCTTTCGATAGCGCCGGGCGGTATCTCACGGGCGGCGGGCTTTTTGTCGTGAATTACAACCTGGCTCCGGTCGTCGCCGGTGGCGCTACGACGCCGCAGCGGATGACGGGCCTGCACATTCACCGCGGCGCGGCTGGTGTGAACGGTCCGGTAGTGCTGGATTCCACTCTCAGCGCGGCCACGGGATTTGACACGCCAGCCAACGGCGTCGGATCGGTGTCCTACCTCATGGCCGCTCCCAGCGATGCGCCGGCGGCGGTTTCGGCTTTGAACGACATGTGGGATGCCCCTGCGGGTTTCTACATGAATATGCACTCAACCACGTTCCCGGGCGGGTTGATTCGCGGCCAGGTGCGTGCGGCCGAAAGCGTATCGATGAGCGTGAACATGCTCACCTCTAACGAGGTGCCGGCGATCACGGGGCTCGAAGCCCGCGCGGTGTCAGCCGTTCAGATCGACGCACTGCGCAACGCGGCAGGCGCAGTCACGCACGCGATGGTGCTCTACAGCGTGAATTTCCGATTCCCTGGTGAGACCACCTTCACGGGCCTGCACATTCACGAAGGCGCGGCCGGCATCAACGGACCGGTGCGCATTGATAGCGGGATCTCGGGCGCGGCCTCCGTAGTTTCAACCGATGGCTTCGGCAACATCCTGCGCGTGTTCAATGCGAGTACCGAAGCGGCGCTCGCGGCGGTGAATGGTTTGCTGGCGAGTCCGGAAGGGTTTTATCTCAACCTGCACACGACCGTCAATCCGGGCGGCGTGGTGCGCAGTCAACTGGCGGCGCCGAATACGGCTCGGCCGGGCGTGCTGGACTTTATCTCCGGCGTCAGCGACCCCAGTCTGCGTGTCGCCGGCCAAGGCGGATTGATGACCGTGTTCGGCGAGAACCTGTTCAAGGTCTCGTCGAATCTGGCCAGTGTTGAATCGCTGCCAACGCAAGTGAATGGCACCAGCGCTACGATTGGCGGAAGCGCCCTTCGGCTATGGGGCTTGGGTGAGAGCGGCGGCACGCCGTCTCAGTATTTGGTAGTGCAGGTGCCTTTTGATGCGCCGGTGGGAGCGCAGGATCTGGTGGTCACCAACTCCAATGGAGCTAGCGCGCCATTCAAGACTAACGTGGCTGCCGCGGCTCCGGCGCTCTATTTTGACTCGATGGGCGGCATTGCCCTGCGCCCGGATTTCACCTTGGTGCGGCCCAATGCGCCGGCCTCCGCCGGAGACATCATCGGCTTGGTGGCGACCGGACTCGGGGCTACCACGCCGCCCCTGCAGAACGGCCAGTTCGCGCCGCCGACATCCGTGTCGGTGGACCAGAACGTGACAGTCACCATGGGCGGCCGCGAGGCACGCGTGCTGGCGGCGCTGGCACTACCTGGCTACGCCGGGGTCTACACGGTGGTAGTGACTGTGCCGGCCGGCATTACCGCGGGTAACGCGATGACGCAGATCCGCATGGGCACGGCGGCGTCCAACAACGTTGCCATTCCGGTACGGTAGATACCGCCAGCTAAAGCTTGTGCGGATCGTCTATCATCAATAGTCAACCAGTTCGCTGGTTCTATTTTTGGAGGAGGGCGATCCGCGCATGAATTCAATTCTCAATTTGATCAGCAGCATCTTCTGGCTGGCCTTTTACCTCGTTGTCATTCTGGGCGGCGTGGCCTTGTGGGGTTACAACAAACTGCGGCGGCTGGTGGAGGACGTGCGCGAAGCCGAATCCAACACCTCGGTGGTGATCGCCAAGAAGACCCAACTGGTGAACGATCTCACGGCATTGGTGTTGCGCTATCACCAGGACGAGCAACTCGTAGTGCTGAAGGTCTCCAGCGATCTGAGTGTGGGCTCGATGCTGAGTTCCTACAATAGTGCCGGCTCGATGCTTGCCACCATCAACGGAGTGGCACAGCGCTATCCGGAGCTGAAGTCCAATGCGCAATTTGGCATGCTGATGAACAGCATTTCGAGTTGCGAAAAGGAAATCCAGACTTGGCGTCTCAAGTTCAACAGCACTGCGAAGGATTACAACGTCCACCGCTCGTCGGTGCCGCACACATTCTACGCCGGGTTGCTGGGCTTCCAGCCGGCGCAGTATTTGAATTTCGATTCCATGGGCGCGGCGATGGGCGCCAGCACCGCAGCTACGTTGGCGGACGATGGGGAGCGGATGCGCGAGATCATGGGCTTGGCCGGCACTAAGGCGCTTGGGGCTGGGAAGACATTGGCGAATCAAGGTCGAATGCTGGTGGAGAAGACCGCTTCCAAACTGCAGGAATCCGGACTGAATCCTGGCGTGCCAGCGGAAATCGTGCGAAGCGTCGGCCCCGGCGAGCAGTTCTCTTATCTCGATGCCGCCAATTTGCCGCAAGGGCCGATCTCGCGCGCCCAACTCGAGGAGCTGTTCCATGCCGGGAAGATCAATGCTGACACGAGTGTGTTGAAGACCGGCGGCTCGGCTTGGGTGCGGTTCGGCGCGTTGGATGCGTAGGACTGAATCAGGCCCGCGCAAACTCGAGCAACGGATCGAGGTCATGATGGTCGGCGGCATTCAACGCGGCGATATGGCGCACCCGTAGCATCCCGCCATCGTGCAGACTCGCACGTCCCCAGGTCAACCGTTCGCGCCGGAAGTTCATCATCACCAGCAAATCCGCCATCATTCGGGCGTGACGTCCGTTCCCGTTTGGGAATGGGTGAACCAGCACCAAGCGGTGATGGAATCGCACCGCAATCTCATCGGGAGGGTACGTATTGTATTCGATCCAAGCTTTGGTGTCGGCCAGCAGTTGGCTCACAGCCACGGGGATCTCCCAATAGGCAATCCCGATATTGCGCTCGCTGGTCCTGAACTTCCCTGCCCAACGCCAGACATCGCCGAGCATGTGCCGGTGCAGATCCTGAAGGAATGTCTCGGTCAGCAGATCTCGGCGCCGGCGGGCGAGCGCCCAGGTTTGTCCGCGAGCGATGTTCTCCTGTTCGGCCTCGTTCAGTTCGCGGCGGTAGGCAATGTGCGCTGGAATCAGATCGCGCATTTCCTCCGGCGTCAGCGGTGTGGCGGCGTCATCCGGCTGGTCGAAGAGGTCGCTCACAGGCTGCCTAACCTAGTCCCAGAAGAAGCGCGGGTTGGCCTGGCGCATAATCTCGTCAAGCCGCGCGTCGGTGTCCTTCGGCGTCACCCGTTGATCTTCGAGCAGCATCGAATGCTCGACGGGCTCCATGCGGCGGCGGGTGAACGCGCGGGCGCGGTCACGAACCGTGGCCTCGAGCGGCTGGTTGGGGAATAAGCGCATAAACCAGCGTGCAGTCTAGCGCTGCTGCGACGCGCCGGAGGGTCGCTAGTTCAATTGAGCCCTTCGCCTCGGATTGTTCGAGCGCGACGACGGAGGGTTGGCTCACCCCCAGCCGCCGAGCTAGTTGCGAGGTAGACATTCCCAGCGCCCCGCGGATGGCCTTGATCCATCCGCGCACGGGTGCGGTGTAGCGCTCAGAAGGCCCCAGAAGCTGGAGACGTTCGTCAAGGGTCGCGCGGGAAGTGGCGGCTGTGGTGGCTCTATCCATAGGCTATAGTCTATTTTATCTTCTTGACTTAATAGGCTATAGTTTATCATAAGTGTATGTTTCAATAGACTCTGGACTATGGAAGTTACTGCGCGGCAGCCACATTATTGCGGCTGGCTGCGGCGGCACTCGCGGCCATTGCCTTCCCCGCCGCATCATTCCTCGCGATGCCCAGCTTGCTTCGGAGTTCGGCTTCGATCGTAGCCTTGATGGCCGTGTTCTCCTTGAGAAATAGTCGCGCCTGCTCGCGCCCTTGCCCCAGCCGTTCCCCGCGGAAGCTGAACCAGGACCCGCTCTTCTCGACCAAGCCATGGGTGGCGCCCAGGTCCAGGAGTTCACTCTCCAGCGACGTACCCTCGCCGTGTATCATCTCGAGCTCAACTTCGCGGAACGGCGGCGCCACCTTGTTCTTCACCACCTTCACCTTGGTGCGGTTGCCAATGATCAGGTCGCCATCCTTAATCGGCTGCCCGCGCCGCACTTCCAAGCGTAACGAAGCGTAGAACTTGAGCGCCCGTCCGCCGGTGGTGGTCTCCGGATTGCCAAACACCACGCCAATCTTCTCGCGAATCTGGTTGATAAACACCAGGCAGGTGTTAGTGCGCGAGACAACGCCGGTGAGCTTGCGCAACGCCTGCGACATCAAGCGCGCATGCAGACCCATGAAGCTATCACCCATATCGCCTTCGAGTTCGGCCTTGGGAACCAGTGCGGCCACCGAGTCAATCACACACACGTCCACGGTGTTGCTCGCCACCAGAGCCGCGGCGATCTCAAGCGCCTGTTCGCCGTGGTCCGGCTGCGAAACCAGCAGATCGTCCAGATTGACGCCGAGCTTTCGTGCATAGGTTGGATCCATGGCGTGTTCGGCATCGATGAACAGAGCCTGCCCGCCCTCTTTTTGAGCCTGCGCGATCACCTGCAGAGCCAGCGTTGTCTTGCCGGAAGACTCCGGCCCGTAAATTTCGACCATACGCCCGCGCGGCACCCCGCCCACGCCGACGGCAACATCAAGGGCCAGCGACCCGGTGGAGATCACCGACACGGTTTGGATGTTGTTGGCGCCGAGTCGCTGTACCGAGCCCTTCCCGAATAACTTGTCCATCTGCGCCAAGACCGTCTGGGTGGCGGTCTCCCGCGCCGTTGCCGCTGAGGCTGGTGTTGCCATTGATGATATTCCCCCTGTGTATTGGCGCGGAGCTTGCATCGAGCGAGGGCACGCCTATAGTTACAGTGTGGGCAGGCAGGAAAACTTCTCACGCTAATTTTCCGGAGCCCGGCCTATTTCGGATTTCCAAAGGCGAAGGATGACAGGACAATGCCTGACGCGGATCGCGCGGCTTGGCCATACGAGAATCCTTGACTCCAACTTGCAACTTCGCAACAGTGCGAATAAGGCTGGGCGAACGTACAGGACAAGTGCTACCTCAGGTTGGAGGGATGGCGCGAGAGCGGGCCACGAATTGCGCCGGCCCGAAGCGGACTTCTTGCGCGACGCGATCTACGAAAGCAAACCGGCCCGGCTGAAGAACCTGGAAGAGGGCGCGCGCCAACGAAGAAATCGCCCGTAAAATCCACGAACTAAGGCAGCGGCGGCCCTCACCCAAACTCAACTTGCCAAGCTAATCGGCACCACAGCCTCGGTCATCTGCCGACTTGAGGATGCCGACTACGAAGGCCAATCCCTGGCAATGCTGCGCAGGATTGCGGGCGCGCTGAATCAGCGGGTCGAGATCCGATTTATGGCGATTCAGTGGTCGGCCTAGCATGAAATGGGTTGGACTCCACGGGCGAGGGATTTGGCGGGCCAAGGCCCGTAAGTGTTTGAAAAGTTTTGGTGGACCTGAAGGGATTCAAACCCTTGACCTCTTCCATGCCATTGAAGAAATCATCAACCACTTACAGGCAGGAACACCAGAAACACAAGGTTTAGCGTATCACGACTTGGTCGCCGGTGGAAGCCACGGGGCGGCTTCTTGGCGTCTGGACTCCACGCGGACTCCAGGACTCCACACCCCGAACCTAGCACTTGGCGTGCCTTCACCGCGGTTGCTGGCTGATTGTGAATGTTGTCTGCTGGAGCAGACAACATTTTGTTTCCGTATAAGGAGGATGCCCAGCGGGCCAAGACAGCGACGAAACATTGCCTGCTAAAGGGAGAGCAGAACGAGAGGGCGGTGCTGCCCATTCTTAGCTGTCAGCATTCGGAAGCAGAGGTATCCAGTCGATGGAGGCTCCGTCAAGCTTCACATTGCCTCTTGCCCAGAGCACCGGCAGCGATGCCTTCGGGACGGAATGCGGAAATGCAAAAGCCAATCCGAGGCCCTCCATGCCGAGTGCGCAGCGCCGAATTCGGTCGTCTGGCCACGCGCTGAGATCGAAGTTTTTCTTTGCAAGGTAGTTCCGCCACAGTTGTTCGCCGATGTTTTCGCAAAACGTTTGCGCTCGGAGCCGAGAGGATGCGTCCTTCCAGCCTTTATCATCTTGAAAAGAAAACGGGATGACTCTTGCTCTAAGCTGATCTCGAAACTGTTCGTCGTTTACCGGCCCAACGGGACACGGCGCCCCATACAGCACACGAACTTTCCGCGCCGCGCCGCCAAGCGTGATTTGAACATTTGTTAGAGCATTCGACACCATATAACGCCGCAACATCGCTTCCCCGAAATCAGAAACTACTCCAAAATGGACTTGAGCGGATACTCGGGACAAAATGCCGGGATCTGTCAACTGCGGAACTTTCTGGCTGCGTCCAGTGGGACGGGTGCCTCGCAGGCTATCAAAAATGGCCCGCATCTCAGTCCCTGAGAACAATCCGTCTTCCACAAGACGAAGCACTTTCGGGGCTCCAGCCATCTCTATCGCTTCGGTGATAGGCAGCAGAGCCGCCGACGCGCACTTCTTCCGGATCAGCGTGCTAACAGTGCCCCAGCTCTTGCCCCAGTTGTCGTTGTTGAATCCCACGACCAAATCGGCACCATAAAAGTCAGAGTCCGTGGATAAGGCCTCACCCAAGTCGGACAAGGGGAGAACGTCAAGCAGTTGGAGTAGGTGTTCGCCAACGCTCCGATGATTGCCGAGACGCTCAAATTGCCCGAGCCATCTGTCAATTTCTGATTCGCCCACTGCGCCCAAAGCATAGTGCTTAAGACGAGTGATCACCTCGCTTCGCCAGTCAAGGCCCAAGTCGCGCAAATGGTGCAGCAATCCCTCGCCCCGCACGAGTTCAACAACGGTCGGGCCCATCACGACGGTGTATCCGGCCTCTACTATGGCTCTCTCGTCGCAATGCACGCGCTTCGGGACGAGAACGTATCGAATTTTGTTGTTCTGGCAATACTCGCATAGCGTATCGGCAACATTTCCCTTGGAGCCCTCATCGAGAGCAAATACGTGAATCACTCGCCTAGAATCCCAATCAAATGGCGCAACCCGGTGCAACGCTCGCACGAGCGCGTCCAAGCTCGAACGCGGAATTGGGATTAGCAAGGCCATGGATCGTGACAGGTCCCCTACGGGCGTTTGAGCAGCGATCCGAGGGCGCGCATGACAGATCCCAGAGGGAGACTCAAATTGCTGAGTTCTGAATCCGATAGGAATTCCATCGCTTTGATCGCCACTGCGCGAGGGTCCGGCACTTCTTCCCGTGCGTCATTTCTATAAGGGGCACGCGGGGGCTGCGGTGTGGTCGAAGACGAAGCAGTTCTCTGCAATCGCCGTGATCGCGCCTGTTGCTGAGATGCTCGCAGGACGTCAGCCCAACGTGAAACGGCTGGCGATTCAGCTCCCGCTGCCCCCAGCCGATCCGTAAACAGCCGCAATGCGTGGTCGACGCGGAACTCCTCCCATTTGGTCAATAGACCTTTCTCGCGAACTAATTTAGTGAACTCCACGCTGGACGCTGCGCTCTCAAGGGCCTGAGCGCGACTGTTGGCGTCCATGTTCTCGACGGAGTTGACGAAAGCCGCGGCGATGTTCTGATAGTCGGCTTTGGTGAGCTTCTCGACGGCAACAAGTCCCTCGGTCGGCGGGACGCCAGCCGACGACTGGAGCAGACTCTCGTCCTTAGCCAACCACGCGAACTGCACGTAGATCGAAGGATTCGTCACCGCAGACCAAAGGCCTGCAAATCGCTCGGAGGACACGGGTTGCCACGCCCCAATGCCTCGGCTTGACTCCTCTGAGAAAGAGATGTCATATAAGTCATCGAGCCCCCTTCGGCCACGCCAGACTATCTCTGATGGGAAGTAATGGGCGACGAAGCTTTTGAGGCCGCCAAACCGCCCCTTCAGGTCAGGATTCGTCAGATGGCGGCGGACGAAGGCACCCAATTGGGACCCAAGAATGCCCTTGGCGTTTGGATAGCGGGCAGCAATCGCCGGACGTAGTTGCTCCAACTCAGTTGGGGAAAGCGTTGCTGAGGAAAGCGGTGTGATTGTTTCCATTAGGGCTTTATCCTTTGTTAAAAAAACCCCCCCATCTTAGGGGGGGTTAATTTCTTGTTAGACTGAAGACTCAATCGTCTTCGAGTGCTAAAGGATTTAAACAGCCCAAGGAGACCTCACACCCTTGCGCAGCGGGGTAATCGGAGGTGACACCCGCTTCTGGTGAGCTGCTCCAAGAGCAACATCCCCAAATCTGCTCGCGCAGATCCACCAATCACGCTATGAGTATACACTTCTTTTCATCACCCTGCAAGATCCTGCTCATTTTCCGGCCCACTTTGCGACACTTCTAGCTAGCGATTTTATATATTTTTCAATGACTTACGAAAGCCGCCCCCCCACTTTTTCCGCGAGGCCCGGGCCGCGCGTGCGAAATCCGCGCCGGCTCCCGGGCTGGCGTCCATTTTCGGACTCCAGTCGGACTCCAAAAACGGGTTGGGCTGACTCTGTCTTTTCTAAGTCTTTGAGAAATTTGGTGGACCTGAAGGGATTCGAACCCTTGACCTCTTCCATGCCATGGAAGCGCGCTCCCAACTGCGCCACAGGCCCACATTGGTTCGCCGTGCCGAATGGGCATGGCGATACACTTTATTATAGTACACCCCGATGGATCGGCCAACCGCATTCAACCTCCTCTGCGAATTTACGCAATCGGAGAGCCTCCGCAAACACGGACTCGCCGTCGAAACCTGCCTGCGCGCCTATGCCCGCCACTTCGGCGAAGACGAAGAAAAATGGGGGCTCACCGGCCTGCTGCACGATTTCGACTGGGAGATTCACCCGGTGCTGCCCGATCACCCGCGCAAAGGCCAACCGATTCTGGCCGAGCGTGGCGTGTCCGAAGAAATGCGGCGCGCGATTCTGTCGCATGCCGGCTTTGAGGATACCCCGCGTCTGACGCGCCTCGAAAAAGCGTTGTTTGCCTGCGACGAACTAGCTGGGTTTCTCACCGCCGTCAGCTACGTCAAGCCGGGCCGCAGCATTCAAGAAGTGGAAGTGGCGGGCGTCAGGAAGAAGATGAAGGACAAAGGATTCGCGCGCGCCGTGAACCGGGACGACATCATCAATGGAGCCGCCGAGTTGGGCGTGGATCTGGACGAGCACATCGGCTTCTGCATTCGGGCGATGCAGGCCAATGCCGAGGCGCTGGGAATCGCCGGAACGCTGGCGGCTGCGCCCGTTTCGCCGGCAACCACATAAGCGCCCGGCTACAAAACATTGATGCCGGATATCTTCAACATCCACACGACCAACCAGATCGCGGTTACTACCATGACGATCTTCCACACTATTCCGCCAACCGCCCAATCCTTCTTTTCAGCCACGGACCGATAGTACCACCCGAGCAGCGTTGACTGGGAGGCTACGCCCGTCGTCGTGCAAACAAACCCGTGAGGGAGGCCACCAAGGCAACCAACGCCCCGGCCGTGATGTTGAGCGACGTTCGGAAGTGGTCCCAATCGTCGTATTTGTAGTTGGAAAGATAGAAACCGTAGACCAGCGTTCCGAAAACGGTGAGCGTCCAGAGCACCATCAAAGCGGACATACGGCCCCTCACAGTTAGTACCGTAATCAGCAGCCCCGCGATCCCGGCGCCGAGCATCCACTTGGCCAATTCGCGACCGGTCCACCAGGGAATCATGTCGAGCGTGAAGTTATTTGAGCCGGACAGCAGCACGACCACCGACAGCGCGATCATGCCCAAGCACAATGCCGCGCTGAACAAGTAGCCGAAGGCCCGCAGTAGTTTGCCCAGAATTGCCAAGGCCTCATTGTAGCAAGCGTGGTGTCGTTGCCCAAGCCCGCGGGCGGGTCTTAGCTGGTGGCTGATACGATAGACCGAGAGGGGATGATGTTGCGCCAACTCGCATGCTTCGCCCTGCTCTGCTGCTGGTGTTGCCCGGCTTGGGCTGAGGTTTCTCTGCGCGGCGCGGTGCTGAACGAAAACCGCGTGCCGGTGAGCGGTGCGCGGGTGGTGGCCCGGAATGCACTTGGCCAGCAGTGGAGTGGCATCACGGGCATTCGCGGCGAGTTTGCGATTTCCTTGCCGCAGCCCGGCGAGTACACGGTGAGCGCTGAGCGCGAAGGCCACTTCCCGCTGAAGGGTGAGCGCGTGGACGTCCCGGGCGACATGACGCTGACGCTTACGCAGGCCCGCGAACTGGTGCAGTCGGTGGAAGTAGCCGGCGCGCCTCACGCGCTTGACCTGGAAGCCACCGGCGTTCGGCAGACCATCTCCAACACCGATATCGTCAACGCGCCCTATCCCAACACCAACGATCTACGCTCGGCGCTGCGCATCGCCCCGGGCGTGATTCGCGATTCGCGCGGCGTCCTGCATCTGCATGGCGCGGCCGAAGAGCAGGTCCTCTACACGTTGAACGGCTTCAACCTCGGTGACCCACTGACGGGCCGCTTCGAAACGCGTATGAGCGTGGAATCGGTGCAGAGTGTGGAGTTGATGACCGGCAGCCTCCCGGCCGAGTTTGGCAAGGGCTCCGCCGGAGCGATGGCGATCCGTACGATCACCGGCGACGACAGGATCCGCACGTCGGCCACGAATTTTGTGCCGGGATTTGAGAACCGCAGAGGCCTGATCCTGGCGGACTGGACCCCTCGCGTCGGCATCTCCGGCCCGGTTCGGTCGGGCCGCATGTGGTTTTCCGATAGTGCGGACCTGCAGTACACCAAGACCGTGGTGCAGGATCTGCCGATCGGCCAGGATCGCACGGCCAGTTTCCGCTGGAGCAATCTCCTGCACACGCAAGTCAACCTTCGTCCCGGCAACATTCTGCATACCAGTTTTCTGGCTACCGGCTGGAACGCGCCGCGCTCGGGACTGGGTGTGCTTGATCCGATCGAGACGACGATTGACCGGCGCACCCGCCAGTGGTTCTTCAGCGCCCGTGATCAAGCCTACCTCAGCGGCGGCGCGGTGCTGGAGTTCGGTGTAGCTACCAACCGCACCTTCGGCCGCGAGATTCCGCAGGGACAGGAACTGCTGGCTATCACGACGACCGGCCGCCATGGTAACGCGTTCACCGACGCCGAGCGGCGTGGCGGACGGGATCAGCTTCTGCTCAACGGTTTCCTGCCGTCATTCAGTCTGGCCGGAACACATCAATGGAAGGGTGGGGTTGACCTCAACCGCGTGCAATACCGGCAAAGCGCGCGGCGCACCGGGTTTGAAAATATCGCCGACAACGGGGCCGTGATTCGCAGAACTCTCTTCGGTGGCAACGGCCAACTGCAAAGAACCAACTACGAAAGCGCTCTCTATTTGCAGGATTCCTGGCGGCCTCGGGCCAGCCTGTCGCTGGAACTTGGGCTGCGAGCCGACTGGGACAACGCACTGCGCCGGTGGGATGTGTCACCTAGAGCGGGTCTGGTCTGGTCACCCGCCAAACTGCGCGACGTCAGAATTGCCGCCGGCTTCGGCCGGGTTTTCGATGCGACGAATCTGCGGATGTTCGCGCGCCCCTTCGATCAGTTTTCCGTGACCACGCTTTTTCAACCCGACGGCCAGATCGAACTGGGTCCGGTGGTGACCCGCTTTGCGATCAATGACTCACGGCCGGCGCGACCACGTTACAACAACTGGAATGGGAGCATAGAGCGGCAATGGACGGGCGTCGGTCTGTCATTGCGAGCCGATTACGTACGACGCCGAGGGGCGCGAGGGTTCAGCTACAACGATCTTCCCACTCTTAGCGTGGCGGACCGTCTGCTGGGGCTGACCAATCGCCGGGTGGATCGCTATGACGGATTCACGATCGCCGCGCGGCAGCACATCCGCCGTCAGTACGAGTGGAGCGCCAGTTATACCCGCTCACGCGCTCGGTCCAACACGGTGGTGGATGTGTTTGCTGACGAGACGGCAAGAGTGGGCGATAACAACGGAGCGCTGCCGTGGGACGCGCCCAATCGATTTGTCGCCTGGGGCTATCTGCCGCTGCCCCGCAAGAATTGGGCTGTGGCCGTGTTGGCTGATTATCGTACCGGATTCCCGTTCAGCGTCCTTAGCCAAGATGGCGGTGTGGTAGGCCCCGTCAGCGGGCGTCGCTATCCGGTATTCTTTGAAAGCAACTTACATCTGGAGAGGCAGTTTAAAGCTCGAGGCCATCGTTGGGCCTTTAGATTCGGGTTCAATAATCTGACTAATCGACGCAATGCCACCGCGGTGTACAATGTTGCCGGCGCGCCCTTGTTCGGAGAATTCCACGGCGGCGTGGGCCGCGCGTCGAATTTTCGAATTCGCTGGCTCGGCCGCACCAACTAGATAATCTACTGGCGCCGTCGGAACATGCCCATCGCCACCAGGCCGGCGCCCAGCAGCGTGAGAGTCCAGGGTTCGGGAACCGGAACTTGGACGAGCATATCCTGGCGATCGGCATTGATCCACGCATTCACCCGTCCCGCGGCGTAAGGAGTCCCGGTGCCTTTATTCACCGCGTCCAGGAAACTCTCGGCGCGCGTGAGCACGCCGCTGAGGGACGAATTTGTCATGGTCACGTTACCGGAAAAAATGCTATAAGTGGAGGCTACGTTCTCGCGTGTGATCTCCCACAGGGCGACTTACAAGGCGGCCTGGCCAAGGCCGAAAGACCCGGATCAAACGGATTGGCCACTTGGCCGAGCGCCAACAGCAAAGCCGCGACTTGCGTCCCCGACATGCCGCCCACATTGCCCGGCGCCAAACGCAACGTCGGATTCACGGTAAATGTCCTCACTGTGCCAACCGGACCCGTCGCTTGCTGGGGTTCCGCGCAGTAAGCATAAAAAGTCTCTCCCGAAGATAGCGTGAAGGCAATGAGACCCACAGACACGCTGGTGGGCGTGGTGGGGCCCACGGCACTGTTGGAAATCGTCCGGGTCACGGTAACGTTAGTCTGTATGTCGCCAAGCGTAGCCGTGATCGTGGATGCACAAAGGGAGGCAGCCGCAAGTAAGGAAGCGAGAGTAAGGTGTTTGATCATGAGGTTTTGCCCTGGAACCCAAGCATTGCTTGACATTGGGAGAAGGTCAACACCGACGAGTTTTGTGACTACAGTACTTACCTTGTCTCTCACTAACTGAGCTGCTACCAGACCCCCGGATAGTTTGGACGGTTGGACCACTATTGGCCCACTAACAGGCAAATAGTCCCGGAGCCTATCCAACTTTCTGACGCGAGATATTCCAGTACTAAAAGTCCCGTTCCACCCGGGCCGAGCCGCTCATCGAATGTGAAGGCCCCAACAGATTCTGCGCCGGTTCCACCGCAGGCACCCAATCAGAGACAATATGTGGAGCATGAGCACCCCAATGAAAGTGAAGTGGCACGGCGTCTATCCGGCCGCGACGACGCAGTTCAAGCCGGATGAATCCATCGACTTCGACGCCACGGCCCGGCATCTCGACGTACTGGTGAAGGCTGGCGTGCACGGCATGATCCTGCTGGGCAGCGTGGGCGAGAACACCGCGCTCGACTATGACGAGAAGCTCACTTTTCTCAGGGAAATGAAGACGGCTCTCGGCGGGCGTGTGCCGCTATTATCCGGCGTGGCCGAGATCACCACCCGCGGAGCCTGCCGCTTTGCCAAGGACTGCGAACATCTTGGCCTGGACGGCCTGATGGTGCTGCCCGCCATGATCTACAAGGCGGACCGCCGCGAAGCGATGGCGCACTTCCGCACCGTGGCGCGTTCCACCGGCCTGCCCATCATGGTCTACAACAATCCGCCAGCCTATTTTGTCGATCTCACGCCAGAGATGTTCGCCGAACTGGCCGACGAGCCGAACCTGGTGGCGATCAAGGAATCGTCTGACAACGTCCGGCGCGTCACTGACCTGATCAACACCGTGGGTGAGCGCTACACGCTCTTCAGCGGCGTGGACGATCTGGTGCTCGAAAGCGTGCTGCTCGGCTCGCAAGGCTGGGTGTCGGGCCTCGTCAACGCCTTCCCCGACGAGAATCGCGCGCTGTGGGACTTGGCTATCGCCGGCCGCTGGGCAGAGGCGCGGGCGATCTACCGCTGGTACACGCCGCTGCTACACCTCGACACGCACGTGAAACTGGTGCAGTACATCAAGCTGTGCATGGCCGAAGTGGGCCTGGGCTCGGAAGTGACCCGCGCGCCGCGTCTGGCCATTGAAGGCGCTGAGCGCGAGCGTGTGCTCGGGATTATTCGCCACGCCCTGGCGACGCGTCCCACTTTGAGCGTTCGATGAGCCAGGCCGTTCGCCGCGTGGCCGTGATTGACTCGCACACCGGCGGCGAACCGACGCGAGTGGTGATGGCCGGCGGGCCGGACCTCGGGCGCGGCACCATGGCCGAGCGTCTCGACTGTTTTCGCAATGCGCATGACCGGTTCCGCTCAGCCGTCGTGAATGAGCCGCGTGGTTCGGACGTGATGGTGGGCGCGCTGCTGTGCGAACCGGTGAACCCGGCGTGCGCCGCCGGCGTGATCTTCTTTAACAACGTCGGCTACCTGGGCATGTGCGGCCACGGGGCGATCGGCCTCGTCGTCACGTTGGCGCACGCCGGCCGTCTGGCTCCGGGGTTACATCGCATTGAAACGCCGGTGGGCGAGATCACCGCGACGCTTGATGCCTCGGGCAGCGTTACGATCGCCAATGTTCCCAGCTATCGCACGGCGCAGGGCATCTCGGTGAACGTGGGCGGCCGCACGATCAGCGGCGACGTTGCCTGGGGCGGCAACTGGTTCTTTCTCTCGAGCGATCACGGCGAACCGATCGCCTCGAGCAACGTCGAACGGCTTACGGAGTTGACGTGGCGAATTCGACAGGCGTTGGGCCGGCCCGAAGTTGATCACGTTGAATTGTTCGGCCCTCCTTCCGTCGCCGGCGCCGATAGCAAGAGCTTCGTGCTCTGTCCAGGCAAAGCCTATGATCGTTCTCCCTGCGGCACCGGCACCAGCGCCAAAGTGGCCTGCCTCGCCGCGGATGGCAAGCTTGCCGAAGGCGATGTCTGGCGGCAGGAGAGTATTGTGGGTAGCGTATTTGAAGCGTCTTATCGTCGCGACAGCGAGGGCCGCGTGCTGCCATCGGTCAAGGGCACGGCCTTCGTCAATGCCGAGGCCACTCTGATCCTCGATCCGCGCGATCCCTTCGAGGACGGCATTCGTTCATGAGCATCGCCACCGCGGATGTAGCGATCATCGGCGGCGGCATTGTGGGTGCGGCCTGCGCGCGCGCGTTGGCTATAGAGAAACTGCGGGTTGTGTTGATCGAGGCCAGCGACTTAGGAAGCGGCGCGACGGCGGCGGGCATGGGTCACATCGTGGCAATGGATGATTCCGAGGCCCAGTTCGCGCTTACGTCTTACTCAGTGCGGCAATGGGAATTGTTGCGGCCTGCGCTACCGGGTCCGGTTGAGTACGAAGCGCGGGGCACCCTGTGGGTGGCGGCTGACGATGAGGAGATGGGGGCGGTTCGTTCCAAGCACGCCTTCTACAACTCACGCGGCGTGCAGGCCGAAATCCTGGATGAACACCGCCTGCGTGACGCCGAACCTCAGTTGCGCGCCGGGCTGGCAGGCGCTCTGCGGGTGCCAGGCGATAGCGTCATCTACTCGCCGTGCGCCGCGCACTGGTTGGCTGAAGAGGCGCGGGTGAACGGCGCGTGGATCCGGCAGGGTGTCGAGGTCATGGCCATCGAACCGGGCCTCGTGAAGTTGACCGACGGATCCACGACGTCCTGCGGATCGGTGCTGGTCGCGGCCGGCGCCGCGTCAACCCGATTCCTGCCGGATCTTCCCGTGCGCCCCCGCAAAGGGCATCTGGCCATTACCGGCCGTTACCCCGGCTTTCTGCGGCATCAATTGGTAGAGCTCGGGTATCTCAAGAGCGCGCACGGGCACTCGAACGAAAGCGTGGCTTTCAACGTGCAGCCGCGCTCCACAGGACAGATCCTGATCGGCTCCTCACGTCAATACGATTCGCCGCACGGCCACATCGAGCCGCCCCTGCTTGCCCGCATGCTGCGTCGCGCCTTTTCTTACATGCCGGGCTTGGCGGATCTTTCCGTCATTCGCACCTGGACCGGCTTTCGCGCCGCTACGCCTGACAGCCTGCCGGTGATCGGACCGGTGAGCGAGAAGCTTTGGGTTGCCGCCGGGCACGAGGGCCTGGGGATCACCACGTCGCTCGGCACCGCAGCGCTGATTGCCGCGCAGATGCTGGGGCGAGATTCACCCATCACGGCCGCGCCCTACTTGCCGTCGAGGTTCACATGATCACGCTTACGATCAACGGGCAGGCCGTGACCGTGCCCGCTGGAACCACGGTGGCGGCCGCCGTGATGCGCGCTGGAGTGATGGCGTTTCGCCGCGATCGTGGGCCGTTGTGCGGCATGGGCATCTGCTTTGAGTGCCGCGTCACGCTGAACGGGCGAGCGCATGAGCGAAGCTGCCAGACCGTTTGCGAGCCCGGCATGGAGGTGCGCACCGATGGCGGAGCGTAAGGGGGGCTATGACGTACTGGTCGTGGGAGCTGGCCCCGCTGGTATGGCGTCGGCATGGGCTGCGACGCAAAATCGGGGCGGCCGGTCTGTGGCGGTGCTCGACGACAACCCTGCGGCGGGCGGCCAAATCTGGCGCGGCGAGGGCACCGGCGTCTGGTTTGACCGATTCCGTTCTTGCGGGGCGGAGTTACTCAGTGGAGCTCGTCTGCTGGCGCGTATCGGTCCGCAACGCCTGCTCACCGAAGCGGGTGAAATCGGGTTTGAGCAACTCATCTTCGCCACCGGCGCTCGAGAGCGCTTCCTCCCTTTTCCCGGCTGGACGCTACCCGGCGTCATGGGTGCCGGCGGATTGCAGGCGATGGCGAAAGGCGGAATGCCAATCGAGGGCAAACGCGTCGTGGTGGCTGGCACCGGGCCGCTGCTGCTCGCCGTGGCGGCGCATTTGAAGCAGCACGGCGCGCGGGTGCTGCACGTAGCCGAGCAGACGCCGTTCCACAAACTGCGCTTGTTCGGGCGCGCGTTACTTAGTGAGCCGGCCAAGCTGGCACAAGGCGCGGGGCTTGGCTGGACGCTGGCAGGCACGCCGTTCCGCACCAGCTCCTGGCCGGTGCGAGCCGGTGGCGCAGGCAAGCTTGAATCTGTAACCTTAAACTCCGGCCACCGCCTCGAGTGCGATTACCTCGCGTGCGGCTTCGGTCTGGTCCCCAACACCGAACTCGCCGCGCTGTTCAATTGCCGCATCGACTCCGGAGCAGTGGCCATTGATTGTTGGCAGCAAACCTCACAGCCCCAGATCTACGCCGCCGGCGAAGTGACAGGCATTGGAGGCGTGGACGCCGCATTGATCGAAGGCCAGATCGCCGGCTACGCCGCCACCGGCCAACGCGCCCAGGCCGAAGCGCTCTTTGGGGCTCGCGATCGCGCCCTCCGTTTCCGCCGCGCCATGGAAACCGCCTTCGTCCTCCGTCCCGAATTGAGCCAGCTCGCCGCCGCCGACACCATCGTCTGCCGCTGCGAAGATGTCACACTCGGCCGCTTGCGCGAGCAGCGCTCCTGGCGCTCAGCCAAACTCCAGACCCGCTGCGGCATGGGCCCGTGCCAGGGCCGTGTTTGCGGCCCGGCCGTCGAACACCTGCTTGGTTGGCCCGCCGAGTCCGTCCGGCCTCCGCTTTTCCCGACGGCCGCTTCGAATCTGGCGCGCTGACGAAAGAGGATTTTCAATGCGATATCAAGACGTGCGTCGACACCTAAAGCCGTATTCGATCGTTTCGATGCGCACCACTACTGTGACGCACGCGTTCGCCGCTGCCATCGCGCCCTGCGATACGTACGACGATCAGTTAGCCCGACAAGCTGTTGTTTCGCTAGGGCAGGATCCTGATGCACCGTTGCTATGTGCGTATTGCGGTTCGACGGCGGAGACCTGGGATCATGTCCACGCGACAGTCAAGGACAAGAAGTTCAGCGGACACGGGCATCGCTGAGCGCCTCCAACTCGGTCAGCACTACCTCAAGAGATACGAGTACCTTGACTCCATCCCGGGCACGCTGCCCGAGTACGCCCAATTGCAGGCTGTCAAGGCCCAAGTATTGGATCTGCTGAGCAAGGCCGATTCACTCGCGGTACAGATTCGAAAGAAGCAATCCGTCTGAAAACTCGCCGGCACTGAACTGAGTAGTGCGCCACGCAGATCATGTTGTGGCACCATGAAGGAACTGTGAGAAAGCTTCAGTTCGCCGCCCTCGCTCTCTTGATGCTCGCCCTCCGGCTGACCGCGCAATCCACCTATGGTGAAATCCGGGGAACGATCTCGGATGCCACCGGGGCAGTCGTCGCCGGGGCCAAGGTTCAGGCCAAGAATACAGACACCGGAGTCACCCGCTCCACCACCAGCGATCCGGTGGGCAACTTCGCGTTCTTGAACCTCGACGCCGGCGCGTATGAAGTGGGCGTGGAAAACTCCGGGTTCCGCCAGGCTCAGGTCAAGGGTGTAGCAGTCCGCGCCCGCGAAATTGCTCGCGTCGACGTGAAGTTGGAGGTATCGTCGTCTTCGACCGAAGTTCAGGTCACCACCGCGCGCCAAGTCATCCAGACCGACATGGCCACGATTGTCGACTCGCGCTCGTCTGAACAGATTCTCAAGCTGCCCGTGAACTTCCGCGCCGGAGGTACCAACTCCGTATTCGGCGCCCTCTCCTATGCGCCGGGCGTGCAGACCGATTCCGGCGGCGGCAGCATCTCGCTCGCCGGGGGCATGCCCTTTCAAACCACGGCGACCATCGACGGCATCTCGTCGATCAACGTGCGCGGCAACGGCATCATCAACGAGATGTTTCCGTCCACCGAGTCCATCGACGAGATCAAAATCAGCTCCGTGAACAACAATGCCGAGTTCGCTCAGATGGGCGACGTCACCACAACATCGAAGGCCGGCACCAACGCGCTGCACGGCGCCCTCTTCTGGTATCACCAGAACGGCGCGATGGACGCGCGCGATTTCTTTTCCACCCGCTCGGGCGCGCCCTTCAAGGTTTCCAATGATTTCGGCGTGCAGATGGGCGGCCCCGTGAGAAAGAACAAGACCTTCTTCTTCGGCGCCTGGGAAGCGCTGCGTTTCCGCGCGGCCACTCAGTTCAACAGCATCGTGCCGCCGGATAGTTATCGTAGCGGCAATTTGTCGACCGTCGCGGCGCCGATTCGAGACCCGCTGGCGGGCGGCGCCCCGTTTGCCGGCAACGTCATCCCCGCCGCGCGAATCAGCTCCATTTCGAAAGGCGTGCTGGACGCGCTCTATCCGGTGCAGAACGTCGCCGGCGATGGAATCGCCAACCCCAATCTGCGCTTTCAGGCGCCCACCGCCAACGACAACAATCAGTTCGACGTGCGCGGCGACCATCTGATCAACGACCGGCAGAACGTGTTCGCGCGTTTCTCCTGGAAGAAGGTACAGCAGACCACGCCCATCGTGCTGACGCCGCTCGGGGACGGACGCGAGAAGATCTACTCACGGGCGCTAACCGTGGCTCACAACTTTGTATTGAAGTCGAATATGGTGAACGAATTCCGGTTCGGCTTTTCGGACCGCCCGCGCGACGTCGACTTTGGGCCGGGCGGAAAGGCGTTCGACGGCCCTGCGCTCGTGAAATCGCTGGGCATCCAAGGCTTGCGCAGCGATCCGCCGAAAGTGGCCAGCGTGCCTGACTTCGGGATCACCGGCTTTACCGGCACGGGCCGCTCGCGTGGATTCCAGCAGTTGAGCTTCAACATGCAGTTCACCGACAACCTGACGTGGACGCGAGGCCGCCACACCTTCAAGTTCGGGGTCGACGTCAAGCGGCTGCGCGCCACCGACAATATCTCGTTTTTCTCCGGCGACGATCTAGGCGAGTATCGCTTTAACGGCATGTTCTCGGGCAATCCTTTTGCCGACTATCTGCTTGGGTTCCCGCAACGGACGCGCGTCGCTAACACGAGCCCGGACATCGACGGCTTGGCCTATCATCACGCCTACTATGCGCAGGATGACTGGAAGATCACTTCCAAGCTGACGCTCAACTACGGCATGCGGTATGAGATCCAGCAGCCGTTCTGGGACCGCACTCTGCAACTGGCCAACTTCGATCGGGACTTTCCGGGCGGCCGCGTGATCGTGCCCAATCAGGCATCGCTGGCGTTGACCTCCGCTCCGTTCCGCGCCTCGATCGGCAACACGCCCGTCATCACGGCGGCCGAAGCCGGCATTCCCGAGCGTCTGCGCAAGACCGATCTCAACAACTTCATGCCGCGCATCGGCTTCGCCTATCGGCCCTGGGGCAACCGCACGGTGGTCCGCGGCGGTTACGGAATCTTCTCGGTCACAATTCTCGGCGCCGTGTTCTACTCGCTGACCGGTATCCACACCTCGGACACGCGCACCTATGACAATACGGCCGTCGCC
>JAYTKJ010000230.1:0-3759 GCA_043730365.1 Acidobacteriota bacterium | reverse complement strand
GGCGGTATGGCTGGCGGCTAAATCGGCATTGAGGCAGCCTTTGGTGGGATGGCTACGGGCGGGTTAGCGATGGTTGCTGTACCGAATTCAGGTTGGTCTCACCCGCAGGTAGATGACGTCCCCCGAGCTTTGACGCGCGCAGCCGTCAGGGAATCGGGCGAAGTAGAACTCCAATAGCCGGTCCAGATCCGGGCCGGACGGCTCATCCACCACGCCTTCGAGTTGCACGGTCCGGTCAGCGCTCACACCGGTGGGGCCGATCACGAACGCGGCGAGAGGGTTCTGGCGGAGGTTGATTGCTTTGCGAGAGGTGTTCAGGGTATCGAAAAAAACCTCGAACCTGTCGCTGACGACGATGGCGGCTTGCGGCGAGACCGGCCCCTGCACGGCGTAGCGTTCGCCGCGGATGAACTCCAGCAGTTCGCCCGGCTCACGCCGCCGCTTTGCGCTCCCAAATCTCGATGATCCGGGACGTGACCACGGTCTGGAAGTCCGGATGACGGAACTCCATGCGCATTCCGCGGCCGATGTATTCGGCCTTAATCATAGAGCCACCCCAGGTGGATCCATGGATACGCACCAGCACCGGTTGCGGGCAAAACTGCGGATGACCGGAAAGCCACGCCCGGCCTCGGCCCTGGTAAACCAGCCAATAACTGCGGTTTTCAGTACGAATTTCCAGCTCTGCGCCTTCGTGCAATCGTGACAGGTGCACACCGCCTTCAATCTCGGACTGCGCGAGATTGCGGTTCACGCCGTCATCCAGATTCGGATGCGGCGAGAATAGGGGTAGAGAATTTCGAGTGCGAACCTCGGTACCTGCCACGCTGTCCAAAGTATACTGCACGCTGAGCCTGATCGCACTAGGGTGCTTAGGGGAGGCGGCGGCCGTTGCCCAGGAGGCCGGAATTCCTCAGCCAATACCGTTTAGTCACCGTATCCATGTTGGCCGCGAGCGGATGGCCTGCGTCACCTGTCACGTTGAGTCCGGGCCGCACGGGCAACACATGAGCATCGCCCAGCCAGCGTCGTGCCTGGGCTGTCATCGCACCATCGTGAAGGGGCGAGACGCGATCACGAGGGCCGCCGTCAAGAAACTATCGTGGGAGCCCGTGTGGTTTCTCCCCGATTTCGTCTGGTTCAGCCATCGCACCCACTCGCGCGCAACCGGCTGCGTAACCTGTCACGGCCCGGTCGAGCAGCTTGACGTGCTCTGGCGTCAAGTGGAAACCAACATGAAGTTCTGCCGGAATTGCCACAAGCAGACCGGGGCCAAAGCCGAGTGCGGCACCTGTCACGTGATGCGGTAGGCCTGCGGCGTCTATTCGTAGGGCCAGGCGGGCTTCGAGAACAGGCCGCCGTCCACCCACAACGTTTGACCCGTGACGAAGGCACTCATCCGGCTGGCGAAGAAGACCACGGCGTCGCCGATATCGGAGGGCTGGCCGACGCGGCCGAGCGGCGTCAGGCGAGCCCACGTGCCGCCGTAGTCTCCCGCCTCGTCCTTGGTGCGCTCAATCTCTACAGCCCCGGGCGCGACGCAGTTCACTCGAATGCCATACGGCCCGAGTTCGCACGCTGCCACTTTGGTGAGCTGCTCGATGCCGCCTTTGCTGGCTGTGTAATCCACCAGCTTGGGGAATGCCACCTTGTTACAACCTGAACCGATGTTGACGATGCTGCCGCCCCGCCCGTGAGCCCGCATGTTACGCCCGGCTAGCTGTGTACAAAGGAAGCAGCCTTTCAAGTTGGTGTCGATGACGCGGTCCCACTCGCGCTCTTCCAGATCCAGCAGCGCCTTCCAGGTCTGCACCCCGGCGTTGTTCACCAGAATGTCGAGGTGCGGCACGGTTTGGAACATTTGCGCCACCTGAGCGGAATTGCCGACGTCGGCCTGCACGGCGAGGCCATGGCGACCGAGCGCGAGTATTTCGTCCACCGTGGCCCGCGCGCCCGCTGCGTCGGAGTTGTAGTTCACCACCACATCGGCGCCCTGACGAGCGAGTTCCAGAGCGATGCCTTTGCCCACACCCTTGCTGGCGCCCGTCACGAGCGCGATTTTTCCTGCCAGAAGCATAAGAATCAGATTTAGCACACGAGAGCGCGGACGGCGGACTCAAAGCGATCCAGGTCTGACGCGTCATTGTAGAAGTGCGTGGAGATGCGGAGATTGCCGTGCCGCGCCGACACCAGCACGCCTTGTTCCTTGAGCCGGCGCGCCATCGTGGAGGCCTCGGGAAACTGCGCCGCCGGGAAGCGGGCTGAAACGATCGGCGCGCCTTCATGCAAGACCTCGGCTCCCAGAGACCGCAAGCGCGTACGCAAGTCATTGGACAAGGCCATCACCTGAGCCTCGATCGCCGCCGGACCCAACTCAAGCATCTGCCGAATCACTTCCTGCATCGCGTAGAGAATCGGGAACGGGAGCATGCCGCCCTCATACTTCTCCGCCGTCGTGCTGAACTCGGGAGCGCCGGTGTGGAGGTTATCCACCGAGCGCCAATCGTGATGACTCCGCCAGCCCACAACCGCCGGCAGCAGCCATTGACGCACGCGCGGATGCACATAGACGAAGCCGGCGCCGTTGGGCGTGAGCATCCACTTGTAGGCGTCTACGGCCATCATCGACGGCTCAAACGCACTCACGTTCATGGGCAGCGCGCCCACGCTTTGCGTGCCGTCCACAAAAAAGAGAATGCTCCGGCGATTGAGTTCTGCCGCGATTTCTTCAACCGGCGGACGGAAGCCGGTGATGTAGCTGACGGTCGATATCGCCACCAGGCGCGTGCGCGGAGTCACCGCGTCCCAGAACCGCTCCCAAGGGGTTTCGATGAACTCGACGCCGCGCGAGCCGAGCAGGGCCGGGTAGTAGAGGTTGTTCGGGAATTCGTGCGTGAGGGTTACCACTCGATCGCCGGGTTGCCAGTCAATGCCGGCCATGAGCAACGAGAGCGCGGTAGAGGCCGTGGGCAGGAACGCGATGTCGTCGCCCGTGCAGCCGATCAGCCGGCCGATATCCGCGCGCAGGCTGTCGAGGTCGTCAAACCAGGAGAGAAAGTCCGAGCACGCGTGCTCATCGCGGCGAGCCATGTGTGCGCTGAGAGCGGCGGCCGCCCGCAGCGGCACTTGCCCGTAAGTGGCGGTGTTTAAGTAGGTGAAATTCTGGAGGGCGGGAAACTCCGCACGGACGCGGCTCCAATCGATAGCAGCAACCATCCCCTATTTTACTCGCGTACGATAGTCGGCGAGCGCGCGTGCGGCATCTTCGGCGCGACCGATCGATTTGTAGGCCTGGCTGAGCGGCAGCAGCAGCGTGGGGTCCTCGGCGGAGGCGGCTTCGAGGTGCGGTACCGCATCGGCGGAGCGCTGTAGATCCATCAGCGCTTTGCCCAGCGCGGCGCGCGCGGGCAGCAACCCAGGGGCGGCAGCCGCTGCTTTCTCCAGGCGCGCGAGCCCGGCGGCGGCTCCTTCGAGACGCACCAGCGTGTCTCCGAATTCAAACTGGAAATCGGCGTCGGATGCAAAGGCAGCGGCCACCGAGACAAACAATGGACGCGCCTTGGCATACTGCCTCGCCAGCCACCAACATCGCGCCGCTGGCCTGGCCAGACGTGTGTCCCGAGGCGCCAGCCGTGCCGCGCCCTGATACGCTTCCGCCGCCGGGTGCTTAACCGTTTTGGGGGAGTGAGGCGGCGGGAGGTTGCAGAGCGCCAAAAAAGCATTTATTGTTAGGTATGGATCAAACAATATTGATGCATT
>JAYTKJ010000229.1:0-9484 GCA_043730365.1 Acidobacteriota bacterium | reverse complement strand
GCCGCGAAGCGCTTCACTTGTGGGCCTGGCGCAGACAGGCGTGTTCCCACAAAACAATTCTACCACGAAATGTTCTTTTTATGACCCAGTAGTACTAGTCCAGTCGCCACGGCTTATCTCTTCGCCGATTGGCAGCACAAATTTTCGGTCGACATCACCGTCAGGCAGGTTCTTTCAGCTTCCATAGCGGTACGCTAGCCGAAGGTGAAAAACGTTTGGGAAAACCGCTGTGGGAGTTCACTTGCCTAAACCAGAAATCTCAGGTCTTGCGCCGTTCTTCATCGTGAATAACGTTCCCGACACGCTGGCGTTTTATCGCGACCGTCTCGGGTTTGAGATCACCTTTCAAGGGCCCGAGCCTGACGACATCTTCTTTGGCATCGTCCGGCGCGACGCCGCGATGATTATGTTCAAGGCCGTTGGCGTCGATCCAGCCCCGAACTACACGCGAAACATCAAACAGGGCATAGCCCGATGGGACGCCTACCTCCATGTCCCCAATCCGGACGCGCTGGCGGCGGAGTTCTCGTTTCGGAACGTCGAGTTTTCAGAACCGCTCAACGATACCGGCGATGGCCTGCGCGGATTCGAACTTAGGGGCGCTGACGGCCACGTTTTGTTTTTCGGTCGTCCTCGTTCGTGACGGGCCAAATCAACGACTCCTGCCTTGTCGTTGCAGGGTAGAGGATCGTGGTACTTCCCTCGTGACCGTACCAGCCGACGAACGCTGCAGCGCATCGCCATCCCCGCCCATCATCCAATGGAAGATCTATCGATAGTGCGGCGATCAAGCCCCAAGGCCGCCAACCCTCGCCAGGCCCAATCCCCGAATTCTCCATCAGCGGCTTGACGGTTGACTCGGAATCGAATTTTTCTTCTCCCTCATTCCAGGCCACTTACTCATCCGCCCCGCTCCACCCGGCTCGACCCCCTGCTACTCTTCAATCGCCGCGGTACGAAATGGAGCCGCGCCACGATCATCATCATGAACCCGTCAACTTCCTCCGAAAAAATCGAATCCAACCGCGCCAACGCCCGCCGTTCCACCGGGCCTATCACCGAGGAGGGCAAAGCCCACTCCTCGCAGAACGCCCGCGTCCACGGGCTCTGCTCACGCCAACTCCACCTCGCCGACGAAGAGGAAGCCGCCATCTTCGCCTCCTTACGCGGCGCACTCTCTACTGAACTCGTACCCGTGGGCGAACTCGAACTCCTTCATTTTGAGACCATTCTCCACTCCCAATGGAACCTCCGCCGCTGTCGAATGAATGAAGCCAAACTGCTCGCCTCCGGGCCCGATCCCTTCCTGGACTCTGAAACGCGCGCCGCCCTGAAGACACTAGCCATCTACACTTCGCGCCACGAGCGCGCCCGTCGAAACGCCTTGAAGGAGTTGCAGCCTCTCCAGAACGAACGCGCCGCGCGTACCAACTTCGCCGGCAGCCATGCCGACGACGGTGAAGAGGCCGAGCCCTCGCCCCTCGTTGAAACCGTGCGCGTCCGCCGCACGCTGCTCGCCGAGATCCGCCTCAAGAGCGCCCTCAACAAGGCCAGCCTCGAGGCCGCCATCCAGCAGCTTGACAATGGCTCACCCACCGCTCCCGTCTCCTATTTCCAATTCGATCTGGCCCCGGCCTCAGCCGCCGTCGCCGCCGCCCGTACTTGATCCGGACGCCCGGCTCCTCGCCGGGTTGTACTTTTCGCCGTTCGGCTGGTCCGCCCCCAGCGCTGCGGGAACTGGGACCGCTGCGCCGGCCTCGTTCCGGTCGACGTCCTGGTGGGCCTACGATCAGGTACTGCACGTGGCCGCTCGGAGAATCAGCCTTTTTCGCAAAAGGGAAGTGCTGATGCCGTTCCTGGCCGAGCCGCCGCCTTGTGTTGGCGACGAGCGCGAGCGCGGGCGGAACACTACGCGGCAGTGGAAAAAGGCGATCCGGCCCGGTCTTACGCCAGATAGCCTCGAACCACGTGCCCGTGCACATCGGTGAGGCGGCGGCGGACCCCGTTGTGATAAAAGCCCAGCTTCTCGTGATCGAGGCCGAGCAGATGTAGCGCGGTGGCGTGGAAATCATGCACGCTGACCGGATTCTCCGCCGGCTTCTGTCCCAGATCGTCGGAGACGCCGTAGGCGAAGCCCGGCTTGACGCCCGCGCCGGCCAGCCAGCAAGTGAAGCAATCCGGATGATGGTCGCGGCCGGCGGTGTTGCCCGTGCCTTGTGACACCGGTGTGCGGCCGAACTCGGTGACGCCCATCACGAGCGTCTCCTTCAGCAGCCCGCGCGCGTCCAGGTCGCGTAGGAGGCCCGCCACGGGCTTGTCGTATTCGGAAGCACGCTTGGTGTGGTTCGAGATGATGCTGCCGTGCGCGTCCCAATCAACTGAGGAGCCGCCGTGATAAACCTGCACAAATCGCACGCCCTTCTCGATCAGGCGGCGCGCCAGCAGGCACTGCCGGCCAAGCGGCTCGGTCTCTTTTTCGTCGAGACCGTAGAGACGCCGCGTGGCGTCCGATTCGCCGGCCAGGTCCGCCACTTCAGGCACGCTCAACTGCATGCTTGCCGCCAGTTCGTAGCTCCGGAGGCGCGCGTCGAGCGTGGAGTCGCCCGGGTTTTCGTCCGCGTAGCGGCGGTTCAAACGCTCAAGCCAGGCCAGCGCCGCCCGCCTCGATTCGGGCTTCGTGCCGGCGGGATTGCTCAGATCGGGCACTGGCATCGCCGAGCCCCGGAACATTGTGCCTTGCGTGGCGGCGGGCAGGAAGCCGTTTGACCATTGCACCGTCCCGCCCCACGGATGGGCGCGCTGATCCGGGAGCACGACGAAGGAAGGCAAATTCTCCCGCTCCGAGCCGAGTGCGTATACGGTCCAGGCGCCCATGCTCGGAAAGCCGGTGAGGATGAATCCGGTGTTCATGCACGCGACGGCCGGCATGTGGTTGGCACTCTTGGTCACCATGGTGCGGATCACCGTCAGCTTGTCGGCGCATTGCGCCAGGTTCGGCAACAGATCGCTGACCCACAACCCGCTTTGGCCGCGCTGCTTGAACTCGAAGACGTTGCCGAGCAGGTTCCCGCCCTGCCCGAAGAAGGTGGGCATGTCGAAGGGCTTGCCGTTGCGGCGCGCCAGCTCCGGCTTGTAGTCGAAGGTGTCCAGGTGGCTCATTCCCCCGACGCAGAAGACCTGCAGGACCCGCTTAGCCCGCGGCGCGAAATCGGTCCCGCCCGCGCGCGCCAGCGACGACATCGCCAGCCACCCGAATCCGGCTCCGGCATCGAGCAGGAGTTTCCGCCGCGAAGATACTTTGCTACTGAACATACAGGAACTCGCTGGTGTTGAAGAGCGCCCAGCACAACGCTTCGAGGCCCGCCTCGTCGGCCAATGCCGCTCCTGACGCGGCTTCCTCGGGACGCGGCGGCCGGCCGAGCGCCAACTCAAAGGCCCGTGCGATCCGCTCGTCCATGGATCCCGGCCCGGCGGCCGTCGCGCGCGCAGCGAGCGCTTTGGCCATGCGCTCCACGAACGGATTGTTCATCAGGCTGAGCGCCTGCAGAGACGTGGTGGTGGCCGAGCGCTTGGGGGTCTTCATCGACGGCAGCGGGCAATCGAGCGCGTCGAGCATCGGATTGCCTCCCGAGTTGATGTTCATGCGGTAAAGGGTTCGGCGCTGGAGCTCGGGGGCGGCTGAGTCCACCGGGTCGTAGGAGTGATACGAGCCGGAGTTCTTGACGATCTGGAACGGCCGGAAACTGGGCCCGTACATGGCAAGGTTCAACTCACCGCTGGCCGCAAGCATGGCGTCGCGCACAGCTTCGCCCTGCAGGCGGCGCGGGGGAAAACGCCACAAAAGCCGCGCTCCGGCATCTTTGGCCGCGGCCGCGGAATCGAGCCGCGAAGACTGACGGTAGGTTTCCGAAGTGAGAATCAGCTTGTGGAGCTTCTTGATGCTGCCGCCGGAGCGGATGAATTCGGCCGCCAGCCAATCGAGCAACTCCGGATGCGAGGGCTCGCCGCCGTTGAACCCGAAATCGTTGGGGCTGTCCACCAAGCCCGCGCCGAAATGATGGTGCCAGATCCGGTTGACGATCACGCGCGAGAACAGCGGGTTCGAGGGGTTGGTGAGCCACTCGGCAAGCCGCCGGCGCCGGTCACCCTCGGGAGCGTTGGCAGGCAAGCCCAGGTCGCCCGGCAGGCCTTTCAACGATGACACGGCGCCGGGGGTTACCACTTCGCCGGGGCGGTTCACGTCGCCTCGCAAGAGCAGGTGCGTGGGCTCTGGCGCACGGATGTCGGCTGCGAACGCCTTGGCCGGACCAGCGACATTGGCTAGATCGCGGCGGGCCTGGTCCAGCTCATTGGCAAGCCGCGTGCGCTCCTCACCGGGCGCCGGCGGGGCATTGACGACGCCCGCCGAGAAGGACGCCGCAATCTGTTCTTCCGAGAGCGCCTGGCCGTAGATGCGCGCCTCTTCAAGCTCCAAGCCGTTGGCACTGGAGAGCTCGACGATCGCGTCACCCTTGACGTAGGTTTGCAGACGGCCGTGCGATACGCCGGGGTCTGGACGGTAGGCTTTCCCGTACGGGCGGCCGTTGCGGTACATCCGAATGTCGCCGTCGGCGGTGTAGGCTATCGCCACATGAATCCGGGCTCCGGCGAGCGTGTCTTCCGGCGCTCCGCCCACTTGTTCGGTGCGGAAACGCACGGTGCTAATGTTCTCCCACTGCTTGTTCTTACCGCCCACATACTGAATGCCGTCGTAGGCGGCGCCGCGAAAGCCGCTGCGGTTGCGAATGCGCATCAGCGTTGCGCTCTTCTCAGGCGCCTTGCGGACGAAGACCCAGGCTTCGAGGGTTTTCTCGCGCAAGTCAAACTCCAGCGGAGGCGTGGCCAGCAGGACAGAATCCTGTCCGGCTGACGGCTGCATGCGTCCCTCGCGGATTTCGAAAGCTGCGGACGAGGCGGCGTGGAGCGAACCGAAATCATCGCGCGCATCGGTGTCGAAGCTCCACTGCGCCACCGGCGCCGGCAAGCTGGCGGGAACGGTCTGGGCGGGCCGGGCTTGGCGGTCGAGCGCGCCCACTTTGGCCGCCAGCGCGTTCACCCGATCGAGGAGCGCATTCATCCGCTGCTCACGGGCGTTCCGTTCGGTGGGTGTCAACACAAGGCGGCCATCGGCCCTGAGCTCTTCGCCCACCACCGGCTGCCACACGCCTTCAAAGACGGACCTCATGCGGTAGAAATCGCGCTGCGGAATCGGATCGAACTTGTGATCGTGACAACGGGCGCAGTTGACGGTGAGGCCCAGGAATGTCTGCGACACCACGCCCACCATTTCCTCCATTTGGTCCGCCCGCACCTGGGCGCGCTCCTGCGCGACGGCCGATGTCAGGCCCACGGCGTCGTACGGACCCATTGCCAGAAAACTCGTGGCGATCACGCCGTCGTGCGTGACCGGCTCGATCACGTCGCCGGCAATCTGCTCGCGAACGAACTGCGCGTACGGCTTATCCTCGTTGAAGCTGCGAATGACATAGTCGCGATATGGCCAGGCGTGATCGCGCAGCCAGTCCCGCTCGAAGCCTTCGCTCTCGGCGTAGCGCGCGACGTCGAGCCAATGACGGGCCCACCGCTCGCCATATTGCGGCGAGGCCAGGAGCCGGTCAATTTCCCGCTCGTAGGCATCGGGACGCGTGTCTGCGACAAAGGCGGTCACGGTCTCCGGCGAGGGAGGCAAGCCGGTCAGGTCGAACGCGATGCGGCGAATCAGCAGGCGGCGTTCCGCCGGCGGAGCGGGCTGTAATCCCTGTGCGCTCAGCTTGGCGCGCACCCAACGGTCGATAGGATTGGCAACGCCCCCGAATGCCGGAGCTTCCACAACGCGCAGCGGTTGCAGGGCCCACCAATCCGGCCCGCCGCGACGCTGGGAAATCGCGCCGCCGCTCCAAGGCGCGCCGGAATCCACCCATTGCCGCAAGGTTTCCAACTCGGCCGGCGGCAACGGTTTTGACGGCGGCATCTGGCCGCTGGCGATCCGTGCGATGAGCAAGCTGGCGCCGGCGGCCCCCGGCTTCAAAGCCGGCCCCTTGACGCCGCCCCGCAACGCGGACTCAAGCGAAGACAGATCGAGCCCCGACGTTTTGGTTTGCGGAGAGTGACAGGCCAGACACCGGCGCGTGAGAATGTCCTTGGCGTCCTGCTCGAGGTTGGCCGCGGTGGCCGCCAGAGCGAAGGCCGCGTGCCATACAGCGATCCGGGCTACGGCCCGGCTGCAGGCGAGGATATGCATTCCATGCACATTGTACTCGAAATATCCATTTCTTGATGTGCACGTATTTGAAGAGGTGGAATCGATTTACCCAGGCCCTCCGGCGACGATTTTCCTGACTACTCTCCCGGTCATGCCGGCGAGCCGAATCACGGGCCTTGAGAAAAACGTGAGCTGTAGATCGTGTAAGTCGATTCGGCCAAAATCGTCCGAGCTATGCGGGAAGGAGCGCGTCCTGCGTTCGCTGCGGAGATACCCATCCTGGTCAACCCATCTGCGGTCGCTTCGACTTTGATGAAATGAGTCACGGCCCGGGGATTTGCCCAACCCGTTGCTGCGTTAAGATGTTATGGTCGCTCAGCGCGCGAGTACAACAGACTCGGCTCACATCGCCCGGGAGAGGGGCGGTGGGCGTAGCCAGACGAGCCATGAATCAGGAGCTTTGGAAGACGATATGGGACGTGAGCCAAAGGGCTCGCAGCCTGCCGCCCGACGAGCGTGCAGCGTTTGTCCAGGCAAATTGCCCCGATCCACAGGCCGCTGCCGAGGTGGAAGCGTTGCTGGCCGAGCCTTCGGTGGAGGCTTCGAACCCACCGTCCGAAGCTCCGGAACCGCCCCCGGTAGCGCTCAAGGCTGGCAGCCGCATCGGGCGTTACGCCATTACGGGGCTGCTGGGCCGCGGCGCGATGGGGGATACCTTCCGCGCCCAGGATGAACAGCTCGGCCGGCCGGTAGCTATAAAAATTCTTCGCGCGTGGCATGGAGAGAATGAGGCGCGGCAGCGATCCATCCGTGAAGCACGCGCCGCGTCGGCCTTGAATCATCCCAACATTGTGATGGTGTTCGACATTCTTCAACTGGACACTGGCAGCGCCATTGTCATGGAGATGGTTCCCGGCCAGACGCTGCGCCATTGGTGCGGCCAGGCTCAGGCCGTAGACAAGGTGGCGCACTTCGGACGGCAACTTGCTTTGGCTCTCGATGCGGCCCATACAGCGGGGATCATTCACCGGGACGTGAAGCCCGAGAATGTGATGGTCCGCGATGACCGCTGCGTGAAGCTACTGGACTTCGGTCTGGCCCGGTCGGTAAGCGAAACGATGTCGACCGGCCGAGGCGTCGGCACGTTACGGTACATGTCTCCAGAACAGGCGCGCGCCCAGCGTCTCACGCCGGCCACGGATGTCTTCTCGCTGGGCATCATTCTGTTCGAGTTACTCGCCGGCAAGCACCCGTTCGGAGGCCAGTCGAATCTGGAAACGCTCAGCAATATTGTCTCCGGCAAACCACCGGAGTTCAGCCTTCTCGATCCCAATACTCCGGCCCCTCTGAGAGTCTTGATCGGCCGGATGCTGGCCAGGAATCCGGAGGACCGGCCCCAGGCTGGGCAGGTGACTGCGGTTTTGGCTGCGCTGGCCGATTCTGCCTCTGTTCCCGTCGCCAGGCCGGTCTGGCCCCGAGTTGCTGCCGTCGCGTCGCTGGTGGCGATTGGGGTTGCCGCGGCAACTTGGACGCTGAGGGCGCCGCCGACGGATCTTCCGAAGTTTTATCAATTCACGCGTTTCACGGAAGACCGGTATGTGACTTCTGGGGCGATTTCGCCAGACGGCCTCAAGATGGTCTTCATGGATGTGGAAGGCTACGTTCGTCTGCGCGATATTCATGGGACGGGCAACCGGATTGTGACACGCTTACCCAACACCCATCCGGATCAAATGAGCTGGATTGCGCAGACCGGAAAGGTTTTGCTAAACAGCTTGGATCTCTCGAAAGACTCCTATACGTTCGAGCTTTCCATCCTCGACCCACAGACTGGATCCCGCACGATTCTCCCGGTCACTGGCAAGCGTGCCCGGCCTTCGCCCGATGGGCGGCGCATCGTGTACCTGACCCCCGACCGGTCCGAAGTTTGGATTAGTGATCTTGGTGGAAGGAACGCGCGCCGGTTGGTGGTGGACCGGCCCGGTTCGACGGCCTGGGTGGAATGGTCCGCCGATGGAAGACAGATTCACTACTTTGGGGCTAAGCACGCGGTGGGCCACACCTACCAGTGGCAAGGGGCCGGTTGGCGCACGGTAGATCTCGAGACTGGTGTGATGGTGGGAGAGCAGCCGACCGAAGATTTATGGCCTGGTTACATGCAGGCAACCGGGCTTTTGCTATTGATCCGTGACGGCGGGTTGGTCGAAGCTTCGTTTGACAAGCTAGGCCGCTTCCGGCAGCCAGTTCAGCCAGTGTCCGGCCACTCGGTTACGGGTTGGTTGAGCGCCTCGGCCGACGGACGACGTATCGCAGCTCTCGACTTCAGCAGGGGCAGGGCGATGATTCACGTTGCCGAGACGCAACCTGGCAGCCCACGGTTAAAAAACCGGCGTCGTTTGACAACCGAACTATCGAGCCAGATTCCCCACGCCTGGTCGCCCGACAACCGGAGCGTGATCTTCGAATCCGGAGGCACCCGAGATGGTCACTTTCAGATCTACATGCAGGGACTGGACGCGCAGTTGCCACAGCAATTGAGCCCCAGCCAGGAACATCAGGTCCTGCCTTCGGTTTCCCCGGATGGCCGCTGGGTACTGTTCTTGTCTGGCCCCGACAGCAAAAAGCGCCACATTCAGCGTGCCCCCATCAAGGGCGGCGAATCGCAGCCTGTTCCCACAGGCGGCCCGGTGCTCGACTTCGCCTGCCTCTACCAAGCCAAGCGATGCGTGCTCCGTGAAATTCAGAACGGCCAAAATGTGTTTTATGACCTCGACCCGATTCGCGGCAAGGGCCGCGAACTGTCGCGAGTTGCCGTCTCCGCCTGGGTGTTCGGGGACTGGTCACTCTCACCGGATGGAAAGATGGTCGTATTTGCCGACAGCAGCAAAGCTCCGGCGGTACTTCGGATCGTCTATCTGGATCAGGCGCCGCTTGAAAAAAGCGTTCGCGTGGAGGGGCCAGCCCCCATGGGATTGCCGGTCTGGACTGCGGCCGGCGACGGGTGGTATGTGCCAACGCAAGATTACCAGCTCCGGTTGATCGGTTGGGACGGCCGAAACCGCTTTGTTCACGACATCGGCGACTTTGCCATCCCATCCGGCGACGGCAAGCGGCTCGCTTTTTTGGACCACGCGCGCGACCAGAAGGGTGCTTAACCGTTTTGGGGGAGTGAGGCGGCGGGAGGGTGCAGAGCGCCAAAAAAGCATTTATTGTAAGGTATGGATCAAACAATATTGATGCATT
>JAYTKJ010000228.1:0-8949 GCA_043730365.1 Acidobacteriota bacterium | reverse complement strand
GCGGTCAGAACGAGTTTCGGACGACTTGATTTTCCAGCCATGTCTCAGTATCGCTGAAACAATTTTAAATGTATATGTTTTATTGAAACGTTATACTAGGTGAGCGGCGATTCGCGGTAGAATCCAAGTCGGTTCTCATGCTCAAGCAACTCACGCTCCTCGCTCTCTCGGCTGGCCTGCTTTACCCCGCCGAGTTCCCACTGCTCTCGCTCATTCCCGACGATGCCGGGTCGGTCGTCGGCTTCGACGTCGCCAAGGTCCTCGGGTCTCCGTTTGGCCGTCGCATACTCAATAAAATGCAATCTGAGGACCCACGCCTCAAGATTCTTTTCAAACTCGGCTTCGACCCGGGCCGCGATCTCAAGAACGTAATCGTCTCCACCGGCGCGGCCGGCCGGTCTCTGGTAGCGGCTAGCGGCTCGTTTGACTCCAAGAAAATCGTGCAGGGCTTCGCCGGCGAACTGGTAGCCCACTCGATGAAGTCCACCGTCTACGAGGGCATCGAAATGATGATGAGCGCCGACGGCAATGGTATGGCCATTCCGGATAACAACACCATTCTGCTGGGGCACGAGTTGTTGATCCGGTCGGCGCTCGACCGGCGCAGACTCAAGACCACGCGACGCCCGCCCACCGCCATGCAACTGCTCGGAAAGGCCGAGCGATGGATGGGCGGGTATGACCTCTGGTTTGCCTTCTCCGGCGCGCAAAACGAACTCGCCGGACGGGTGGGCGAACGCGCCACCGGCGGCGTGATCGGCAGCGAACTTCTCAAGGGGTTTGACCGCACCTATGGTGGACTGCGCTTCTCCGATTCGCTCGAAGTCGGCGTCGAGACCGTGGCCAAGTCTGAGAAGGACGCCAACACGATGGTCAAGGCGATGAAGCTGATGTCGCTGGTCAGCCTGATGACGAAGGGCTCGTCAAACAAGAACCCGTTGAGCTTTCTGGACTCGCTCGACATTAAAGCCGACGGCAGCATCGTCAACTTGAAGATCGTCGTGCCCAAGGCCGCGTTCGATGCGATGACCCCGCCGGGGCCGGACGAAGCGCCCCTGCAGTAGCTAGACCTGAAACTCCATCAGGAACTTGCGGATGAATTCGGCGGCCTTGACGACCTGGTCGCATTCCACCCACTCCACCGCGGCGTGCGCCTGATCAATGGATCCCGGTCCGAAAATGATGCTGGGAACCCCGGCGCGAGCCAGCTTGCTCGCATCACTGCCGTAGGGGACGCCCACGAGCTGACCGTCGAGCCCCATGCCGCGCAGGACGTTGGATGCGGTGATGGCGACACCGGCGCCCGCCGGTGTTTCCAACGCCTCGTCGGCCAGTAGTGGTGGCTCCTCCTGGATCGCATCGAAGCCAGAGATCTCCGCACGAAAACGCGCCAGCATCCGCTCATGATGCGCCAGCACATCGGCAACGCGCTCGCCCGGCAGGAGGCGCCGGTCGATTTCAATGGTGCACTCATCGGGGACGAAATTCACCTGCACGCCGCCGTGGATCACGCCCACGTTCAGCGTTCCCGGACCAAGGAGAGGATGCGTGTTGGTCGCCAGAGCCTCATTCTCCGCGGTAATGGCGAGCACGATCCTCGCCATATGGGCGATCGCGTTCACCCCGAGGTGTGGCTTGGAACTATGCGCGGCCTTACCCCGAGTGCGAATGCGCCAACGGAGCACGCCCTTGCTGGCAATCACCGCCCGCAGATCCGTAGGTTCGGCGACGATGGCGGCATCGGCCTTGAGACCTTCGCACAGTTTCAGGACACCCTGAAACGAGAACTCTTCATCAGCGGTAGCGCTCAGCCAGACTTCGCAGGGAGGCGTGTGCCTTGCCTCGTTCAGTGAAAGCACGGCGTTGATCATGGCGGCCAGCCCGCCCTTGGTGTCGCAGGCGCCGCGCCCGTACATCTTGCCGTCGCGAATGACCGGATTAAAGGGCTCGATGGTCATCCCGTTGATCGAAGCAGTATCCACATGGGCTTCCAGCACCACCCGGCCCTGGCCGCGCCCCGGCAACTTCGCCAGCAGATTCGGACGGCCCGGTGAGACCTCTTGTCGCCACGTCTCAATACCGCGCGTCTTGAAGATCCGTTCGATGTGCGCGGCGATGGTCTCTTCCGGACGGCCGTGCTCGTAGGCCGGGTTGATACTGTTGATTCGAATCAAGTCGGCCAGGATACTGAGTACGCGGGGTTGAGTCATTTGGTTTCTTCGGGCCCCTCGGCGGACTGCCACCGCAAGGGGTGAATTTCTCCAAGCAGGATAGCGTACGATAGCGCACCGATCGCCAGCACCGCAATCGCGGCAAAGAATGCCAACAGAAACGATCCCGTCCTGGCAACCACGAACCCGGTTAGCGCTGGCGACAGCACGCCGCCGAAGTTCCCGATCGCGTTCTGCACCCCAGTCCATTTGCCTGCCGCATCAGGGCCGGCCAGGGTCTGCGTGATGGCCCACACGTTGGAAGTGTACATGCCGAGGCATGCGCACGCCACCGAAATGAGCGCGATCGACACCATCGGGTCTGAGACCAGGACCGCCGGTATCATGACCGCGCCGCAACTGGCCAGCCCTCCCACGACGAAGGTTTTTCGCACTCGCGTCACCGAAGCACCAGCACGGATCCAACGATCTGAAGCCCAGCCGCCGAGCGTGGTGGCGGCCGCCATCACCAGAAACGGGATGGAGCCAAAGACGGCCATCGTGCTCATCGAAAGCCCGCGCTCTTTCACCAGATATGTCGGTAGCCAGGAAAGGAGGAAGTACCAGACGTAGCCAAGGCAAAACATGCCAAGCGAAGTCACCCACACTGGTCCGCGCCTTAACAATTCCGGATAGCCGATCGCCGAACGGCGGGTCTCAGCCGTAGATTGTTGCGGAGGCACCAGGGCGATCCAAGGCACGAGCCACAGCAGGCTAGCGGCTCCGAGTCCTATAAACAAAGGCCGCCAGCCCCAATTGCTGACCACCAAACCGCCGAACAAAGTGCTAGCGGCGGGACCGAGCTTGGACCCGGCATCAACCAGGGCGTTGACCAACCCCCGGCGTTCCTCTGGAAAATTCCTCACGATCAGACGAGAGCAAGCCGGGTAGGCGACACTCTCTCCCACGCCGAGCAAGAGCCGTGCGGCGATCAAACTGGGGAAGCCGGTGACGAGTCCCACCGCGGCCGTCGCGGCAGACCAGAGCGCGAAGCCGCCGGCATAGACCCACTTCACGTCGTAACGATCCACCAGCCAGCCCGCCGCCAATTGAAAGAGCGCGTAGCTCCAGAAAAAGGCGGAGAACAGCAGGCCCATCTTCTCAGGGCCGATGTCCAGATCTTTGACCAGGAGTGGCGCGGCCACCGACATCGCACCGCGATCGATGTAGTTAATAGCGATGGCGGCAATGAGCAACCAAAGAATGAGCTTGAGCCGCGATGCCATCCTGACATGCTATCGCTGAAGGCGTGCTCACGTGTAATATGGACAGCATGCTTGGCCGGCGCGTCGTGCGCTTCCTTCTGCTCGCCGGTGCGTCTTGGTCGATAGCCGGGGCCGCCGATTGGCCGTTCTACGGTGGTGACGCCGGCACCAGCCGCTATTCGCCGCTCAAGCAGATCAACACCACCAATGCGGCGAGCCTGCAAGTTGCGTGGACGTTCCACACCGGCGACAGCGTCGATCGTCCCGCGACTCAGATCCAATGCACGCCGATCGTGATTGACGGCATCATGTACGTAACCAGCGCACAGTTGAAGGTGATCGCGCTGCGCGCCGCGACCGGAGAAAAGCTGTGGAGCTACGATCCGTTCGCGGGGAGCGACGATGAAAAGCCTCGGGGCGTGAGCCGCGGCGTATCCTACTGGAGCAACGGCAAGGAGAAGCGAATTCTCTTCACCTACCGCTCGCGCCTCGTTTCTCTCAATGCCAAGACCGGCAAGCCTGACGTGGCATTCGGAGATAACGGTCAGGTGGATCTAACGCAAGGTCTCGGCCGCGATATCAGCGGACTGGCTTACTACATCACCACGCCCGGAGTGGTTCATAAGGACATGTTGATCCTGGGCTCCACGACCGGCGAGGGGCCCCGGCTTTCCGCGCCCGGCCACGTGCGCGCCTTCGACGTCCACACCGGCAAGCAAAAGTGGATCTTCCACACGATTCCTCACCCTGGCGAGTACGGGTATGAAACGTGGTCTCCCGATGCCTGGAAGCACGTGGGAGGGACGAATGTCTGGGGCGGTCTGACGCTAGACGCCGAGCGCGGCCTCGTGTTTCTCGCGACCGGCTCGCCCACTTTCGACTTCTGGGGAGGCGATCGCATCGGCGACAATCTGTTCGGCAACTCGGTGGTGGCGCTGCATGCGAATACCGGCGTGCGGGCCTGGCATTTCCAGGTTGTCCATCACGACGTTTGGGACTACGATCTGGCGAATGCGCCCTCGCTGGTGACGCTGCAACGCAACGGGCGCAAGGTTGACGCACTGGTGCAGGTATCGAAGATGGGGTTCGTCTTCGTCTTTGACCGCGTCACCGGCAAGCCGTTGTTTCCGATTGAAGAGCGCCCCGTACCGGCGTCAGCCGTGCCCGGCGAGGTTCTCTCCAAGACACAACCCTTTCCCGTCAAGCCACCGCCGCTCAGTGGCCAGCGTTTACGGGAGGAAGATCTCACCGATGTCACGCCGGAAAAGCGCGCCTACATTCTGGAGCGGTACCGCAAGCTGCGCGCGGGCAACATCTACACACCGCCCAGTCTGCAAGGCACGCTGATTTATCCGGGCTTCAACGGCGGCGCCAATTGGGGCGGCGCGTCGGTGGATCCGGAAAATGGTCTGCTCTTCATCAACTCCAACGAGAGCGTCAACTTGATGACGTTGAAAAAAGCCGATGCCGGAGCCGGGTACACCTACGACTTTCAGGGTTACACGCAACTCCTGGACGAAGAGGGTTACCCGTCCATGAAGCCGCCTTGGGGCTGGCTGAGTGCGGTTGACCTCAACACTGGCGAGTTCCGGTGGCGCAAATCTTTCGGTGAACATCCTGAACTTACCGCGCGGGGCATTCCGCCCACTGGCACCACTAACTTCGGCGGATCGATTGCCACCGCCGGTGGCCTGGTCTTTATCGGCGCCACGCAAGACCACAAGTTCCGCGCCTTTGAATCGCGCACGGGCAAGCTGCTCTGGGAAAAGCAATTGGAGACAGGCGCATATGCCACGCCTTGCACGTATGACGTTAACGGGAAGCAATACGTCGTGGTCTCGGTGGCCGGCGGGCGTTGGAAGAGTCCGTCCGGTGACGCTTTCGTGGCCTTTGCGCTGCCATGAGTCTTCGTGCCTTTTGCGTCTTGTTGTTCGCCTGCGCAGGCGCCGCGCAGCAGGAGCCGCGGCCTCCGGTTGGCGCAGCGCCCGAACAGCCATTGCCGTTCAGTCATCGCGCGCATGTCGGCGGAGCCGCCGCGCTCAAGTGCGCCGAGTGCCACCAAACCGCGACAACGGCCAGCCAAGCAGGCATGCCCACGGCGGATTTCTGCATGCGCTGTCATGTGGCGGTAAAGAAGGACAGCGCCGCGGTCGCCAAGCTGGCGCGATATCAAAAGGAGAAGCAGGCCATCGAGTGGGTCCGCGTCTATCAACTGCCTCGCTTCGTGTACTTCTCGCATCGCCGTCACCATACGAAGGCGCAAATTGGCTGCGAGGCTTGCCACGGTGAAGTTGCCACGCAAGACGTCGTGTCCAAGGTCAAGTCGATTGCGATGGTCGCTTGCCAAGCCTGCCATGATGCGCGCAAAGCAAACAACAACTGCGACGCCTGTCACGATCCGCATCCGGGATAGTGACCGGCTTCGCTTCGTCGTCGACAGCATCCAACGCCTTTTGCGCCGACTGCTTGATTTCGAGCGAGTATCTAACCACGTGGGCGGCTGCGCTTCAGGCGACTGGCCCGGTATTGCTCGTAAGGAGTGCCTTTTTCCTTCCGGCGTGATTCAGAAACAAAACCGTCCCAGAAGTCCTCCCAGATGGCCTTGTGTTTTTTCAGATCGATTAGAACACCGACCTTGCGCCCCTTCTCATCAGTGACAAACTGAATTCCGCTCATGGCTCTATTGTCCTTCAAGTGAAGGAGTTGGCGCACTATGTCACGATCCGTATCCGGGAAAGCCGGCTACCGCCCACGCGCCTTGCTCACCGCACGATTCGGGCGGCTCCACAGAACGCGCGCCAGCAACGTCGCGCCATCAAGCGACCGGCTCTTGGCGGCCGGCCCGAACAACCCTTCCGAATCAGTAACCCAAGACTCATCCGCGGTCATCGCCGCAGCCCCGAAGTTACCAAACATCGCGCCGCGTTCGGGCATGAGAATCTGCTCGGTCGAGCGCATCACCCGTAACGTCACCGGATCCACCTGCGCTAGAAAGAGCGGCGCCCGATGGCGCATGATGTGATCGTTGCCGGCGCCGCGCCGCGTATAGGAGAGAAACAGTCCGTCGCTATGCGCCAGCCAGTGTTGTTGCGTGTTGTAGCTGCCGAGCTCGGTGCCATCTTCAAACGTCCACGGGCGAATCGGCGCATAGTGCAGCCCATCGGCGCTCACCGTGACATAGCCGCGCAGGTCGTTGCGGATCGTCAGATAGAACTTGCCTTGAAACTTCACCAGAGATGGCTCCACCAGCCCACGCACATCCGCCAGGCGATGTTCGGACCCGTGGTCGAGATAACGAAGCTGTCGGCCATCGAAGCGGAAGCGCGCGACGGTTACCGAATGCGGCTGCTTGGCGTCTGGGCCAAAATAGAACGGCAGCAGCACGGTGCCATCGTCAAGAGTCAGCCATTGCGCGCAGGCGCTGCGAGCGAAGTTAAACTGGCCCTCGGCAGGCATGGCAATCGTTTGCCAGGCTGACCAACGCCGGGCGGCCGGATCAAAAACCGCGTAAGCCGTCTCGTGTGAGCGGGCCCGGTCATCCAGTTGCTCGCCTTTCTTGCTGTAGCGGACTCGCGCGCCCACGGCGATTAAGCGTCCGCTGCGGGCGTGCCAGCCCGGCGTCACGTCAGCGACGGCAACATCCACCGAGTCGCTCTCCTTGATCCAGCCCAGTTCGGGAATTTCTGTGGGGCCTTCCCACGTTTTTCCAAGATCGCTACTGGTCATTGCGTAAAGACCGGAATAGTAGTCCGACACGTTGAGATGGCGTTGCAGGGTGATGACCGCCAGTGGCGCGCCCGCGAGCCCGCGCCCGGGAATCGCCGTCGGACGGGGATGGAACCATTGCCAGGCAGGCTCGGTGGAGACCGCCAGCGTCTCCAGTTTCACTTTGAATGCGAGTGGTTCAGCGGCCCAACCGAAGGCTGCATTCAAGAGCAGCGCGGCTCCCAAAAGCAAGCAACGCATGTCAGGCGAGGACCTCGCGAATCACGTTGCCCGCGACGTCGGTGAGCCGGTAATCGCGCCCGCTTTGACGGTAGGTTAGCCGCTTGTGATCGAGCCCCATCAAGTGCAGGATCGTGGCGTGCAGGTCATGCAGATGGACGCGCTGGTCTACGGCGGCGAAGCCAAACTCGTCCGTCGCACCATGCGCTATCCCGCCCTTGATCCCGCCGCCGGCGAGCAGGTAGGTGAAGCCTTGATGATTGTGATCGCGCCCGTTCTGCACATTGATACGGCCTGACGTTTCCACCGAAGGGGTGCGCCCGAACTCGCCGCCGATGACCACCAGCGTCTCGTCCAGCAAGCCCGAAGATTTCAAGTCCGCCAGCAGCGCGGCGATAGGTTGATCGGCCTGCAGCGCCAGCTTCTTGTGAACCATGATGTCGTGGTGACTGTCCCACGGGATGTCCTCGCCGAAGTACAACTGGACCACGCGCACGCCGCGCTCCACCAGCCGGCGGGCGATCAGGCAGCCGCGTGCGAAGTCTCCGTCGCGCGTCGCCGAGCGGACCTTGGTCGCCATCTCAGGCGGCCGGTCCGGGACGCCATAGCGCTCGCGCATGGCCTGAGGTTCGCGCGACACATCGAAGGCATCGAGCGCTTCCACCTGCATATTGAAAGCGGTTTCCATGGCGTGGATGCGGCCTTCCAGCAGCGGGTCCGCGCCGCGGCGCTCCAGGTCCAGGCGGTTCAGTGCCTGCGCCAGATCCAGTTGCTGCCGCTGATCTCCGCGCGAAATTCGCCCGTTCTTCAGGTTCTGCACCATCTTCTCGGCATCGTGCTCGTCGCACGGCACGTAAGTGCCTTGAAAGGCGGCGGGGAGAAAACCGGAGCTCCACAATTCCGGCCCCACGTTGGGGGTGCCCGGGCACATGGCGATGAAACCGGGCAGGTTCTGATTCTCACTGCCAATGCCGTAGGCGATCCAAGAGCCGAGCGAGGGGAAGCCGGCAATCAGCCGCCCGGAATTCATCTGCGTGATCGCCTGCGGATGCGCGGGAAGATCGGTGTACATGGACCGAACCACGCACACGTCGTCGATCCGTTTACCGAGTTGCGGAAACAACTCGCTGACTTCCAGGCCGCTTTGGCCGTACTTCTTGAAGGAAAACGGCGAACCCAGCAGCCGGGCGTTCTGACGCTGCTTCTTCACCTTCTCGTCTTTGAGAAATTCGCCGGGAATCGCCTGGCCGTGATACTTGGTGAGCAGCGGCTTGGGATCGAACGTATCCACCTGCGAGGGCCCGCCGTTGAGGAATAGATAGATCAACCGCTTCGCCTTCGGGGCGAAATGGGGCTGGCGCGCGGCCAGGGGATTTTGCTCGTTCCCGGCCAGCATGCCGCACAGCCCGAGCATCCCGAATCCATTGCCGATCGTTTGCAAAGCCTGACGCCGGTTCATTTTGATTCACTCCTCAGTTGACGCACACAAACTCGTTGGAAGTCAGCAGCGCGTGCACGTACAAGGGCCACCGGTCGCGGCCCTGCCGCGCGAACGCCAAACCCAGTTGTACTTCCCGATCGCTGGGGAC
>JAYTKJ010000227.1:0-3327 GCA_043730365.1 Acidobacteriota bacterium | reverse complement strand
CTGGTGCGCGTATCGTCGGCGCGCGGCAAAGTGGAAGGGCCCGCGCTGGTGACCAAGCGCATGAAGCCGATGGACCTGGGCGGCAAGATTGTCTATCACGTGGGCCTGCCCATTCACTGGGGTTTTGTGGGCCGTGTGTCTGGCCCGTTGATCAACAATCTCACGGCGTCCGTGTATGATCCAAACTCGGGTACGCCTGAGTACAAGGGGTTCCTGGTGAACCTGGAGAAGCTCTAGCGAATGCCCACGGTTACGGTAGCCAAACTCATCGACACCACGCTTTGCATCGGCTGCAAGGCGTGCGAAGTGGCGTGCCAGGAGTGGAACGATCAGGAGTTTACGATCGGCACGTTCGGCGGCACCTATCAGACGATGCCGGAGCTGGAACACAATTTCTGGAACCTGATCAAGTTCAACGAGCGCGAGGAGAACGGCGCGCTGAGCTGGCTGATGTCCAAGTATCAGTGCATGCATTGTGCCGACGCCGGGTGCATGGCGGCGTGCCCCGCGCCGGGCGCGATCAACCGGCTGGACAACGGCACGGTGGACTTCAACCAGGGTAACTGCATCGGCTGCGGCTACTGCATCACCGGTTGTCCGTTCGATGTGCCGCGGCTCAGTCCAACGACGAAGAAAGTCTTTAAGTGCTCGCTCTGTTCAGACCGCACGGCGGTGGGCCTCGAACCGGCGTGCATCAAGACGTGTCCCACCAATTGCCTGACGTTTGGCTCGCGCACGGAGATGATCCGGAAGGCGGACGCGCGGGCCGAGACGCTGAAGGCGGACGGGTTTGCCGACGCGGGCGTCTACAATCCGGCGGGAGTGGGCGGCACCAATGTGATCTACGTGCTCAAACACGCCTCCACGCCCGATCAATACGGGCTGCCCAAGAATCCCACCATCCCGTGGACCGTCTCACTGTGGAAGGGCCCGGTGAAATGGCTGGGCACGCTGGTGATGGCCGGCGGCATCCTGGGCGCTTTCTTCCACTACGTGCGATTCGGCCCCAAGCATGAGGAGGAGACCGGTGAAGACGACGAGTAGTAAGAAGATCCTCCGTTTCGACGCGCTCGAACGCGCCGTGCATTGGCTCGTCGCCATCACGTTTATCTATGCGGCGTTGAGCGGGCTTTCCATGTGGTCCCGCAAGCTTTTCTGGATCTCGTCGGTGCTGGGTGGCGGCGTCACTGTTCGCTATATGCATCCCCTCGTTGCGTTGATCTTTGCTGCGGCGTTCCTGCGTATGTTCTTCAAGTGGGCATCGCAGATGAAGCTCGATGCCGATGACCGTGTGTGGCTGGCCAACTCGCACAAGTATGCGATGAACCAGGAAGACGGGTTGGAAGTAGGCAAGTTCAACGGCGGGCAGAAGATGATGTTCTGGATGCAGGCGCTGTTCACCGTGCTGCTGCTGGTGTCGGGCGTGGTGCTGTGGTTCCCGGAATCTATGCCGCGCGCGCTGCGGCTGATCGCGGTGCTGATTCATCCACTCGCCGCGATTGGCGCGATCGGCGGGATCATCATCCACATCTACATGGGCACCGCCGCCGTGCCGGGTTCAATCAAGGCCATGGTGCGGGGCGTGGTCTCGCCGCGCTGGGCCGCCGCCCATCATCGAAAATGGTTTCGCGAACAACAACGGTAAGAGCCGAGCGGGCCCGCACGCTCGCCGCTAGGTATCCACACGCCAAGGAAGCGCTTGATTTCTATGGCCAACTGATCGGGTTTGCGGGCGACCGGGAAGAGCTCAAGCGCGTGATTCTGAAGCACGGGCCATCGCTGCTGCGCCAGACGGCGCGCGAGGGCAAGGAGCCGGCACTCGGGTTCATGGAGCGCGTGATGCTGCGCCAGCATCCACCGCAACGCGAGGCGCCGCATTCCAACCGTTGCCCGCAATGCGGACAGAAGCCGCAGTGCGCGGTGCTGGTTCCGGAGGGGCACGGCTCGGCGTATCAGTTGATGTGCAGCTTGTGCCTGGCCGAGTGGCGCTTTCCGCGTGCGCAATGCGCGTGGTGCGGCGGCGAGGGCGAACTCGCCTACTACGCCAATGAGGAAATGTTCCCGCACATTCAGACGCAGACCTGCGACGCCTGCCAGCGGTATCTGCATGTGATCGACCTCAGCAAGGATGTGGCTGCCTGCCCGGATGTGGATGAGATTGCCGCGCTGCCCCTCGATGTGTGGGCGGTGGATAGCGGATATGAGAAGATCACGCCGAATTTAATCGGGATTTGAGGCGCGCACCATGATCTGATCAGGGCAGGGCTTTGACGGTCCAACCAACTGCGCGCAGCCCATCGTCTATCAGACTGCTGGCATCATCACGGCGCATCCCAGAGACAAACCGCTGTTCAAGGGCGGATCTTGTTGCGGAGGGCAGGGTTTCCCACCATGCCGGCGACCAGAAGCGGTTTTCAAAATAGGAGAAGGCGAGGCGTGTAATAGCGTGCGGCATATCCGCCGCCGGTATTCTGAGAAGGGAATCGACAAAGGCGTGGCCTCTCTCCCCGTGCCGCCTGTGCCAAGTAAACACAAGGGCTCCGCGGTTTGGCGGCAGCGCGATTAGAGAAGCGGTCAACGGGTGTTGCGGAATCCACTGGCCAGCGAAGTCATACACCGGCAGGCATGCGCTGCTTACTAGAAGCTCCGGCGCGGGCTGGATCTCGATTCTTGAGAAACGAATATCGCTGAACACTTTCTCCAGAAGGACTGCGTCGTAAAGCACCTTCGCCTTCTCAACGATTGCGAGCCTCCTGCGTCGACTTGCCTCTATGTCGGTTACCTGTGCTTGTAACTGCTGTTGTGCTGCCAGCGGCTTGCCGCGATCGAACTCGCGAAGTGTGGGAATCTCTTTGAGCGTCTGAAGCGACAAATAGACATCGGCGCACAGCGCCCGATATCCCAGCAAGAAACACTGCTCCGGCGTGAACACAATGGGTTTGGTTTCGATCGGGCTGAAAGTGGCGCGATCATAGTCACCGCAAAAGAATCGGAAAGTCGATGCCTCGTTGACACTGATATTAGTTAGGTTTGAAGGGCGGCCTGCGTTTCGCAAAGTTCAAGTATCTTCGATCTACGCCATAGACGTGGCCATGCCGGGCGATCTGGTCGAGTTGGCCATGATTCTGCAGCGTGTGAGCCTTAATGATTCTTGGAGAACAGCCGTGCGGGGCATCGGGGTGGAGGCAGTACTCCTCCGTATGGAACTTATGCAATTCCGTGTCAATCTGCCTCGGGGGACGGCCAAAACCGGCCAATGAGGGACGGCTGAAAACCGGCCAATAGGATCTCGACAAGACATTGAAGCGAAGAAGGGGGCTACCCTCC
>JAYTKJ010000226.1:0-9610 GCA_043730365.1 Acidobacteriota bacterium | reverse complement strand
TTGATGTCGCCCTGCACGGCGGCGTTGATGATGTCCGGATAAGCCAGACCGCGGGCGGTGGGGATGCGCTCCTCCGCGACTCCCCACAACGCCGCCAATTCTTCTCGATCCTCCCGGTTGTCAAACTTGCGATAGCCAGGGAGGCTCGACGTGAAGCCGGCCTCGCGGGTTCCCATCGCGTTGCATTGGCCGGTGATCGAAAACGGAGCAGCGCCGGAGCGGCCGATGTTCCCGGTCAGCAACGAGAGGTTCGCGATCGCGCTCACCGTCTCGGCGCCTTGCGTGGAATGATTGACGCCCATGGTCCAGGCAATGAAGGCCCGCTTGGCCCGGCCGAACGAGTGGGCCACACGCTCGATCGTCTCCGGAGCGAGGCCAGTTAGCGCGGCGGCCCGTTCCACGGGGTACTTGTCGAGCAGAAAACGGCGGAGTTCGGCATACCCGGTGGTGTGGCGATCCACATATTCCTGATTCACCAGGCCCTCGCGAATGAGCACGTGGGCGATGCCGTTCAGCAGCGCGATGTCGGAGCGCGGCTTGAGTGGCAGATGGAGGTCGGCCATCATCGCCGTCTTGGTGACACGCGGGTCAGCCACCACCAGAAACCGGTTCGAATTCGCATCCAGATGCTGGCAAAGAATCGGATGATTGTCGGCGATGTTGGCGCCCACCAACAGGATCATGTCGGCGGTGCGAAAGTCTTCATAGGCTCCCGGCGGGCCATCGCTGCCGAAGGAGCGCTTGTAGCCGGAGACCGCGCTGGCCATGCAGAGCGTGGTGTTGCCGCAAAAGTTCCGCGTGCCAAAGCCGAGTTGAATGAGCTTGCCCAGCGCGTAGAATTCTTCGGTGAGCAGTTGGCCGGTGCTGATAACGCCGAGTGCATTCTTGCCGTGGCGGCGCTGCGTTTCGCCGAACCGCTCAACCAGGGCGTCCAACGCTTCCTCCCAGCTGACGGGCAGGAGTTTGCCGCCTGCTCCGCGCAACAGCGGATATTGCGCTCGATCGGGAGCCCTCAACGTGTGATGCTCGGAAAGACCCTTGGGGCAGAGCTTGCCGTGGCTCACAGGATGTCCGTCCCAGCCCTTCACCGCCACTACTTCGTTGCTGCGGACTCCCAGTTCCATGCCGCAGCCCACCGAGCAATAGCCGCACGTGGATTTCACCCACCGCTCGGCGCTGCGCCGCGCCGCCGTGTAGCCAAGCACGGGATCGTCAGAGTAAGCGTATTGCCGGCGCAGAATATCGAAGCCCAGCAGACGCGAGAGGGGTTTCATGCGCGCGCCTCCCCCGGCTTGAGGAATGTCGAAGCCATCGTCTTGGGCACAGCGCTGGTGAAGAACAGATACCGGCCCGCGCCTTCTGAGGCAATCGCGCAAAGGAGCGAAGCCACCGGGCTGAGCGGAATCAGGATCAACGCGCCAATCGACAGTGCCATCGACAACTGCCGCACCGGCTTCATCACGGTGTCGGTGAGCCGGGCCGACGCGCGAAGTTCGTCGACACCCGACGCGGCCATGGCGCGCTGCCCGATCCAAAAGTTGAGTAGCTGCGCTACCGAAGCAGCGGCCGCCAGAGCGCCCAGCCATAGTTCGCCACCCAACCCCGCCGCCGGCGCCAGCCGGACTCCGGCCACCAGAGCGGTGAGTAGAAAGGCCACCATTGTGTTCGCTCGGTTCCAGGACGGACGGGCGGGGACCATGTAGATCCTTGCCGAAGCGGCGATGCCGGCAAATCCGACGGCCACTGCGGATGCGCCCAACCAGCCGCGATGAGGAAGATCGAAGTACAACGCCGCTGCGTATGCGGAGGCTGCTCCGGCGAATCCCGTCATCGCCAGGACCTCGCGGCTAACCCATGAACTTCGCCAATTCTTCACGGCGCGCCAGGCAAACGCGGGGCGGCCGAGATGAAGCGGCGCCGCGGCCAGAGCAAGCTGCGCCACAGACAGAGGCACGATCGCCGCCCAGGCAGGCAACTGCGCGCCGGCCAACTCGAGCAGCCAGAGCGCCAGGAAACCACCGACGGCAAATTGCGTGGCCACCAGGAAACCCACCAGCGACCAGTGCGGTTCGCCGGCCTCGACGCGGCCGCCGTCCACACGCCGGACGTTTAAGGCTTTCAGGGTTTCCGGAATCGTGATGCGCGTCGTAGAAAAGCTATCTTCGGCCGATGGCATCCCCGGGGCGTTGGCCTCGCCGTGATTGGCGCGCCACGCCGCCTGTTCGACAATCTCAATCGCGATTGCGCCTTCCGGGCAAGCGTGCACGCAGGCCGGAGCGTCGCCACCCGAGAGCCGGTTGTGGCACATGTCGCACTTGCCCACCACGCCGCGCTCGGGGTTGTACTGCGGCACGCCATACGAGCAGTTCCACGTGCAGTATTGGCAGCCGATACATTGATCGGGATTGTGATCGACGATGCCGGTGAACGAATCCTTGGTGTAGGCTTCAACCGGGCACCCGATGAGGCAAGAGGGCTCCAGGCAATGATTGCAGCCCATCGAAAGGTGCCAGCGCTGCGCAGCCGGATAGACGCCGCCTTCAATCTCTCCCACGCGCCGCCAGTTCAGCTCGGCGGGATTGCCATTTTGCTCGTTGCAGGCTACGACGCAACACTTGCAGCCGATGCACTTGCCCATGTCGAAGTGGAATCGGTACTGCTCACCGGGTTCGGGCTGGCGAGCCGGAACCAGCGCGCGGCTGTCCCTGACCAAAATCGTAAAGGCGTGGTGGCCGGCCTGTTCCAGCAGCGGAAGTTCAACGCGCAATGGCAGCCTCCGTCTTGCTGTCGGCGACGAGAGCTGCCCGCAAGTTCACCACCTGGCCGATCACGAACACGGCCGGAGCGGCCACTGCTACGGCGCGGCGCGCGACTTCGCCAAGCGTCGAAACCACCACCCGCTCATTGGCGGTTGAGCCGCACTCGATGAAAGCCACCGGCTCACTAGCGGGGCGGCCGAGGTCGATCAAAGTCGTCGCGATGATGTCGCGAAACTCCACACCCATCAGCACCACCAACGTGTCGATACCGCGATATGGGGTCCACTCCGGCAGTTGCAAATTCTGCCGGTGTCCGGCGATCACCGCGAACGACGAAGCCACGCCGCGGTAGGTGAGCGGAATTCCTGCGAGTGCGGGCACGGCAATCGCGGCGCTGACTCCGGGGACCACTTCGACGTCGATCCCGCGTTGGGCCAGATGCAGCCACTCTTCTCCACCGCGCCCGAATACCATCGGGTCTCCGCCCTTGAGGCGCACCACAATGCCCGGCTGGGCGGCATGCTCGGCGAGGGCGGCGAACGTCTCGCTCTGGATCTCTTCCTGGCGTCCGGGTTCTTTGCCGACGTAGATGAATTGCGCGCGTGGATTGGCGTAGGCTACGATCTGGTTGGGCACCAGCCGGTCATAAATTACGACGCGCGCCTCGGCCAGCAGACGAGCGGCTTTCAGCGTGAGCAACTCAGGATCGCCTGGTCCCGCGCCGACTAGATACACCTTCCCCATATGTGTTTTGCCTTCGACTCAATTGGGCGTTGCCGGAAACGAACTGCGCACGCAGACACTGCGGCCGTTGGTTTCAACAAGTGCGTCGCTGACTTAGGGAGGGTGCTCTACCTTGAGCGGTAGGACGAAGGAATACGGGCTCCATCCTCTGGATCGCCACCGGTCGGAAACCCGTTCGTTTACCGAGGTGAGCTCGCACACTGAGTATGCCGAAACTTGCGAGAAAAGTAAAGTCTCAAGGCGAACCGAAATTTTTATCGAGCCGATCAGGCGCGAACGCCGCCGCATCGATCAAACGGAATGCGACCGAATTACTATGATGAATGGATGGACAAAGCGCGCAACGCACGAGAGCTGGTAGGGTCGCGGGGCTTTGGCTGTTTGTCGACCCAGTCGGTGAGGCGCCCGGGATTTCCTTTTGTGTCGATCGCCGAGTATGCCACCGATGCGGCGGGGCAACCAGTTTTCCTGTTGAGCGGGTTGGCGGTGCACTCGAAGAATCTGGCCGGGGACGCGCGCGCAAGCCTCATTGTGTTTGCGCCGGACGCCGAACAGGACACGCTCGGCGCGGCGCGTGTGACGCTCATGGGCGAGGTGCGGCCGGTAGCGGAGGACGAACAGGACGCGGTCAGAAATCGCTACCTGGCCCGGCATCCGCAGGCGGAGCAATGGGCCGGGTTTGGCGATTTCGCTTTCTACCGGATGCAGGTGGCCGATGTTTACTATGTAGGAGGCTTCGGTCAGATGGGTTGGGTCAGCGTGGGCGATTTCGTTGGATAATCGATTATTATCGGGAGCAACTTATGAAGAAACTATTGTTCGTCTCGTTGCTGGCGGCCTTTGCGCTGCCGGCGTACAAAATTTCGGCCGATGAACAGACTCTGCTGGTGAACCACCTGCAACGCACCGCCAAGGAACTGCGCGCTGCGGTGAAAGGACTGTCCCCTGAACAATTCAACTTCAAGGCGGCCCCGGAGAAATGGTCCGTCGCCGAGTGCCTGGAGCACATCTCGACGAGCGAGGAATTCATTCGCCAGGTGGTGACCGAGCGCGCCCTCAAGTCACCGGCCAAGACGGATGGTATCGCCGAACGTAAGAAGAACGACGAAAGGCTTTTGGTTGGCATCGTTGACCGCAGCCAGAAATTCCAGGCGCCGGAGCCGCTCAAGCCGTCGAACAAATTCGCCAGTCCGCAGGCGGCGTTGGCACATTTCCTCAAGGCACGCAAAGACACGATCGCGCTGGTCAAAACGTCCGATGCGGACTTCCGCGCGCATACGGCGCCGCATCCGGTTTTCAAGGAACTGGATGCATATCAATGGCTGCTGCTGGTGTCTGGTCACTCCGAGCGACACACCAGGCAAATCCTCGAAGTAGAGGCCGACCCGAAATTTCCGAAGAAATAGCCGCGCCGGTGTGGTTTAATGTCAAGTTCGGGTCATTCTCTAGGAGGTAACGAATACCATGTCGAACGTCGCCCTGAGTGGAGCGGAATTCAAGAGTCAGATGCGCGCCGGACAGCCGAAAATGGGGCTGTTTGTGAACTCGCACAGCCCGACGGTGGCCGAGCAATTGGCGCACACCGGTTACGACTGGCTGCTGGTGGACTCGCAGCACGGGCCGATGGGCTTTGAAAAGCTCTCCGCCATGCTGTGCGCCATTTCGAGTGGCGGCGCCAAGAGCTTGGTACGCGTAGCCGGATATCACGATCGCGGCGGCATTCAGCAGTCGCTCGATCTGGGCGCCGACGGTGTGCTGGTGCCGTACATCAACACCGCTTCGGAGGCGCGCGATGCCGTGAGCTGCGCGCGCTATCCGATGGTGGGCACGCGTTCCGTCTACTTCCCGCAGCGCAGCACCAACAAAGCGGGCTTGCTCGGCTACGTGGGCAAGGCCAACGAGAACGTGATTGTGGCGCTCCAGGTGGAGACGGCGGACTGCATCAAGAACATCGAAGAAATCGCGGCGGTGCCGGGCGTCGATCTGCTCTTTATGGGCCAGAACGATTTGTGCATGTCGATGGGGCTCTACGACAAATACGAATTCCCGCACATGTACACGTCGCCCGAGCTGATGGCGGCTACAGACAAGTTGATCGCCGCGGCTACCAGGAACAAAGTCACGCTGGGTCTGTTCCTGTTCGGAACGTCGCGCGTGGGTGAGTTCCTCGACAAGGGCTTTTCATTGATCAGCGTCGGCAACGATCTGCATCACGTGCTGACGCAGGCCGGCGGTTATATCAACGATATGGAAGCAACTTCGGTGGCCAAGGGCCGCGCCTGGAAGCGCCGACCGACCGCGCTGCTTTAGCGAGGCCTCGATCAATGGGGGGCGGAGAGCTCTGCCCCACTTTCTGTCGTTAGATCGCACGGTGAAGTATTATAGGTTCGCCTCATATGCTTAACTTCACCGCTTGGGTCGGTTTTATCCTGACTGTGGCCCCGGCCTTCTCGCAGGTCCTCTATGGCACCCTGACCGGAACCATTGAGGACGGGACCGGCGCGGTAGTGCCGGGCGCCAGCATCACCGTCAAGAATGCTGCCGTCGGCGTTTCCAGGCAAGCTGACGCCAGTGCCGCGGGATCTTACACCTTCACCAACCTCACGCCCGGCATTTACGAGGTTCAGGTTGCCGCCTCCGGCTTCCGCACAGTGACCCGCAGAGCCGTCGAAGTATCGATCAATACGGTGAGCCGCATCGACGTTCAACTCGAGGTGGGCGAAGTGGCGGACCGCATCACGGTCGAGGCGCAAACCGTCGCGCTGCAGACCGACAAGGCCGATGTCCACGTTGAACTGGGCAGTAAGGAAGTGACCCAACTCCCGATCGGCGGCTACCGAAACTACCAGACGCTGATCAATCTGGTGCCTGGCGCGACACCGGCCGGCTATCAGAACGCCGTCGTCGGTTCGCCTGGCCGGGCTCTCACTACCAACGTTAACGGTACTTCGCGCAACAACAACAACACGCGGCTGGATGGAGCTTACAACATGCGCGCACACCTGCCGCATCAGACCCTCTATGTGCCTCCGGTGGAGTCGATTGAAACCGTCAATATCTCGACCAACAGCTTCGACGCCGAGCAAGGTTTCGCCGGCGGCGCGGCGATCAACGTGGTGACCAAGTCCGGCACCAATTCCTTCCATGGCGTGTTCTTTGAGAACTTCGGCAACTCGGCGCTCAATGCCAAGAATTTTTTCTACCTGGAACCGCAAAAGCCCAAGTACGTGTTCAATGTCTACGGGGGCACTTTCGGCGGTCCGATCAAGCGCAATCGGCTTTTCTTTTTCGGAAGCTGGGAAGGCATGCGCGAACGCTCGACGTTTTCCCGCATCGCCACGCTGGCGACGGCCGATCAACGCTCGGGAGATTTTTCCGCCTACCGCACCAACATCTACGACCCGGCCACCGGAGCAGTGGATGGCCGGGACCGGTTGCCCTTTGCCAACGCCATCATTCCGCGAACACGCCAGAGCTCGATCACTCGAAAACTGCAGGACTTGGCGCCGCAAGCCAATCTCTCCGGACCGGCCAACAACTTCTTTGCCTCGGCCCCGACGTCTTTCAACCGCGACAATTATGACGCTAAGATCAACTACACTCTTTCGCCGAAAACAACCGTGTGGGGTAAGGCCTCGGTAATGGATGCGCTGGTTACTTCGCAGTACAACCTCGGCGCCGCCGGTGGCCAGGGCATGATCAACGGCGGCGGCGCGGGTACGGGCAAAGTACGGGCTCGCGTGGTTACTGTAGCAGCCACGCACCTGGTGACGAACAGCTTCCTGGTTGACGGCAATCTCTCCTTCAGCCATGACCCGCTTGACCTCGTCCACAGCGATTCCGGCCAAAATTACGGCAGCGACGTCCTGGGCATTCCCGGGACCAACGGCCCGAGTGTCCGGCAGAGCGGCTTGCCCATTTTCAACATCAGCGGCTACGAAAACTACGGCAACCCTTACGCGTACATGCCGAAGTATGTCAACGACAATTCCGTCACGTTGTCGGCGAACGCCGGATGGCAAAAGAGCACGCACGACATCCGCTTTGGACTCGACCACACCCGCGCCAGGCTCAATCACTTCCACCCGGAGGTGGGCGGCAACGGGCCGCGGGGGCGCTTTGATTTCACCGGCGGCGTAACGGCCCTCGCCGGCGGCGCGGCGCCAAATCAGTTCAATACCTATGCGTCGTTCCTGTTGGGTCTACCTCAGCAGCTGGGCAAAGCCGTGCAGATCTTCGATCCTTCCGATCCGTTTGAGCGGCAGTACGGACTCTATTTTCGAGACCGTTGGCAGGCCACGCGTAACCTGACCGTGACGCTGGGCTTGCGGTGGGAGTTTTTCCCTCTCACGCAGCGGGGTCCTCAAAGCGGTTTTGAGCGATACGACTTCGATACCGACAAAGTGCTGGTGGGCGGTTATGGCAACGTCCCCCGCGATGCCGGCATCAAGCCCGGCCGGCGTTTGCTGGCGCCGCGGTTGGGTCTTGCCTATCGCGCCGGCAAGATGGGCGTCATTCGGGGTGGTTATGGGATCAGTTATGAGCCCTACCCTCTGGCGGCATCGTTCCTGTTCCCCTACCCGGTGATGGTTAGCCAGGACTTCATCGGTTCCTCGACGTTCTTGCCTTTCGGTTCGATAGAGCGCGGTATCCCGGCGATTGCGACTCCCGATCTTTCCACCGGTGTGGTGACTCTGCCACTGACGGCGACGACGCAGACGTTACTGCCTGGCAAGTTCAGCCGCGGCTACATTCAATCGTTCAATTTCACTTTGGAGCGTGAGATGAAGTGGGGCTTCATCGGCTCGGTTGGTTACGTGGCCACCCGCACCATCCATCAGATGGCGAGTGTCAACGTCAACGCGGCCGAGCCGGGCGGAGGCGCGGCGGGCCGTCCCCTTTCGGCGCGGTTCGGCCGCCGCGTCGACCTCACCGTCATTCAGCCGTTTCAAACCGGCACGTATGACTCGCTGCAGGCCCGGCTGGACCGGCGCTTGACCAGCGGTCTGTCCACAAAGATCGCCTACACTTTCGGCAAGGCCATCAACTGGACTGACGACTCCGCCGGCGGGCTGCTGTTCAACGCACCTTCGGCGCTGGCAAGAAATCGGGCGCTGGCCAACTATGACCGGCCGCACAACTTCCGCTGGGCTTGGATTTTCGAAATGCCTACCCGTTTCGCCAAGGGCAGCGTGGCCGCCAAGGTGTTGCTCTCCGGTTGGCAATTGAACGGCATCTTCAGCGCTTACTCCGGCACGCCCTTCACCGTCAGTGCGGCGAACGCGTCACTGAATGCCCCTGGTAACGGACAGACCGCCGATCAGGTGAAGCCCGCGGTGGCCAAATTGGGAGGCATCGGGCGCAACACGCCTTACTACGATCCGGGGGCATTTGCGCCGGTGACGGCTGTCCGCTTTGGGTCAACGGGCCGCAATGTTCTGCGCGGTCCTGGTCTAGTCAATGCGGATCTCGGGTTGTTTCGGAATTTCGGTTTGAGTGAGCGGTGGCGCTTGCAGTTTCGCGCTGAGGCGTTCAACTTCACCAACACCCCTAAGTTTGGCAATCCCGCCTCGAACGTCAGTGGCGGCGGGTTCATGACTGTTACCAGCGCGCTCAGCACCAGCGGGTCGGTAGAGGGCGGCGAACGTGCCATCCGGTTCGCGCTTCGCTTCAGCTTTTGATTGAGCTACCCGGCAGGTGCAACTGGCGTTGAGAATTCAGTTCTAGATTCGGAGACTTGGGAGATCAGCGCCAACAGGTCTGCCGCGCGGATGGGCTTGGAGATGTAGTCATCCATGCCCGCGGCGAGACACAGCTCCCGGTCGCCGGTCATGGCGTTGGCGGTCATCGCAATGATCGGGAGATGCCGGCCGCCGTTGGAGGCAGCCTCGCGGCGGCGGATTTCTTTGGTGGCATCCAGCCCGCCTAGTTCGGGCATCTGGAGGTCCATAAGGGCCAGATCGAACCGGCCCTTATCCAGGTGCTCGAGCGCTTCCCGGCCATTCGACGCCAGGGTGACGCGATGCCCCGCCTTTTCAAGGACCCGCATGGCCACGCGTTGGTTCACGGCGTTGTCTTCGGCCAGCAGGATGTCTAGAGAAACGGTG
>JAYTKJ010000225.1:0-21291 GCA_043730365.1 Acidobacteriota bacterium | reverse complement strand
CCGGCGGAAGGGCAAGTTCCGCAGGTGGAGTTGGTGACAGAGACACTGGACATAGGCGGACTCCAACAAGCCCGGCCCAAGGGCTCGATGGACCTCAATTGCGGCTCCGATCACGCCATCCTAGCCCTAGCGGGTTTCTCCGCGTCTCTGTGCCTCTGCGGTTAAAACAGCCACGTACGACTTTGATGGAGGCGACGGGCGAAACGAGCGCTGCTCACATCGGTGCCTGGACTCTCGTTATTTTAGTAACACAGTAGTAACTAAAGCCCGACACAAAGATTCGGAACCGAGAGCCGGGTGAAGAGATGGGGAGAGGCCACCGCGGAAGAAGGATACTGCTCCAAAGCTTGTTTGAATTCCGGATGATGGAAGGCGGCCCGAAAATGGGCGACGGACTCCCAGACCGCGTAGTTCATCAAAACGGTGCTGCCGGCAATCCCTTGATGAAGTTGCGTGGAAATGAAACCGGGCTGCCGTTTCATCCAGGCCGCGTCTGCTGCCCACGCGGCAAGTAGCGCCGGAACATCGGCCTCGGCCACCTGAAAAATATTCACGAGAACGACCGGCGACACATCGGCCTGGAGTTGCTGGAAGATGGGGACGTTGACATCCAGCGGGCGAAGTTGAAGCATTTTTGAACCTCCAGGAGCATCAGCTCTTGTCGATGCGATACGACATTATGTTGTCATAACAGCACCTTAATGTCAATTTTTACACGCCCTTGTAGTTGAGCAGCGGCCGTAGAGTACGAGTGACTTTCACCATCTCGTTCTGCGCCCTCAACACCGCGAGGATGTCTTTGTAGGCAGAAGGAGCCTCATCAAGAAGCCTGTCCGTCTTGCGGGAGTCGAACCAGACTCCCCCCATTTGCCGGCGGAGATCTCGCTCCGTCACTTGCTCTCGGGCCGCTGAGCGGCTCAACAGCCGGCCGGCGCCGTGGGCGCTGGAACATAATGCCTCCTCATGGCCGCGGCCCTCCACATGGAAACTGAGAGTGCCCATCGATCCTGGCAAAACGCCGCTCTCACCAAGCTGATCTTAGAGCCATCGTCTTCCTGGCAGGGGAAGGTTTCTGCGTTTTGTCCAACGGGTCGACTTCCTATGTCCGCCCGTTTTTGTCAGGATCTTGACGGACTACTCTCCGCCCCTACCATTTCGGTGTACGTGATAGCTGCGTACACCCCGACCCTTGTCCGTTCCGATAAACTTGTGTCGCCCGCACAACCCTCGAAGGCATCCTCAAGTTCACGTACTAACTGGCCGAAGGCGGCGAATTGCTGCGCAAAATGTTCCTTAAATTCTTCCTCGCCGGTTATGCCTACGGCGCTTAAGAAAGAGGCCTGACAAACGAGGGCAAGCCCTTTCAACGCCTTGGCACGGTTACTCTGCTCGATGCCAACGGAACTACTTTCTGTCCTGTCGAGCTCACGAATCAGTTCTTCCAGTTGGGCTAATTCAACTTCGATGTGGTCGGCAATCTTTCGGTTCGCCATCTCCGCCTTCTTCAAGGTGGATGTGGCGACGCCTCCGCCAAACCTCGCTAAGCCTTCGCTCATCGCTGGGTGGTAGCCACAAAACGTCATAGTCAACTCCTTTTATTACTATACCTCGCCGGCCCTTCGCCATCCTGAAACTCAGGCTCGGACCCGCCCCTACAAGATAAGACGCAACGACAAAGCATCACGGTTCCTAAATTGGTCCACGGGAAAGGCGCAACCCCTTGTGCCCTTCTTCAATTGCTGCGTCACGGTATTTTTCGGCTCCAAGCTCGAAGTCAGACTCCTCTAGAGCCGAGTCGCGGAGGTAATTGAATACCGCCTCCGTAGCCTTGATGATACCTCGCGCCGTGTCGAGCCGGTCTCCGGAGAAAGTTCCCTTAGTTCGAACTAGGCGTTGAAAGTCGTCTACAATTTGCCCTAGGCTTGGACCTGGAATGAGCGCGTCTGTGTCGTTCATCTTGTGAGTAACATCCAGAAGTTTGCACGCCACAATCTCTCGATACGTTCTTCCGGAAGGTTCCTTCTGTAGCGCCCGCAACAGAGGTTTGACAGTTTCGCGACTAAGAATGTTCGCAGCCAAGCATAGGTATCGGTATAGGAACAACGAGCCCGCATAGTTATCTTCCTGTATGGGATTCTGCAGTTGTATGAAGCCGGTTAACCGGCTCCAGAGATCCTGTGGCACCGAATCGCGAGGGTTGACCTGACTGAAAGCTCCCGCCATGATCCAGTTGACGTTCTTGCACGTTCCTGGAGTTTCTATGATTCGCTGCCGATCCGAGGACGCTTCCCGTTTTAGAAACTGCTTTGCCTCCAACACTCGCAGTAGAGCGCTGTAAATTTCCCTGGCCTCCTTAGGTTTGTCGAATTCATCCAGGAAGATCGTGCCCTTAACCCCATCGATCCTTTCTATGACGCAGGTCCCAGATGGATCGGTACCGTATAAACGCTCGCTGAACTCGTGGAGAGTAATTCCCGCAATTGACTGAGGAGAGATGCTTTCATTGCTTTCCTTCTCATTGCCTTGCCGGCCGCCAGAGTGAAGCGCTTGAGCAAAGACTTCTTTCCCGGAGCCCGGCTCCCCCATGATCCAAATAACCCGGCTGTCCTCATTCCAGAGGATGTGCGTTGTCTCTTCAAGCGCCGTCCGTATCCTCTTGGAGACACGTCGCGGCAACTCGGGAATCTTGAATCTGTCCGAAATTGTGGCAAATTTGTCTTTCCAACACGCGGCAACTAGACTGTGGCGCGACAAGAGCATCGGGTCGCCACTGTACCTTGGTATTGGAAGAACAGATGCAAACTCGCCCAAGGGATATCTCTTCAGAGTAGCTCGGCCAGTAAAAACGAAAGATCCATCCTTGTTTCCGCGCACGTGGAGATCATCGACAATGCATCCGGCCAAACTCGGCCAACCGCTTTGCCCGAAGAGCGGTGAAATCCTGTCAAGGGCAGCCTTATGGGGGTCTGTGAGTTCCCCAAGAGTCCAGATCTCTTGACTTTGCATGTAACTCACCCGAGCGAGGTTCTTTAAATACTCTTGGATCGTCGAGTCTCCGGGCGATGCATCCTCAAAAAGATACTGAGCTGGCAGCATTCCCGGACTATCCGAGTAGCCGATCGCATCTGAGCAGAAAGCAAACCCACCGTCTTCAAAGACTAGGTAGTAATACGTCGGCTTGAGAGAGATGTGCGTCTCTTCCGTTTTCTTCTCTTCAATCTTTGAGAGAAAATTGAAGATCAACTTTCTTTGAAAGCCTGTCTTGGTCTCGTAGAAAGCTCGAGGAAACATCAGATCGTCAAACCAATAAGACACTGCAAGCGGGGCGCTTGGGCTCATTAGGAAGTCCTGATTAATAGTGAACTGATATTTGTAATTAAATTGATCTGGCACAGCACCCTCGCTATTTCCAATGGAAGACCAAACTGTCTATTTGTCCCGTATGTCCCGTATAAGCTATTGCCGAGCGGCTGATCTATCCCGTTGCTTCTGCGCCCGGAACCAACCAATCGCATAAATTATTGTACTGACAAGTAGGCACTCCGGAATGGCGCCCCATAGCAAGACATCATTGGGACCAAACACTAGCGCCGAGAGAGTAGATCCTATGCCGACCAGTGTCCCACCCAATAGCGATGCTATAGCAAATCCTGGCTCGACCGGCGTCATGTTCCTTCCTTGGCGGCGGGCGAGAAACGCCCCTGCCACCAACGGAATGAATGCGATTTGGGCGCTATAGAATGCGAGTAGCAATGCTAGGTAGTTGTCTCGTCCAAAAGTCAGATACTTCTCAGCCAAATAAAACAAGCCTATCACAACAAGATAAGTTGTCAGACCAAAGAGTCGAGTCGCTCGGACCTTCTGGCGCGGCGACATCTCCGGAGTCCCTTTCGTGGCGAGGCCGGGAAGTATATCGTATTGGAAAGCACATTGAGTTGCCGAGAAGACAGCATCCATTGTTGACAGCCCGATGGCAAATACGGCGAGCAAGAACGCAGCCGCAATGAAGGCTCCGCCCAGCGTACCCAACGAGATGAGATTCAAAGCAAACTCACCGAAGGGATTCGGCGCTTGCTTTAGTTGCCGGAAAACCGCAGCGGCTAGACTACCGAAGGCCACTAATGAAATCCAGGCGAGTGGAGCTTCAAAAACATAAATCAACAATGCCCGCCTGCCGGGACCGTCGCCGTAGTTGCTTGGCTCGCCGGCAGCGGCAAACCGCTGCCAGTTAGTTATGTCGACAATCTGATAGCCGAGTGGCAGTAGCGCGAGAGAAAACAAAGCTAGGCCTGACATGCTTGTCTGCGCTGTGGCGGAACGCAAAATGCTCGGGAGCGCTGTCATTGGCCCGCTCACGCTAAAATAGTAGATCGCGGAGCCAACCATAGTCCCGATTGTCAGGACGACTACGCCATTCACGACTCTCTCAATTGAAAGATAAATGCGCCAAGCGCGTGTGCCGACCGAAGATGGGAAGCTGACTGAATCGATGAACCGGCCTCGTCGGATGATTAGCCAAGTTGCACCAAATAGGCCAAAAAACGCTATTGCGCCTGCCCCGGGTGTGCTCCCGTTTGGCGTTGATTGCATGAGCATGAAGATCATGCCTACTACGGCCGCGTACATACCAAAGTAGCCAAATCCGAGTTGAATTTGATCGGATCTCATCACACCGTCGTTGCCACCGGTTGCCGAATAGGCAAACATCAGGAGAAATAGAGAAATTACAAGAAGGTAAGTTCCACCACTGCCGATTCCCATGAGCGGACCGAGAGCGGTCGCTAAACCAAACATCTCGGACATCACGATTCCCCATAGTGCAACAAGCGTGAGACCGGAAGCTACAAGTCTGATCCAAGGGCTGTTGCCGTGTGCCTGCGCCAGGAATTCATGGATTGTGATGGAGTGGTCAGCCGAGAGTGCGCCCTTAAGAAAGTTTCCAATTTGATGTCGACCAAAGTAGAGGAGCGATAGCCCCAAACAGAAGAAACAGGCGTTCAAAACGCCCGGAATCCAATCACCGAGGACACCCCACGCAAAAAACGGCCCAAACGTTGCAAGCTGTAGTGCGTACGCAAGCGAAGAATTCTGAAACACCCCGTCAGGCGCGCCACTGGTCGAAACCAAATAATCTCTCGAGAACTGGTACTGGTCTCGTCTGAACAACATGGGCGGGATCAAGTACAGGAGGAGGGAGATTATGATTGGTATGGCGATCAAGTTATTACCTCGGGTTCACAAAGACACCGGTTCTGTGTTGGCGGGTTCACTGAATCCAGACGATGTTCGCGCTGCTCATCGGGTAAATTCATCATACGCTACCGTCACGTGAGATACCTTGCATGGCGAACCCTTCGCTCAGTCCGCTAGAAGGCCTCGGCGTAGGCAGCAGTGTGTCAGGAAATCTCCACGTCACCCAGGGAGTGGAGACTTTCATCGGGCAGTGCCAGTCCGGGATGGCTTTTAGCAAGAGCTCCTTTGCTGGCCCTGTGGCGCTAACGTTTCCACCGATCAGAATAGCGGTGTCTATAGAAAACCGCGCCGCGGTCGCGCGAAGTCTAGAGCTTTCGTCAATGGCCGGGCCTAGTTCACTCGCCGGAACGCCCTCAACTCGCTTGGACATTTCTGCTGACCAGTCGAACGACTGGCGGTATGCCTCGGAAAGTGCATCACCAGCGAGTCCCGGCTTCAAGATCCTTCCCTTGGAAGATCGGATCAAGACGAGTTCGTCCTCGCTCAGTGCTCCACAGAGCAGAACTTCGGCGGCGTGCCGCTTCTCGGGCGGCAGGTCACGGGCTTGGACAAACACGCTCTTTTCCATAGGGAAACCCACTTCAAGGGTACCAGTGCCAATTCTACGCCGGTTGGCCGATTCGGTTGTGTTGCAAAGAATATTCGAGTGCCGACGGCCGGCCACCCTTGCCGATGTAGTGGTCTATGTTATGTTGAGAGCCCAGATAACCGGTCGACGAACCGAAGCTGCCGCTGGACATCGTGGCCGGGCAGCTTTCGGACTTGCCCCTTGCGCATCATGTGCACCGCCTGACAAACATCGATCGTCCGCCGAGTCGCGCCGAAACGCGCGGAACTCCTGATTGGCCGTTCACCCGTTCCGGTGGCGGCAGCGGTGATCTGGATGTCGCCCAAAGCCTATCCGCTTGGCGCCGCGGAATGGATAGTGGCGCCCTTCTCAAGCGCAGCATATTCTGACAATGAGTACGGGCCGCAATTCTGGCTACTGCGCAAGTGTTTTGGTGATTGGTACGGGTCTCGCCGAGGTACCGGTGTTACGTCACCGTCGCCCGTAGCCGCCCCTTCGCCAATCTCACGCCAATCTCATCCGCCGACGCCACCTGCGCGGCGTCAATCAGCACGTGCCCCTCGGCCGACTCCACAATCGCATAGCCCCGGTCCAGCACCCGCAGCGGACTGAGCTGCGCCAGACCCGACGTCAGCGGCGTCAATCGCCGATGCCCTGCCTGCATCCGCGCCGTCATCAACTGTTCGGCGCGCTGGATCGCCGCCGCCAACCGCTGGCGCGCCGCCGCGAGCCGCAGACGCAAGTCCTGACGCCGGAGCCGCGCCTCCAACCGCTCCAACATCCGCCGTTGCGCGGCCAATTGCCGCCTCACCACCTCGCGCGCCCGCCCTTCGAGATCATCCACCCGCTGCCCGCCCCGGTCCAGCCGCCGCTGCAGCGATCCCGTCGCGCGGTCAATGGCCAACTGATGCACCCGAGCCTGCCGCCGCGCAATCGCCAGATGGATCACGCGCTCCAGCCGCTGCTCCCGCTGCCCCAGTTGATCGATCAGATCCTCGCGGTTCGGTACCGCCAGTTCGGCCGCCGCCGAAGGCGTGGGAGCCCGCAGGTCCGCCACGAAATCGGCGATCGTGAAATCCGTCTCATGCCCCACCGCGGAGATCACCGGCACGACCGACGCCACGATCGCGCGCGCCACCGCTTCCTCGTTGAACGTCCACAGATCTTCGAGCGAACCGCCGCCGCGTCCCACGATGATCAAGTCCGCCCAGTCGCCGCGCCCGAAATACTGGAGCCCCGCCACCACTTCTTCAATCGACCCCTGCCCTTGCACCAACGCCGGGAACAGCCGAATGTGGATCCCCGGCCACCGCCGCGAGAGCACGTGGATCATGTCCCGAATCGCCGCGCCGGCCGGCGAAGTCACCAGTCCGATCCGCCTCGGCAACCGCGGTAATACCCGTTTGCGCGCCGCCTCAAACAATCCCTCGGCCTCGAGCTTCTTCTTGAGTTGCTCAAACGCCAGTTGCAGCGCGCCCAGCCCCTGCGGCTCCAGCCACTCCACGATCAGTTGATACTCACCCCGCGGCTCAAACACGTCCACTTTGCCACGAGCCAGGACGGCCACGCCGTCCTGCGGCCGGAATTTGAGAAACCGTAGCGCTCCGCGGAAGCACACCGCGCGCACCTGCGCCTGCGCGTCCTTTAGAGAGAAATAGGCGTGTCCACTGGGAGCCAGTTTGAGACCGGAGATCTCGCCGCTCACCCAAATGTCATCAAAGGTTTTGTTGAGAACGCCACGGATAGACGCGTTAAGTTGCGAGACCGAAAGCACCCGCCGCTCGGGCTCCAAGCGCAATCGAATCTGCTCCATAATCTTTTTCGATTTGACCGGACCAAAACCGATCCCGTATTCTTACACTGTATCAATCTGCCAGGATTGCAGATGAATGAGGATGGATGAGCCCCCAAGAAGTTCTGGATTTCGCCAAGAAGAACGACGCCAAACAGTTGGACCTGCGCTTCACAGACCTGCCCGGTCTCTGGCAGCACGTCTCCTACCCGATCACGCAGATGACGGAGGACTGCTTCTCCGATGGCTTCGGCATTGACGGCTCCAGCATCCGCGGCTGGGCGGCCATCAACGAAAGCGACATGCTTTTGATACCCGACGCCTCCACCGCCATGATGGATCCGTTCGCCAGCGTTCCCACTGTCGTGATGATCGGCGACATCATTGACCCCATCACGCGACAAAAGTACGAGCGTGACCCGCGGCACATCGCCAAGAAAGCCGAAGCGTACCTGCAAGCCACCGGCGCCGGCGACACCGCTTTCTTCGGCGCCGAAGCCGAGTTTTTCATCTTCGACAACATCAGCTTCGATCAGAACCAGCACGAGGGCTACTACTTCATCGATTCCGAAGAGGGCCGCTGGAACTCGGGCCGCCGCGAGAACAACCTCGGTTATCGCCCGCGCTACAAGGAAGGCTACTTTCCGGTGCCTCCGACGGATCACTACCAGGATCTGCGCTCGGAGATGGTGGAGACCCTGATTCAAGCGGGCCTCGAAATCGAGTGCCATCACCATGAGGTGGCAACCGCCGGCCAGTGCGAGATCGATCAGAAGTACAACACGCTGGTCAAATCGGCCGACAATATGATGCTGTATAAATACGTCGTCAAGAACGTAGCCTATCAGCACGGGAAGAGCGTCACGTTCATGCCCAAGCCGATTTATGGCGACAACGGTTCCGGCATGCACACGCATCAGTCCATCTGGAAGGCAGGCAAGCCGCTGTTTGCCGGCGAGGGTTATGCCGGGTTGAGCCAGATGGCCCTTTGGTATACCGGCGGGCTGCTCAAGCACGCGCGGGCGCTATCGGCGATCATTGCGCCCACTACCAACTCGTATAAACGCCTGGTGCCGGGCTACGAGGCGCCCGTTAACTTGGCTTACTCGCGGCGCAACCGTTCGGCCGCCGTCAGGATCCCCATGTACTCGGCCAGCCCCAAGGCCAAGCGCATTGAGTTCCGTCCACCCGACCCCAGTGCCAACCCCTATCTAGCTTTTGCCGCGATGTTGATGGCGGGCCTTGATGGCATCCTGAGTAAGATCGATCCAGGCGAGTCGCTCGACAAGGATATCTACGATTTGAGCCCGGAAGAGATGAAGGACGTGCCGTCCATGCCCGCCTCACTCGAGGAGGCGCTTACCTGCCTCGAAGAAGATCATGACTTCCTACTCAAAGGCGACGTCTTCACCGAAGAGCTGATCGAGACTTACATCACTTACAAGCGCCGGCACGAAGCGGATGCCGTGCGTCTCCGCCCCCATCCCTACGAATTCGCCCTCTACTACGATATTTGAAGTGCGCATCGGACTCATGGCGGACACCCACGGCTTTCTCGACGAAGCCGTCTTCGAATACTTCGCCGAATGCGACGAGGTCTGGCACGCTGGCGACTTCGGCCCGGTTGACCTACTCGATCGGTTGCAGGCCTTCAAGCCCCTCCGCGGCGTCTTTGGCAATATCGATGGAGCCGAAGTACGTAGCGTCGTGCCGCGCGATCTGGAGTGGGAATGCGAGGGCTTGCGCGTATACATGACGCACATTGGCGGTTACCCGGGAGCCTACGAGCGTCGCGTCAAACCGGAACTGGCCGCGCGCAAGCCGGGCCTCTTCATCTGCGGCCATTCGCATATCTTGAAGGTCATGCGGGACCAGGCGCTGGGCCTGGTCCACCTCAACCCAGGCGCTTGCGGCCATCAAGGCTGGCACTCGATGCGAACACTGTTGCGCTTCACCGTCGAGGCCGGCAAGCTCAAGGCGATGGAGGCCATTGAACTGGGTCCCCGTGGGCGAGGGATCCAGCCGGCGCCCTGAGTCGCGCCCGCCGGCCACCTTCCGTTGAAAGACACCACTGCGCGCGAGCGGCGGCGGGCGTCGTAGAATATCCCCAGCATGAATCGCCGCCATCTTATCTCCACCGTCGCCCTTACGGCCGCATCCTATCGACGCATTCTCGGGGCCAATGACCGCATCTCCATTGGCCTGATCGGCTGCGGTAGCCGGGGCATCCAGGCGCTGCTCAAAGGCGCGCTGGAGTTTCGCGAGCAGGCCAACATTGACTTCACCGGCGTCTGCGACATCTGGCGTCAGCACTCAGAAGAGGCCGCGCAGCTGATCAAGGAACGAACGGGGGTTGAGGCCAAGCAGATCAAAGCCTACCGTGAGCTGCTGGCCGTCAAAGATATCGACGCCGTTATTATCGCCACACCGGATCACCAACACGCCACCATGCTCACCGATGCCGTGCGCGCCGGCAAGGATGCTTACTGCGAAAAGCCGCTGGCCATGGACATGAAGGATCTGCTCACCTGCATCGACACCGTGAAGCGGTCAGACCGGATCGTGCAGATGGGCACCCAGGTCCGGAGCTTGCCCAGCTCGATGGGCGCCAAACAGTGGATTCAGTCCGGCGGGCTCGGGCAAGTCTTCAAGATCGAACAGGAGCGCAACGGAGTGAAGCCCTACTGGCACAACTACGGCGAGCGTCCGCTGGTGGAATCCGATACCGACTGGCGCGCGTTCCTCTTCAACCGCAAGTATCGGCCGTGGGATGAGAAGCAACATACCGGTTGGTTCGGCTATCGCGACTTCTCGCGCGGCTCGCACTCGAACTTAATGGTGCATTTCATTGACTTGGTACACCACATCACCGGCGCGCAGTTTCCCAAGCGCTGCGTCACCCTGGGCAATAGCTTTGTCTACAAGGACAACTTCAACGCGCCCGATTCGGTGGAGTGCATTTTCGAGTATGAAAACTTCCTGGTGCGTTACTCCACGGCCTTCGGCACTGGCAACGGCAACTATCTAAAGTTCTTCGGCACCAAAGGCGCCATGGATGCGTCTAACTGGTCCGGCAAACCGTTCACACTCGACATGAAGGGCGCCAAGGAGCCGCTGCCGGCGGACGCGGCGATTCCTGAAGTGGAGTCGGACGCGCACATGCTCAACTGGCTGAAATGCCTGCGCTCACGCCAGCAGCCCAACGCGCCGATCGAAGCGGGGTTCTCGCACTCGGTAGCGGTGATTATGTCGGACGAAGCGCTGGTGCGCGGGCGGCGCATGGCCTATGACCCGGCGCGGCGAGCCATCGTTGCGGCGTGACGATGACAGCCTCAAAGCTCACCAGAGGATTTTGACTCCGTAGCTCGACAGTTGCCGGTCCTTGCTGAGCAGGGGAATATTCTCAACGATAGCTTGCGCTATCAGGATCCGGTCTAACGGATCGCGATGGAATTCCGGTAAGCGGCCCACTTGGAGGACATGAGTCTGACGTATGCCGAGGACCAAGAGATCGGCTTTGACTACGTATTTGCCCCACCATGCCAGTGGGTCCACCACGAGGGCGTCTTGCTTAGCTCGCTTGAGGAGGAGCTCCCACAAGCTGGCAACACTGACCATAACTTCCGCTTCTCCAAGTATCCTGCGGGCCGCTTTGCTTAGCGAGCTAGCGTCCTCCAGCCCCCAAACCAAGGCGTGGGTGTCGGCAAGGACCCTCACTCGCCTCTGGTCCAGACGTCGACTTCCTGATCGGTCATCGGTTGCCACCACTCATCTCCTGGCGGAACGAGTGGCTCGCAACGTGCGATTCCAATAGGAAATCCCTTCTTTTGCGCACGAACCAACTCCGCAACGGGTTTGCCATGACGCGCTATGACCACGGTCTCGCCGTTTTCCACCAGTTCGAGCAACTTAGACAGTTGGGATTTTGCTTCGTGAACGTTAACCTGCATGGCCTTAGATTAGTTCAATTATTGAGCTAAGTCAATCCTTGAGCAATTTGGCTGCCGAGGCCATCCGATCCAGCGAGTGAGGGTTCCACTTCATTCGACGTTGCCCGGCGTCTGCTCCACGCGAAGGGGCTGGAAGAAGTGCCCGTGCTACGTTAGTCGGTTATGTCAGGTTTTCCGAGGGTCGCCGCGTTCAAGACGGTGGATTCGTTTCGAGCCCGCTTAACGGCGCTCGGCGCCGCACTGGCTTGTGATGACGAGATCCTAGCCGCGCCTGAGTCGCCGCTGGCCGCGCCACTCGATGTGGACGGCTTCACGGTCGGCAATCGGTTCGTTATTCATCCCATGGAAGGCTGGGACGCCGAAGCCGACGGCAAACCGTCTGAGCTGGTGCGTCGCCGTTGGCTCAACTTCGGCCGCAGCGGAGCCAAGTGGCTATGGGGTGGCGAGGCCATGGCGGTGGTGCATGAAGGGCGCGCCAATCCGCGGCAGTTGGTGATCAACGGGGCCAATGAAGGGTCTCTCAAGCAGATGCTGGAGGAGACCACGGCGGTGCATCGCGCCGAGTTTGGCTCAGCGGACGATCTGCTGGTGGGGTTCCAACTCACGCACTCGGGCCGCTTCTGCCGCCCGAATCAGTACAAAGTCACCGAGCCGCGCATCCTCTACCGTCACCCCGTGCTCGACCGCAAGTTTGGCATCGACTCCGACGCCGCCGTGATGACCGACGACGAGATTCACCGGCTCATCGAGCGCTTCATCGCCGCCGCGCAGATTGCTGAGCGGTGCGGCGCGCGCTTTGTCGATATCAAGCATTGTCACGGCTACCTCGGACACGAGTTCCTGAGCGCTCAATCGCGGCCCGGTGACTTTGGCGGCAGCTTTGAGAACCGCACCCGGTTTCTGCGCGAGATCGTGAGCGGCATTCGCGCCAAGTGTGCCAAGCTGGCGATCGGCGTGCGGCTTTCGGTCTTCGATTTTGTGGCTTTCAAACCGGACCCAGCGCTCAGCACCGGCAAAAAGTTGGGCCCCGGTATTCCGGAGGACCCCGACGGCGTCACCAGCGTGGATCTGGCCGAAGGGATTCGCTTTCTCGAGTTGTGCCAGTCGCTCGGCATCCGCATGATCAATGTGACGGCCGGCAGCCCCTACTACAACCCGCACATCCAGCGCCCCGCGTTGTTTCCGCCGTCCGATGGCTATCAGCCGCCTGAGGATCCGCTGATGGGCTGCGTGCGGCAGATCCAGGCGACGGCCGAACTCAAGCGCCGCTTCCCGAAGCTGGTGTTAATTGGCACGGCTTACACATATCTGCAGGAGTATTTGCCCCACGTGGCGCAGGCGCAGGTGCGGGCCGGTCACGTGGATGCGGTGGGCTTGGGCCGTATGGTGCTCTCCTATCCAAGCCTGCCGGCCGACGTGCTCCGCACCGGCATGATGAACCACAAAGCGATCTGCCGGACATTTTCCGACTGCACCACTGGCCCTCGTCATGGTCTGCGCAGCGGCTGTTTCCCGCTCGATCCTTTCTACAAGACGGTGCCGGATTACCAGGAGTTGCAGAAGATCAAAACGGGCATCGGAAGCTGACGTCCGGCTTGGCTCAGAAAACCTTGCGGCTCTCCAGATTCGCCTCGATATCCGGACGCGCGCGCCACACCGGCCGCATTTGTTTCTTTGACATCAATGGCAGCTGATCTTCAATGTGCCGGGAACCGGCGCGAGACCAGTTGCCATACGTGAGCAGCGCTTCGGCGCGCACGGGGCTTGAGAATTCCACCACCGCCTGATAGCTGTCGCCGTGAATGCCCTGCGCTTTGCCTTTGACGAACGGGCCGATGTTCACGGTCCTCACAGCGCCCAGGATAGACGGTGCGCCATTGGCCGGCAAGTCGAGCGAGCCACGGCGGAGGCGGATGGCGTCGCCCCACAATACGTGCAGGGTCGAATATTCAGCTTCGATCTTGGCCGCCACCGCCTCAAGCGCGGCGACGGCTTTGGCCGGATCTGCAAATCCTCTCGGCGTAGTGAGTGGCTGGTGATCATCGGGCGCCACCGCATAGCCACCAATGGTTTTGAAGCCGGACCCGGCATCCACCATAAAGTGGTAGAAGAGCAGGGCCCCATCGCTACTAACCTCTGTCTGCCGATCCCAAGCCTCGAGTATGTCCGCGGCACGGCGAGCGCGATCGCTACCCAGGCGGCGTGAGTGCGCCACCAGATCGTCCACAAAGTGGTCGGCCATCTCCACGCGCGTGGACAATTTGGCGGCCTTCCAATCCTCGAAGGTGAACTTCTCAGGTCGCGAAAGAATGCGGATGCTTCGCTGCGAGCGCGTGGTGATGCCGGACGCGGGCGCCATGTAGGCGGGGAACTTCGCCGGATCGAGCAACATGGGAAATGCCGAGGTCCACGGCGGATCGTTACAGTTCTGGACAAAGCCGCTGGGCGGATCGATCACCTTGGGAAGATCCTCATAGGTATGGATTTTGGACCAGATCAAAGAAGAGCGATCACCCGGCGGCAGCCCGGCCCAGAAGCGCGCGTCGCCCTCGGAGCGCACCGGCACGGCGGCGTTAAACAGATAGAGAATGTGGCCATCGCGGTCGGCATAGGTCGTATTGAACAATGGCAATTGCAGCTCCCGCATGGCCGTTTGAAACTCGGCTAAGTTGTGCGCCAAACCCATCTTCCAGAATTGCTCCAGCAGCCGCGGGCGATCAAGCGCAGTGACGCGGAGCGCGGCCGTCACGCCATCCTGCTCAATCATCACCGGGCCGTGCACGCTGTGGCGGATCGTGAGCGGCTCTTCGCGCATAGACCCATCTGCCTGCCGGCTGCGGACAACCTGCTTCTCGACGATGAATGGACGGACCTTGCCATCGAGAACGTAGCCGTTGTCCTTGAGGGTGAGTCGAAAAAGATCGGCGCCGTCAAAGGTGTTGGTGGTCTGGCTCCAGCCCAGATAATCGTTGAAGCATAGGCGCAAGGTGGGAAAGCCAATCCAGACCGCTCCCGAGGAATTCACGCCGGGCGCCGAGAGGTGCACTTCGAAATAGGTGTGCATGCCGGCCCACTGCAGATGGCTGTTGCTGAGGAGCATGGCGTGGCCGGACACCGTGCGCGATGGCGCGATGGCCCAGCCGTTGGAGCCGCTCACGGGGCCCGCATGGCCGAGCCGCACCATCTGATTCAGCTTGGCCGCGCTGGCGATCCAATCAAAGTGAATCACGCGCATGACGTGGCCCAGCACATCGGCTTCGGTGAATGGCAGCGCCGCGCGGGCCGGTGCGCTCAGCTCGCCTGGGTGCTCGCGGGCCCAACCATTTAGTCCGGCGACGAAGGCGGCCAACAGCGGCCCGAACGCCGGGCTCTGCTGCTTGGCCCATACGCGAGCCCGGGCGGGAATGCCGTTGCGCCGCACCCAACGGTCTGTTTCCAGGAACGATTCCTCGCCTGCTCTGTTGGACGATTTGACGTCGCCGTACAGCTCAGCGCCTCGCCCGCGAGCTTGCACGTAGAGACGCGTGAGTAGCTCGCCGTGTGCCTCCATCTGTGCGTAACCGTAGGCGTAGAAGAGGCTGGCGTGATCCTTGGCGAAGACATGCGGTACACCAAAGCGGTCCCACAAAATCTCGGTGCCGGGGGTGGGGGCCGCCGCCAGGATGGGGAGCCACATCGCCAAAAAGGCGAGCAGACGCAATGGCATCGGTCGATGATATCAACACCGGGCCCGCCGGTCTCCGGCCCGCTGGAATTGGCACGCCGATTGCTATGAGTGACAGCGGACCACGGGTCAATGCCGGATCTGGCGGCGAGGGTCAGCCAGGTTTCGCAGCAGTCGTAGATGCATGCAGGACCAACGATAGGTCTTCAGGTCTTCGGCTAGGGCAAACAAGACTTCAGCCTTTTCCTCAAGGAGGGGATCGCCGTGAAAATCGGATGGGTCCCAGCTCTTGGCTTCTGCCAGACTTTCGTCGATGGCAAGAAAATCGCGCTGGTCGAGCGCGGCGAGTAACCGGTCTGCCAACCATTGCAGCCGGCGATGCGGGTTTTGAAGTCGTTCGAGCGGTGCCACTGGGACCCATATCGTGCCTCCGGCCGCTGGCGTTGAGCCGAACTTCAGCAGGAAGAGCAGAATTCAAAATTGGTCAAACTGAGCCGATAGGTTACTGGGAATGATCCATTTGACACGTACCAATCACCGGCCGCTGGTGGTGAACGCCGAACTGATTGAACATGTTGAGACCACGCCGGACACGGTGGTCAGCATGACTACGGGCGAGAAATTCGTCGTGGTAGAGACCGCCGACGACGTGGTGGATAGGGTTATCGCCTATCGCCGGTCCATCCTGAACTCCAAGTAGGTAGAGGACGAATGTAAGCATGGCTGGAGCAATCAAGAGCAAGCCGGACCTGGGCACCATTGGCGGGGTGGTCCTGGCCGGCCTCGGAATCATCGGCGGACTGCTGCTGGAAGGCGGAGAGATTCGCGACGTCGCCCAGTTGACGGCTGCCATCATTGTGCTCGGCGGCACTTTTGGGGCAGTCCTGATCAACACCCCGCTGCCCATCGTCATTGGAGCGGTCAAACGTTTGGGCGCTGTCTTCTTTGAAAAGGCCCAGCCCTATGGCGCGGTCGTTGAGCAAATGATAGAGTACGCCACCAAGGCCCGCAAGGCGGGATTAATGACGCTTGAGCAGGATGCTGCCAATGAAGCCGATCCGTTCATGCGCAAGGCGCTCACTCTGGCGGCTGACGGAACTGATCTGCAGGAGCTCCGCAAGATGCTGGAGATTGAGATCGATCAGCGCCAGCACCACACCGAAGCTGAGGCCAAGGTTTATGAGTCGGCCGGCGGCTACGCTCCCACCATCGGCATCATCGGCGCCGTGATGGGCCTGATTCAAGTGATGAAGAACCTCTCCAACATAGAGATGGTCGGCCACGGCATCGCGGTCAGCTTTGTCGCCACCGTCTATGGCGTAGCCATCTCCAACGTCTTCTTCCTTCCGGCCGCCAACAAAATCAAGGCTCGGGCGCATGCCGAGGCTCAGCTTCAGGAATTGATCCTGGAAGGCACCATCGGCATTGCCGAGGGTCTGAATCCCAAGGTCATCCGCAGCAAGCTGGAGGGCTACGTCCCGCACTCGGAATCGAGCAAGAAGGCCGGAGCGGCGGCACCGGCCCCGGCGGCCAAACCCGCCTAGCTGAAGTGGGCTCCTCGACAAATGGCGCGCAAGAAAAGACACCCTGAACACGAAAATCACGAGCGCTGGCTGATCTCCTACGCCGATTTCATCACCCTGCTGTTTGCCTTCTTCGTCGTCATGTTTGCGACCTCGCAAACGGATAAGGGCAAAACGCAACAGATGGAAGACTCCATGCGCAAGGCCATTGAAGGGGATCCGGTGGTCTCGAGGATAGCCAGCATTCTGGGTGGCACTCCGGACGACAAGGGGCAGGGCAACGCTCAATGGAAAGGTCCGGGCGGAGCCGAGAAACTGGCGGCCGATCTCACCAAGATCGTCGAACTCGCTCCGGCCCTACAGCTTCTGAACAAGCAACTGGAGCAGGAGATTACCGACGGCAAAATGCAAGTCTCCATGCAGTCACGCGGCTTGATTATCAGCTTTCAGCAGGCCACGTTCTTCCCTTCCGGCGATGACCGCATCTCCGACGAGCAACTCTCGATCATCCTTAAAGTGGCCGAGGTCATCCGGGCCCTCCCTAACCCGGTGCGCTTTGAAGGCCATACCGATTCGCTTCCCCTACGCGGCAACGGCCGATTTGCCTCCAATTGGGAACTATCAGCGGCCCGGGCTATCGCCATGATGGAAACCCTGGCAAACTGCTGCGACCTTGACTCCACCCGCTTCTCAGTGGCCGGTTACGCTGACAAAGCCCCCATCGCCGACAACGCCGACGACGCCGGACGCCAACGCAACCGCCGCGTCGACATTGTCATCCTGAACGGCACCGGGGCCAGCCAGGAGCCTTCAGTTAAGTGAACTAGCCCACACTTTCCAGGTGGCGAACAAAAAGCGAATTAAACTGTTGTATTCCGGTCCATGAACGGCTATAGTGAAGTCCTATGGACGAGAAAGAACGGGCACGAGCGCTAACCACCGCGCTCTCTTCAATTGAAAAGCAGTTTGGTAAGGGTTCGATCGTGCGCTTGGGATCCAAGGAAGCGATCATGCCCATTTCGGTTGTTTCCACCGGATCGATTTCGGTGGACTACGCCATGGGTATTGGCGGCTTCCCACGCGGGCGTATCAGCGAGGTTTTCGGCCCGGAATCGTCCGGCAAGACTACCATTGCGCTCCAGGCTATCGCCGAGGCGCAGAAGCTAGGCGGCGTGGCGGCGTTTGTCGACGTCGAACATGCGCTGGACCCCATCTATGCCAAAGCGTTGGGAGTTGACGTGGACAACCTGCTGGTTTCCCAGCCGGACTACGCCGAGCAGGCGCTCGAGATCACCAGCTCACTGATTCAGTCTGGCGCGGTTGACGTGCTGGTGTTGGACTCGGTGGCAGCGCTGGTCCCCAAGGCCGAACTTGACGGCGAAATGGGCGATTCGTTCATGGGCGTACAAGCACGGCTGATGTCGCAAGCTATGCGCAAGCTCACCGGCGCAGTCTCTAAATCCAAAACCTGCTTGATCTTTATCAACCAGATCCGGGAAAAAATCGGAGTGATGTTTGGCAGCCCCGAAACCACCACTGGTGGCCGCGCGCTCAAGTTCTATTCGTCGATGCGCCTCGACATCCGCCGCATCGCCGCAATCAAAGACGGTGACGTGGTGGTGGGCAACCGCACCAAGATCAAGGTGGTCAAGAACAAGCTGGCGCCGCCGTTCCGCGAATCTGAATTCGACATTCTCTACGGCCACGGCATTTCCCGCGAGGGCGATCTGATTGACTTGGCCGTGGCGCATAACGTCATTGACAAGTCCGGCGCTTGGTTCAGCTATGGCACGGACCGCATTGGCCAGGGCCGGGAGACCGTGCGGCAGTTCCTCAAGGACAACCCCGACATCTTCGCCAAAATCGACAAGGAAGTCCGACAGGCATTGGGCATGACGGGGTCATCGGCCACCGCCCCGGCAACAGATGCGGTGTCGGTCCCAACCGATGGACCTCCCACCCCGCCGAAGGGCTCGTCGGCTCCGGCCGCTCGCCCGGCGCGCAGCAACTAGCACTGGCGATAAAGCGAAGAGTTTAGTATGTGTGCGGCCAGCCAGATGCCAATTGCATAAGGCTGGCCGCCGGCGTTTCCGGCACTATGTGCGGGGCTCATTAGGCAGGTATTAGTCGAAGTGATACGCATGCTCTCCCGCCTCGATCGCCACCGGCAATTGATTCCGCTTCAGTGGCAGCGGGCACGTGGCGTAAGGGGAAAAGGCGCAGGGAGGGTTGTAGGCGCGGTTAAAATCGACAATCGCCACGCCGGCTTGCGGCGTCGGCAGTTCCATGAACCGCCCGGCCGCGTAAGTGGTCTTGCCGGCAGTGCGGTCTTTGAAGATGTAGAAAAGGTGGTCATCCTCGATCACCGGCTCGAGTCGAAAGGTCTGTCCGCCGATCGCAAATTCGGCTTGGCCCGGCGCCAGCATCTCATCCACGGTGTTGGTGACGGTCGGGATGCGTCGCGTTACGGGCTTGGGATAAGCAAGCCACTTGGCTTCGATCCGCAATTCCGGTTTGAAGGGATACAATTCGAGGCCTTTAAATGAGGTCCGGTACTTGGATTTTTTGTCGCGCTCACGAATCGCCACCCGGTCTCCGCGTACGATGACGAAGTAGGTCCGGTCTCCGATCGTGATCTTGTCGGTGTCCTTCTTCAGCGACAGTTTGCGGGTGAGTTCGCCGTTCACCGGCACCGGTTGCGACGATTCCATCACCACCACGCCGCCTCGGCGCGTGAAGGTGAGACCGGGCGCCGAGGGGATGCGATTGACCCCGGGATCGAGCCAATGCAGACCGGCCAGCGCGAGCCAGCCATCATCACCCTTCAGCCGCTCCAGTCGCGCTTGGCGCCACGCCGCATCCTCAGCGGCATAGTCCGACCGTGCCCCGGCTCCGGTGGCGATGGTGGCCGCCATACTTGCAGACAGAAATAGACGCCGTTCCAACATGGGGATGATTCCGATTCTAAACTAGAGGGAGATGCTACGTGCGATCGTGTTGAGCGCTGGGCTGGCCGTTATGGCCGCGGCGCAGAACTTTGACGACATCAAAATCGAGAAAGTGGCCGCCGGGTACTTGTTTACCGAGGGGCCGGTGTGGTCGCGTGAAGGCGCGCTCCTATGGAGCGACGTGCCCAACAATCGAATCCACCGCTGGGTGCCGGGCGAAAAGATCACGGTGTTCCGTGAGCAATCGGGTGCGGCGAACGGAAACACCATGGACGCCAAGGGGAACCTCTACACCTGCGAGGGCAAGGCGCGCCGCGTCACTCGGACCGACAAGAAGGGCGTGGTGGAGGTCCTGGCCGACAAGTGGGAAGGCAAGCGCCTGAACGCGCCCAACGACATTGTGGTGCGGCGCGACGGTAATGTCTACTTCACCGATCCGGCGTTTGGCAATCAGGCTGAAGGACGCGAACTGGACTTCTATGGCATCTACCGCATCCCGCCCAAGGCCCCAATGGAGCTCGTGGCCAAACCCAAAGGGCGTCCCAACGGCGTGGCCATTTCGCCCAACGGCAAGCTTCTCTACGTGGCCAACTCAGATGACCGGGCCGTCTTTGCCTACGATCTGGACAACAAAGGAGCCGCTACCAATGAGCGGCGCATCATATCGAGTGTGGTGGGCGCGCCGGACGGAATTCGCGTGGATGAAAAAGGCAATATCTACGTGACGGCTGAGGGTGTGGCCATCTACACCGCCGATGGCAAGCTGCTCCACACCATCGAGCTTGGCGAGACCCCGCGCAATTGCGCGTTCGGCGATGCCGATTTTCAGGCGCTCTATATCACCGCCCTCACCTCGGTTTACCGAGTGCGCCTGGACGTCAAAGGGTCGGTGCAGTATTAAACGGCCAGCGCCGGCCTCTTCCTCGCGCCGGTATCCGGAGCGGCCCATTATCGGCGTGGGCGCGCTGATTCTACGCAAGGATTCGATTCTACTGGTGGAGCGCGGCCGGCAGCCGCTCAAAGGCTTCTGGTCTTTGCCGGGCGGCGTGCTGGAACTGGGCGAGCAGTTGGGCACCGCGATTGTGCGGGAAGTAAAGGAAGAGACCGGGCTGGACGTGCAGCCGGTGAATGTCGTGGAAATATTCGAGCGCATCATGCGGGATAAAACCGGCAAGCCCGAGTATCACTACGTCCTGGTGGACTATTTCTGCAAGGTGACGGGTGGCGAACTCAAGGCTGGTGATGATTCGAGCAAGGCCGAATGGGTGCGGCGCAGAGATCTCGGTGCGCTGAAATTGACTGAAGGAACGCTGCCGGTGATCGAGCGCACGTTTGAACGCTACACCCCTTCCGGTAAACGCAAGGCTCTGGTTGCGGCCGTATGATTTGCTCGTCGGAATTGCTGGAGTTCGATGCGATCAAGGCGATCCTGGGACGCTACGTGGCCAGCCCGGCTGGACGGCGAAAACTGGCGGCGGTGGAGCCTTCGAATGATCGTGCGCTACTGGCCGAAACACTGGCCGAGACCACTGAGGCAGTGGAGTATCAAGCGGCGGCGAGCAAACCACAGCCCGCCGGACGCAGCGCTGGTGG
>JAYTKJ010000224.1:0-10162 GCA_043730365.1 Acidobacteriota bacterium | reverse complement strand
GGATGATGCGCTCGTTCCGCTCCTCAATCCTCAATCCTGTTCCTCGAGTGGGTCACTTGAGGCCAACGCTAATGGGTCATTCTTGCAAAGCGCCGAAGCACCGGAGGCAAGGCCGCCTGCCCTTTTGAAGCGACAAGCCTCCGGTGGACGGGTTTCAGGTGTTCGCAGGACGCTCGCGGTTGCCGAACCATTTCACGAACATCCATCCGGCGCCCAGGCCAACCACGAGCAGCACAAACCAAAGCAGGTTATCTTTGATGGCTTGCGAGAGCGCCGCGGGATCTTCGATGAGTCCTGGCTGCCGGCCAATTGTGCGTGCGCCGAAAATGGCCAGGATGGCGCACCACAAAGTGGATCCGGCAAACGTGATCGTGACAAACTTGGCGAACGGCACCCGCACCAGGCCGGCGGGGAAACCAATCAGGTGGCGGACGACGGGCAGGAGCCGGGCCAGGAAGATGCCACCCAGCGCGAATTGCGCCAGCCAGCGTTCAGCCAACTCCAGCCGCTCCTTAGGCAGCAGCAGCCACTTACCGTAGCGGTCAAGTACGCGCCGGCCCACTGTAAGTGAGAACCAATAGCATAGGCTCGATCCGAATGTCGACCCGAAGCCGCCGGCCAGGATGACGCCCACCAATGACATCTGCCCCTGAGCGGCCCAATAGCCGGCGGGCGGCATGATGATTTCCGAAGGCACCGGGATGATCGTGCTCTCCAGGGCCATCATGGCGAAGATGCCAAAATAGCCCATGTCGCGCGACCACTCAAACCAGGTTTTCAACAGTTCATGAAACATTCAAGTGGTTCCGTCTCAGCGCTGGATCCGCGCCGAACCACCCTGGGCGAACGCCCGTACTTGATCGAGCGAGGCCATCGTCGTATCGCCGGGGAACGTCGTCAACAGCGCGCCGTGAGCCCACCCGAGCTTGACGCACTCCTCCGGCGCTTCGCCGCTAAGCATCCCGTAGAATAACCCGGCAGCAAAGCCATCGCCGCCGCCCACGCGATCGAAAACATCCAGCTCGCAAGTAGGCGCGGCATAGGTCTTGCCGTCAATCCAGGCGACGGCGCTCCAGGTGTGACGGTTGGTTGAATGAACCTCGCGCAACGTCGTAGCCACCACCTTGATCTGTGGATGGCGCTTCACCACATTGTCGATCATGCCAAAGAAGGTGCCTGAGTCGAGCTTGGACTTAGCCGCGACTTCGGGCCCGGGGATACCGAGGCCCAATTGTAAATCCTCTTCATTGCCCACCAGAACGTCGACATTTTCGACGATCTTGTTGATCACTTCGGCGGCCTTGGCTTCCCCGCCCCACAAGTTCCAGAGCTTGGCACGATAGTTGAGATCGAAGGAGACAATGGCGCCGGCGGCTTTGGCGGCCTTCATGCCCTCGATAATCACCTGCGACGTCGTTGCCGAGAGCGCCGCAAAGATGCCGCCGCTGTGGAACCAGCGGGCTCCCCCCGCGAAAATCGCGGCCCAATCAAAATCACCGGGCTTGAGCTGCGCGGCCGCTTCATTGCAGCGGTTGTAGAAGACGACAGGAGCGCGCACGCCGAGCCCACGGTCGCTATAGACAGCCGCCATGTTCGGTCCGTTCACGCCGTTGTGCTTGAACCGCTTGTAGAATGCCCGCACGCCCATCGCTTTGACGCGCTCACCGATCAACTCCCCAATCGGATACTCGGCCATCGCCGACACGACGGCGGTATTCATCCCAAAGCAGTCGGCCAGATTGGCGGCGCAGTTGAACTCCCCACCGCTGACGTGAATGTCGCAATGGGTTGCCTTGCGGAACGGGATCAGGCCTGGATCCAACCGATGAACCAGCGCGCCGAGGGAAATGAAATCATGTGCCGCACTCGGGCGGATAGTAAGTCCGTAGCTCATAAGTGTTATTACTCCGTTAAAAATTTCGGGCGGTTCAAGCGTTTCGGCGGTCAGCCTTCATGGCCGGCAGACACCGGACGCCGCTGACGGCGAGACCGATCAGCCCGCTGTCACAGTTGCGTGTAGACATAAGAAACTATTCTAACCGGAATGCGTTTCGGGTCCCCGTCCGCCGCCGCTCTGGTATCTTGGAACAGTTGACCGACACCACCAAAACAAAAATCAGCTTGCGCGTCCTGGTGAAGGACGGTCCGGGTGTGCTGCATCAACTGACCGGCGTCATCGCGCGTCACCTTGGTGACATCACGTCGGTAGGCATGAGTGAGGATGGCTCGGAGACTTTTTTCGAGTTGATGCTCCCGGGCGAGGCCGCCGCTTTGCAAGCCGAACTGACTGCTCTTGACGTCGTGCGCGAGGTGAGTCTGGAGAAGAGCCTTCAGCAGATCTACGGCAAGCGCATCATCATCATGGGTGGCGGAGCGCAGGTGGGCCAAGTGGCGATCGGCGCCATCATGGAAGCTGACCGGCACAACATCCGCGGTGAGCACATTTCGGTGGATACGATTCCGCTCGTGGGCGAGCAGGCGTTGGCCGACGCGGTACGCGCGGTGGCCCGGCTCCCTCGCGCGAAGGCGCTGGTGCTGGCCGGTTCGTTGATGGGCGGCGAGATCGAACGCGCGGTGCGCGAAGTACGCGCCAAAGGATTGCTGGTGGTGAGCCTGAACATGGCCGGCAGCGTGCCGGATGCGGCGGATCTGGTGGTCACCGATCCCGTGCAAGCCGGCGTCATGACCGTGATGGCCGTGGCGGATACGGCCAAGTTCAGCGTGGAGCGATTGTCGCGGCGCGTGTTCTGAGTTTCAGAGAACGCCTCCATTTTCGCTGGGTGATTCGATGAGGCGGCACAAGGTTTGCAAGAAGCGGGCGGCCGCCGCGCCATCGAGCGCGCGATGGTCGAAGGTCAGGCTGAGCGAGACGATATCGCGGAGGCCAATCGCGTCTCCCACCGCCACGGGCTGACGAAGAATTCGGCCGACGCCCAGGATCGCGCACTCCGGGTAGTTGATAATCGGTGTGAAGGCATCGATCCCGAACGAGCCCAGGTTGGTGATGGTGAACGTGCCTCCGCGGAGCTCTTCCGCGCTCAAACGCTGCGTACGAGCGCGATCGGCCAAGTCGCGCGCGCGCGCCGCCACTTCACGTAAGGTCAACTTTCCGGCGTCGCGAATCACCGGCACCAGCAAGCCCGCTTCGGAATCCACCGCAATGCCAATGTGGGCGGCCGGCGACGGGCAAAGATTGTCGCTGTCCCAACGCGAGTTCAAAGCCGGATGAGACCGGAGCGCAGCGGCAGTCAGTTTCACCAATATGTCGTTGTAAGCCGGGGTAAAGTCCACGAGCTCTTTTCTCCAACGAACCAGTGCGGTCATGTCCGCCGTGGTGTGCAGGGTTACAGCCGCTGTCTTCTCCTGGCTGGCGAGCATCCGGCCGGCAATCACCTTGCGCGCGGAAGAGAGCGCGGCGGCGGGCGCTGGAGAAACAGTCGCAGCGGCACCGCGAATGTCGGCTTCGCGGATCCGTCCACCTCGGCCCGAGCCAGTGACCGTTGTCCAATCGACGTCCAACTCACGAGCCACTCGCCGGGCGCGCGGAGTACTGAGCGGCGTGTCAGGCGGCGCCACCTTGATGATCGGCGCTGCTGTTACGGCTGCTTCGGGAACGGGGATGCTTTCGCCTGCAGCGAGCAGGTAGCCCAGCAATTGACCCACCCGCACAACGTCCCCCGGTTTCGGCGCGTCCGCGGGAATGTGCAATAGGCCGGCGTCGAGTGACTCGACATCCTGCGCAACTTTTTCACTATCCATCGCGTAGAGTACGTCACCGACACCAACCGCGTCGCCGGGCCGCTTGAGCCACTCCAGGAAGACGCCCTCTTCCATGGACCAACCGAGACGCGGAACTGTGATCGCTATCGGCATGACGGCATCACTCCGCAACCAGACTCTTCACGGCCCGGACGATGGCATCGACATCGGGCACGAGATGTTTTTCAAGCGACGGGCTATAGGGCACCGGGGCGAAGGCGCCATGCAGACGGCGGATCGGCGCGTCGAGGTCGTTGAAACCAGCGTCAGCCACGCGCGCCGCGACTTCGGCCCCAAAGCTACACGGAGCGGGCGCTTCATCGACGATGAGCAGGCGGCCCGTTTTGGCCACTGAGGCCAGAATCGTGCCGGTGTCCAGTGGCGAGACCGTGCGCGGGTCGATAACTTCCACGCTGATGCCGTCCTTCATCAGTTCTTCGGCCGCAGCGACCGCGCGGTGGACCATCAGCGCCAGCGCCACCACGGTCACGCCGCTGCCCGCACGCGCAATCCGCGCCTGGCCGAACTCAATCTCATAGGACTCGGCCGGCACCGCGCCCTTCACCGCCATCAGCTCACGATGTTCTAAAAACAGCACGGGATCCTGACAACGGAGAGCCCGCGTCATCAGCCCCTTGGCGTCATAGGGCGTTGACGGCATCACAACGCGTAATCCGGGGATGTGACTGAAGATCGAGTGGTAACTTCCCGAGTGATGCGTCGCGGCCGAGTGCCCAACGCCCACGCAGCCGCGCAAGAGAATCGGCATCCGCAACCGGCCGCTGCTCATATATTGCATCTTGGCGATCTGATTGATAAGTTCACCGAAGGCATCGTTGATGAAATCGATAAACATGAAGTCGATCACGGGCCGCGCGCCTGTCATTGCCGCTCCGCAGCCGAGCCCCACGAAGCCGCGTTCGCAGATCGGCGTATCGCAGAGACGGTCGGCTCCGTACTTGGCGAATAGACCTACCGTGGTCGCGAAGTTCCCGCCGCGCGCTCCAATGCCTTCGCCCATCACGAAGATGCCGGGTTGCCGCGCCATCTCGGCGTCCAGCACCTCCAGCGTGGCCGCGGCCATTCCCAGTTGCCTGTCTCCGGCGACGGGAGCCGGGAGGCTCTTCGGAGTTGCTTCTTCGCAATAGACGTGCCGCGTGGCAGTGGCCCCGTCCGGGTAGGGAGCCTTCTCGGCAGCCTCGCTCGCGGCAGTAACTTGAGTGAGCACCTCGGCATCGATCGCATCGAGTTCGGATTCTGTAGCCATCTTGTCCGCAACTAAGGCAGACCGAAGGCGTTTGATGGGGCACCGCTCCCGCCACTCGGCTACCGCTTCTCGCGTGCGATAGGTATAGTCGCCCATGCCTTCGGCATGAGGGCGGGTGCGGTAGGTCTTGCATTCGAGCAGCGTCGCACCGCCGCCCGATCGAGCACGCTCTACAGCTTCGCGAGCCGCCTGGGCCACCGCAGCCACGTCGTTGCCATCCACCTCAATCCCCGGCAGGCCATAAGATGCGCCGCGCTGGGAGACGCTGGGGTTTCCCGCCGCGTAGCTGAATGGGACTTCGGTGGCGAACTGATTGTTCTCACACACGAAGAGCACGGGGAGCTTCCAGATGCCCGCCATGTTGAGCCCTTCGTGAAAGGCCCCGTTGTTTACCGCCCCGTCACCAAAGAACGCCACGGCCACGCGGTCTGTCTTGAGTAACTTGAAACTGTAACCAGCTCCGGCTGCCTGCAAGATACACGGGCCCACAATTCCGCTGGTGCCCATCATGCCGATTTCAGGGGCGAAGAGATGCATGCTGCCGCCGCGCCCGCGTGAGCAGCCGATCTCGCGGCCGAACAGTTCGGCGATCAATTCGACTGGAGGCATGCCTTTAGCCAACGCGTGGCCATGTCCGCGATGCGTGCTGAATACGACGTCATCGGCCCGCAAGTGCGCGCACACGCCCGAGGCAATGGCTTCCTGGCCGACGTAAGTATGGCAGGCTCCGTGGACTAACCCGCGCTGGTGACAACGCGCGAGTTGCTCCTCAGTCTGCCGGATCAGTTGCATGGAGCGGTACCACGAGAGCGCCTCTTGCTTGGTAGCAGTCATGTGATCCTTCTTACTTTGCCACGACAGCCGGGCCCACCGAGCCGCCGCCGTTCATAGCCAGATTGCCGCCGTCCATGGGAATCAGCGCGCCGGTAATCCAACTCGCGCTATCGGAGGCGAGAAAGACAGCGAGGCCTCTGATGTCGTCCGGATGCCCCAAGCGGCCGGCGGGGATCCCGCTGAGATATTGGTCTTTCAAGCGTGGGTCTGCCGCGATCCGTTTATCCAGGCTCGGGTTCAGCACTTGCGCCGGCAGGATGGCATTCACCCTCACGCCGCGGCCGCTCCACTCAGTGCTTAACTCGCGCGTCATCTGCGCCACCGCACCCATGGCCATGCTGTAGGCGATGTGGCCGCGGCCCAGTGCCGTAATGCTGGCCAGCGAACCGATGTTGACGATACTTCCCCGCCCCGCTGCCAACATGCGCCGCCCCGCCTCCTGACACATGCAGAAGCGCCCTAACACGAGGTTCCTCCACGTCTGCTCGACGTCATCGAACGAGATCTCCTCCGGCTTGGCGAGGATTCCTTCGCCCGCCACATTCCCGGCGAAGTCGATCCGGCCAAACTCGGCGTCGATGCGCGCGAACAAGGCGCGGATCTGGACGGGGTCTGACACATCGCACCCAGAGGACGCTGCGTGACGATGCAGCTTGGCAATCTCGGCCGCCGTCGCCTTGGCACCGTCCTCGTTGCGGTCCACCGCCATCACGTCGGCCCCAGCCTCGGCAAGCGCCAGGGCCATGGCCCGGCCCATCCCCTGCGCGGCGCCCGAGACAAGCGCGACTTTACCGGAAAGATCAAACAAGTTGAATGACATAGTAGATAGTTAAACTTCACTTAGAGTTGGGTTCTGGATCTTAACGAAGCTGACCAGGATCGCGCCCACCAGGTAGCAACTGGCGAGAAAGAACAGGCAACTGCTGTCGCTGTAGCCATGCGATCGCAGCCAGCCCATCTGGTAGTTACCGAGCCAGCCGGCCAGGTTGGCACACATATTGATGAAGCCGATCGATACCGCCGCGGCCGAAGCCGTCAGCGTCAAAGTAGGCAGCGCCCAGAAGGGTGACGGCCAGAAATAGGTGACGAATCCGGTGAGGCACAGCCAAGTCATCACTACCGCGAAGGGCTGCCCGGTCATGGCGCTGCCAGCCAGAAAGAACGCGGTAGCTGCCTGGCCAAACACACAGTGCCACTTGCGTTCGCCCGTTCGGTCCGCCGATTGGCCGGAGATGAACACTCCAACCAGACCGCAACCGTAGAAGAGGCCGCTGTACAGCAAGGTCGCCTTGTCGGTGCCGCCCGACAGGCTCTTGACCATGGATGGCAACCAGAACGTCAAGGCGTAGCCACCGGTGTTGGTCGCAAAGATACCCAGCGCCAAGAGCCAAACATTCGGCAAACGCAGCGCTTGCCAAACCGAGACTTTGTTTTTTCCTTCCTTGGCCTGCGCCTCGGTTGCCAGCGCCAGTTCAAGGTAGTCCCGCTCTGCCGGCGTCAACCATTGAGCGTGGCGCGGGCGATCTGTCATGTAGCGCAACGTTACAAACCCCAGGATCACGGCGGGGATTCCTTCAAGGATGAAGAGCCATTGCCAACCAGCCAAACCCATCCAGGTAACTTCCAGCAGCAACCCCGATACCGGAGCGCCCACCGCGAGGCCGAAGGGGATTGCCATCACGAGTCCGGAAAGCGCTCGCGTGCGGTCTTGGGCCGTGAACCAGTGCGTGAAGTAAACGATGATGCCAGGGAAAAATCCGGCCTCGGCGACGCCCAGCAAAAATCTGGCTGCGTAGAACTCGGCAGGCGTAGTTACGAATGCCGTGAGGGACGAGACGATTCCCCAGGAGATCAGAATCCGCGCGAACCACTTGCGCGCGCTCCAACGCTCCACCAGTAGCGCGCCAGGAATCTCGAGCAGTAGATAGCCGATAAAGAAAATGCCGATGCCCAACCCGAAGACAGCGTCGGAGAACTTGAGATCGCCGGCCATGCGCAGCTTGGCGAACCCGGCGTTGGCCCGATCGAGGTAAGCCACGATATAGAGCACAAACACGAGCGGCAAAACGCGCCACGCCACCTTGCGGCGGAGCACGGCCATGTCGATCGGGGGAGCGGCGGCGGCGGTCATGCGATCTCAAACAGCGTGCCGCGCCCGAAACGCCAGTCTGGATCAAAGCGCCGCTTGACGGCCTTCATCGCATCGATATGCTCCGCCGAATATTGGATCGGCAGGAACTTGGCTTTCCGTTTCCCAAGACCGTGCTCGGCAGCCACCGAACCACCTTCCGCCGCGGATTGTTTGGCGAAGGCCATCAGCGCCGCGGTGCCCGCGTCAAACTCCGCTTGCGTGGTAGGCAGCATGTTGACGTGTGGATGAGCGTCGCCGACATGCCCGAAAATGCAGTAGTGCCCCGGCATGATGCGCTCCATATGTTCGCGGTAGAAGCGGAGCATCTCGCGGTTCTTTTCGATCGGGACGGAGAAATCAGTACCCAGTGACGGAAACCCGTTTCGCGTCGAGATCGCCAGCGATGTCTCGGGCAAGGCGTGGCGGAACTGGCGGAACCGCTCGCGGTCCGCATCGGTAGAACCGAACCAACTTTTCTCTTCAAACGCTCCGGTCGAGGCCAGACGTTCGGCCCACGCATCGATATCCGCGTCACTCTCGGTGATCTGTTCGACGATCAGCGCGGCCTTGGCTACTGGCGGTACGTCGGGGTAGCGCTGCTCGATCATTCGCAGGGCAGGGTCATCAACATACTCAAGCATGCGGAGGCCGACAACACTCCGCCACGCGTCCAAAGCGCTAAGAGCCGAGTCATCGGACGGGAAGAAAACGATCCCGTTAAGCAGAGCTCGCGGATTCGGCAACAAGCGCACCTCCGCCTCCAAGACCACACCCAGCGTGCCTTCAGACCCGGCGATGAGATCGATCCAGTCCATGCCCGGCCGCAGCGGGTAGCCGCAGGAATGCTTGCGTGCGGCGGGTTGGGGAATCACTGGAACATCGAAGTTGATAGCGTCGCCCCGGCGCACATCCAGAATCTCTCCCTCTGGAAGTGCGACGCGCAGCCGCTCTATCCATCGGCGCGTCGCGCCATACATGAAGCTGCGCGATCCACTGGAATTGCAGGCGATGGTTCCGCCCAGGAAAGCCATGGTCTCGGTGGGATCCGGCGGGTAAAACTGCCCCGTGGCCTTGGCGGCCGCATGGAGTTCGTGCAGCGTGATTCCGGCGCCCGTCGTGGCCTTGCCCGCGGCGATATGCAGCCTGCGGAACTTCTCCATCGAGACCAGCCAGCCACCGAAGGGAACGCGTCCGCCGGTGAGTCCGCTGCCGCCTCCGGCAAAAGTGACCGCCGCTTTTTCGCGCCTCGCTTCGGCCAGTGTGGCCAGCAGTTCAGCTTCATCGGCCGGAACGCAGATCCGGTCGGCATGGCCCTTGGCTCCGCTCGCGTCTTCGAGATATCCCCAGCTCATCGGCTCACCAGTGTATAACGTTCAACGGGCCAACGGACTTACCCGGGTAGCCAAGGTTCGCCCAGCGTGAGCTTGTTCCAATCGCGAGTATCCATTTTTGGGTTCGGCACCGCAGCGCCGACGACTATATGAGGGCAGGGCGCGGATTTCCTGAGGGCGGCCACCGTGGTAGATTTGAAGGCGCTTTGCTTGCATCCAAACTCAAACAACGGGTCCGGGATCGCGCGTGCACCATCGGACCGCTGCTCACCAACGACTTCTGGGCGGGTTACCTGGAAATCTTTCGCGACACCGGCATGCACTACGCCGTCCTTGATCTCGAACACGGTTCCTGCAGCCTGCGCCAAGCCGAAGAGCTATGCCGAACCGCGCGGCTGCTGGATTTTCCTCTTCTCATTCGCCCGGAAGCCTGCCTCTATCACGTCATCAGGAAGTACCTCGATATGGGCGCCTCCGGATTGATGATTCCGTGGACTGAAACGGAGGCGCAGATCGATATCCTGCGCGACGCGGTTTTCACACCGCCCAAGGGACGCCGGGGTCCTGGCGGGCCGGCGATCGAGCACAACAAAAGCTTGGACCGCGCCGGCTGGGATGAGATCGAATCGAACCTGTTCGTGATGATTCAGATCGAATCGCGACAAGGCCTGGCTAATGTCGCGGCCTTGGCGCGCGAGCCGTGGATCGACGCGGTAATGCTCGGCCCCTATGATCTTTCACTCAATCTGGACTTGTGGGGCCAACTGGGCCATCCCGATTTGGTGCGAGCGATCGAGCAGGTGCGCGACAGCGCGGGCAGCGTTGGCAAACCCGCCGGCA
>JAYTKJ010000223.1:0-11501 GCA_043730365.1 Acidobacteriota bacterium | reverse complement strand
GCGCCGGCTCAACCTCCTACCTCACGACACTCTCGGCCGCTGGAATTACACTCTCCATCCCAAACAGATTGTGAACTAATTGTTGGGTGCCCGCTAAGGATCAACTGCTCGTCAAGCCCGCGCGCCTCGTCACGATCCGCGACCTGATGACCCACACCGCCGGCATGCCGCTCAACCCGCCCCCGGGCATCGGCGAACTCCACGGCGCCTTGCACAAATCGCTCGCCGACGTCACGCTCATCCTCTCTCAACAGCCGCTGCTCTTCCATCCTGGCACGCAGTGGTCTTACTCCAATACCGGTATCGCCACGCTGGCCCGCCTCATCGAGAAATACTCCGGGCTCCGCTTTGAAGAGTTCCTCGAAACGCGTATCTTCAAGCCGCTCGGTATGAACGACACCTACATCTTCCCGCCCGCCGCCAAGCATCACCGTATGCCCACGGCTTACATTCTCAAGGATGGCAAGACCCTCAAATACACAGCCGACCCGCTTGGCGAAGGCGCCATGAAGTTCCGTACCGGCGCCAAGTATTCACTCCCCGAAGGCGGCGTCTACTCCACCGCATCGGATCTCTACAACCTCTATCAGTTGATGTTGAACGGCGGCACGCTCAACGGCGCGCGCCTCGTCTCCAAAGCCGCGATTGAAGTCATGACGTCCAATCAAACCGGCTCGATCCGCACCGGCACGCCCGGCGCTGGCTGGGGACTCGGCAATTTCGTCGTCACCGAACCCACTGGCTCGCTCTCGTTCCTCTCACCCGGCAGCTACGGTCACGGCGGCCGCTACGGCACCTTCTACGCCGTCGACCCGCACAAAGACCTCATCACCATCTTCATGATTCATCGCGAAGGCGGCAGCGCCGAACGCTCGGCCTTCACTCAAATGGCCTACGCCGCCGCGTTGGACTAGCGTGTCGCATCAACCGCGACTCGCTACCGAGCCCCGAGCGTAAGCAACCGGCACTCTACAGCAATTCTGAAACTCCCGATCAACGTGAGGAGATCGCTCGCGATATCCTAGCCCGGCGCGCGAGAGGCGCGGCGGCGGACCTTCGTGAAGATCCGTGCTAAAACTAAGCGATGAAGTCTTCTCTTCTGTTAGGAATCCTCATGGCCGCTTCGTCATTCAGCGCTACCATCCATGACTTCATATTGAAGTCGATCGACGGCAAAGACATGCCGCTCTCGGAATACAAAGGCAAAGCTGTGTTGATCGTCAACACGGCCAGCCAGTGTGGGTTCACCCCTCAGTACTCCGGTCTGGAGTCACTCAACAAGAAGTATGCCAGCCAGGGCTTGGTGGTTCTCGGCGTGCCGGCGAATAATTTCGGCGGCCAGGAGCCCGGGTCCAATGAAGAGATCAAAGCGTTCTGCTCGCGCACCCATCACGTCACGTTTCCGATGTCCGGCAAGGTTTCGGTAAAAGGCGCGGACCAGACTCCGCTCTACAAATACTTGACTGAGTCCACCAGCGCGCCGGAGTGGAATTTCACCAAGTATCTGGTGGGCAAGGATGGCAAGGTGATCAAGCGCTTTGGGCCGTCCACCGAACCGGAGTCCAAGGAGCTCACCGCGGCGATTGAAGCGGCCATCAAGTAGGTGATCCGGAGGCGTGAGTTCCTCCTTCTGGCGCCCGCGTTAGGTGCGCTGGCCAAGCCCACCCAACGCACCGTCGCCATCACGATTGACGATCTTCCCCGCGGGGGCGATTGGCCTACAGCGTCCACGCCCACAGAATTGCTGAAGCTCAACCGTGACTTCCTCGCGCCGTTTCGGCGGAGCAAGATTCCACTCACTGGTTTCGTGAACGCCGGCCGCATGGACTTGGCGCCGCCTCAACTCGACCAACTGCTCAGGCTATGGCTCCTCGCCGGTGCTGAACTCGGCAACCATACCCATACCCACCCGGACCTGAACAACACGCCGCTCGAAACATATGTGGCCGACATTGTGAGGTGCCATCAGGCGCTGGCCCGCGTCACCAAGCCTCGTTATTTCCGCCACCCGTTCCTCCATGCCGGTCCGGACGAGGCCAAACGCCAAGGGCTGGAGCGATTCTTGGCCGGGCAAGGCTATCGGGTTGCGCCGGTCACTCTCGACAACTCCGATTACATGTTCGCCGCCCTCTACGGCCATGCCGCGGCCAAGCATGACCAAGCTGCCGCGTCGCAGATTCGCGCCGCCTATTTGCCCTACCTCGACTCGATCTTTGCGTTTTTTGAGGAGCGTTCCGTGGAGGTCTTTGGCCGCGAGATCCCCCAGATTTTGCTGCTGCACGTCAGCCTCCTTAACGCCCACGCCCTGCCGGAAATTCTCGCTATGATCGAGCGGCGCGGCTACCGGATCGACCCGCTCGAAGCCGTGCTGGCCGATCCCGTCTACCAATCTCGCGATGCCTACTACGGCCCCAGCGGCTTCTCCTGGATTCACCGTTGGTCCCGCACCATGGGTTTGCCCAATCGCGGTGAGCCCGCTGAGCCGGAATTCATCCGGACAGCCTTCGAACGCCTCTAGCTCTAGTCCCCGCTCAGAAACCCATACACGTCGCCGGTCGCCCGCGCCATCCGCGCCCGCGCTAGTTGATTCTGATATCGCAGCCGGATCTCCTGATCTTCGGCCTGCGCCACCACCGTATCGAGGTTGGTGCCCATCCTCTTCGATCCGGGTCTCCTTCATCTCCTGGGCGATCTGCAATCGCGCGTCGCGCAAAGCCTGTTCGGTCCGCTGCCTGCGAAGCCGCGCGGCGGCGATCTCGCTCTCGATCCGGCGGCTCGTCCACAACGGCACCTTCAACGTCGCGCCCACCGCATAGGTCGAGAGCGACTGCTCCGGGACCGCACCCAACACACCATAGTCGCCGGCAACGCCCAGCTTGGGCCACCGCCGCCGTTCGGCACTCCGAGTCTCCAGCGCTTCCACGCGCAGCCGCGATTCGACCGCGCGTACCTCGGCCCGGCCCGCCGCACGGTCAACCCGCTTCGTCTCCACCACCGGATCCAGCGTCACTTGGCCGCCGTCACCACCACCCGCTCATTCTCCTGCTCCTCACGCGCGCTCGATGTCGAGCCGGCTGGCCGCGCCCGCCTGTTCCCGGTCCATTGTCTGGACCAGCACACCCTCGGCCGTGCGCAGCCGTGCTTGCGCGGCGGACACGCGCGATTCGGCCTCCAGCGCTTGCAGATAGAGTTGCAGCACCGCGAATATCGTCGCTTCCTTGGTCACTTCCGCTTCTTCTTTTACTTCCCTGATCCGCTCCCGCGAGGCGCGGATTTCTTCGAGCAGACTCAGGTCCAGCACCGTCTGCGTCAACACCGGCCGCGCGTTGAAGGTGCGGTAGGGCCCCACGCGCGACGGAAAACCGGGGAAGATCACGCCGATGCCTTGCAGGTTCGTCGTCTGATACGCGCCGCCGATCACCAGGCTCAACTGTGGGCCATAACCTGCTTTGACCCGCACGCCCATACGAACTACTGTATTTGCTGTACACCGTTCAGAAAAAACCTGCTGCCTGCCTCTAATCGCTAATCATGCCGGTTTTCAACTCAATACCCGAGTTCAACACGAGAAGCGCAATCGCGAGACAGAACTAGCGGGAGGTGGCAACCATTTTTTAACCAGGGACCCAAGGCCGTTACGGAGTTCAGTGCTTTCACGAACTTCGCGGCCCTGTTAAAATTCCCACTTGAGCGCCCATCGAATTGCACTCGCTAACCTCCGGTTTCCGGCGTCTCCCGGCGAATCGATCCAACTGGCCGAAGAAGCCATCGCGCGAGCCTCGACCGAGGGAGCCGCCGTCATCTGCTTCCCCGAGTGCTTTGTGCCGGGCTTGCGTGGCGTCGGCAAGCCCATTCCGCCGCCCGATCCGCTATTCCTCGAGCGCGCGCGACATGCTATTGCCCGCGCGGCCGCGCAAGCGAACGTCGTGGTGATCCTCGGCACCGAACGCGTGGAGGATGGTGGTAAGCCGCTCATCACCGCGAGGGTGGTCAATCGAGACGGGACTATCGCCGGCTTCCAGGACAAAGTACAACTGGACCCCACCGAGGACGATACCTATTCGGCAGGCACCGGCCGGCGTGTCTTCCAAGCGGGCGCCCTGACCTTCGGAATCGCGATCTGTCACGAGGCCTGGCGCTATCCGGAAACAGTCCGCTGGGCGGCGCGGCAAGGCGCGCACATCGTGTTCAGCCCGCACTTTTCTGAAGCCGAACCGGGGAGCTTCCGCCCAGCGGTGTTCGCCCATCCTGCCAACACGTTTCATGAGAAGGCTGTGTTATGCCGGGCCGCCGAGAATACCTGCTACTTCGCAGCGGTCAACTACGCCAGCGCTGGGTCGCCCACAACTTCGGCGGTCGCCCGGCCCGATGGCACGCTACTCACGCACCAGCCCTACGGACAGGAAGGCCTGCTGATCGCCGATATCGATATCACGTTGGCAACGAGGTTGCTGGCGTTGCGCTACAAGCCGATCTAACAAAGTGGCTCCTTCGTATCCGCTCATTGTGGATCTTTCTCCGGATCCAGTTTTCGCGTAGCGTGATCGGATGATGCTTCATCACGCTCTCAGGACTTTGGCCGCTCTCTGTCTTGCAGTCGTCGCCACCCAGCCACTGCTACAGGCCTTCGAATGGGAACGCCAGAAAGCCTTTACGTTCCTCGAAGCCCGGCAGCAGAAATGGGCCGATTGGAAACCAGCGCAGAGTCATGGTGGAGCCTGCGTCTCCTGACACTCGGGACTGTCGTATTTGTTCGCGCGTCAGGTCTTGGGCGAGAAACAGCCCCGTCCTCTGGAGAATAGTTTGGTGCAAGGCGTGAAGTCTCGGTTGCTGGCCACAATCCCCCGCAGCCGACGCTGGACGTGGCGGGCGCCACCTAGCGGCGAGGGCGTTGTCCGTCTATCCCACTGAGTCAGCCGCTGATCGCGTCGAGGCCCTGCGACGCTATCTGAAACGCGAGGCGCCCAAGCAGCCACTCCACCATCGCATGGGATGGATTGCGTTCAGCGCCAAACACGACGAGGAATCCAAGTCTGCCGTCCTGAAGGATCTGTGGGCGGCGCAATCAAGCGACGGCGGTTGGAGCACGGCGGCGCTGGGTCCCTGGCCCGCGCGTGAGAAGAAGCCCGCCCATTCCGGAGCCAATCCCTACGCCACGGCGTGGGCGGCGTTCACCGCGCGAGAAGCCGGCGTGGAATGTTCGGATGCCGGGCTGAAGCGCGCGATCGGTTGGCTGGCTCAACATCAGGACCCCGCCACCGGCGCCTGGAACTCGGTGTCCATGAACAAGGTCCATTCGAAGGGATCGAGCACATCCAAGTTCATGCCCGACGCGGCGACAGGCGCGGCGGCCGTGCTGATCGGATGCGCGCACAGCTAACGCGCCCAACTACGCCAGCAGCGCCTTCACCACCCGCCCATGTACATCGGTCAGCCGGAAGTGGCGACCTTGATACTTGTAAGTGAGCCGGGTATGATCCACGCCGAGGCACTGCATGATGGTGGCGTGCAGATCATGCACATGCACGGGATCTGAGGCGACGTTGTAGGAGAAATCGTCGGTCTCCCCGTACATGCCGGGCTTGATGCCGCCGCCAGCCATCCACATCGTGAAGCAGCGCGGGTGATGATCGCGGCCATAGTCATCGGCCGTGAGCTTGCCCTGGCAGTAAACCGTACGGCCAAATTCGCCGCCCCACACCACGAGCGTGTCGTCCAGCAGGCCGCGCTCCTTGAGATCGGTGATAAGGCCGTAGCTGGCGCGATCGATATCATGCGCCTGGCCAGGGATCGCCTTGGGCAGGGTGTTGTGTTGATCCCAGCCGCGATGGAAAAGCTGAATGAAACGCACTCCGCGTTCGGCCAGACGGCGGGCCAGCAGACAGTTGGCGGCGAAGGTGCCGGGCTTGCGCGACTCCGGGCCGTACAGCTCGAACACCCGGTCAGGTTCTTTGGCCAGGTCCGTTAGCTCGGGCACCGAGGCTTGCATGCGATACGCCATCTCGTACTGTGCGATGCGCGTGGAGATTTCAGGGTCGCCCATTTCCTCGAGCTTGATCTGGTTGAGCGCGTTCACATCGTCGATGAAGCGGCGGCGGCCATCGGTGTTCATGCCCGCCGGATTCTGCAGGTGGAGCACCGGGTCGCCGATGGAACGGAGCTTGACGCCCTGATAGCGCGTGGGCAGGAACCCGGAGCCCCAGAGCCGGTCATAGAGCGGCTGATCGTTCGGACTCCCCGTGCCTTGCGACACCATGACGACGAACGCGGGCAGATCCTTATTGTCTGAGCCCAACCCGTAGGCGAGCCACGCGCCGATGGACGGGCGGCCGGCAATCTGAAAGCCGGTTTGGAAAAACGTCACCGCCGGATCGTGATTGATCGCCTCGGTGTGCATGGATTTGACGAACGCAATGTCATCGGCCACCTTACCCAGGTTCGGGAGCAACTCGCTCAGCCACGCGCCGGATTTGCCGTGCTGCGCGAATTTGTACATGGAGGGCGCGATCGGGAACGCGGTCTGGGTGGCGGTCATCCCGGTGAGGCGCTGGCCGCGGCGGACCGAATCAGGCAACTCGCTGGCGCGCAGATTCACGAGGCCGGGCTTGTGATCGAACAAGTCGAGTTGCGAAGGGCCGCCTGATTGGAACAGATAGATGACGCGCTTGGCTTTGGCGGCAAAGTGCGGCGCGGTGTCGCCCTCGGCGCCGGGCAGCAGCGAGGCAAGCGCGGGGATCCCAAGACCGGTCGACAAGCGCGAGAAGAAATAGCGGCGAGTCAGTTCGTTCATCATTCCTTGGTCACCGTTTCATCGAGATTCAACAGCATGCTGGCAATCGTGGAATAGGCGGCCAGTTCGCTCTTGTCAAAGGCCGCATTGATGGGCGACTCGCCTTGCGCCAGCCATTTCTCGGCTGCGGCCGTGTCGGTCTTGTAGCGGTCCAGGTGACGATGCAGGCTGGTGAGCAACACGCCGCGCTCGCGTTCATGCGGTGCGCGCGCCGCCACCAGGCGGAAGCCGAAATCGAGACGTGAGGCCGGCGTGGAGCCGCCTTCGAGCATCATACGCTCGCCCATCTTGCGCGCCGCTTCGAGATACGTTTCGTCGTTCATCAACGTCAAGGCCTGGAGCGGCGTATTGGTCCGCGACTCGCGTACCGTGCAGATCTCCCGGCCGCCCGAGTCAAACGTCATCATCCCCGGCGGCGGCACGGCGCGCTTCCAGTATGTGTACAGCGAGCGCCGATAGAGGCTGGCTCCATGATCGCGCTGATAGTCGGTTCCGCCGGCGAGTTCCTTCCACAGCCCGGCCGGTTGGTACGGCTTCACCGACGGCCCGCCCAACTGCTCCACCAGCAGCCCGGCCATGGCGAGCGCTTGATCGCGAACCATCTCGGCCGGTAGCCGCAGGCGCGCGCCGCGAGCCAGCAAGCGATTGTCCGGGTCGCGCTGCAGCAGGTCCGGCGTGGCGCGAGAACTCTGCTGGTAGGTGGCGCTCATTACGATGGTCTTGAGCGTAGCCTTGATGTCCCAACCATTGCGCATGAATTCGGTGGCAAGCCAATCGAGCAACTCTGGATGCACCGGCCATTCGCCTTGCGAGCCGAAGTCTTCCACGGTCTTCACAATACCGGTGCCGAACATCATCTGCCAAAAGCGGTTGACCATGACGCGCGACGTCAGCGGATGACGGCCGCTGACGAGCCACTGCGCAAACCCGAGCCGGTCTAGCGGCGCGTCTTTGTCCATGGGCGGCAGCGAGGCTGGCACGGCGCGGAAAACTCGGTCCCCCGGTTGATCATAGGCGCCGCGCTTGAGCAGGAAGGTCTCGCGCTGCTTGGGCATCTCGCGCATGATCATCACGGTGGGCAAGCCTTCGAGGTACTTGGTGAGGTCATGCTCGGCTGTGCGCAGCGCAGTCCAGGAGGCGCGGATTTCGGCGGGAGCGAACTGATCGAGGTAGGCTGACTCGACTTTGCTAGCCTGTGCAGCTGTGCGCTGCGCAGCCGGGATCCGGGCGATGACGTCCAAAGGCTGGCGACTGGCCAACTCGGCGGCCTCGCGCGGGGTGAGCGCATTTCCGTAGAGCCGCACGTCGCCGATAGCGCCCCGGAAGCGCAGTCCGTGCCCGGCGCCGATGCGGAGCGGCTCCTTGGCCGTGAAAGTCTGGTTCAGATCATCGACAATTACGCGGAGCTTGGCCGGCTCGCCGTTGACATAGATCTTGATGCCGTCGGCGACGCGAGTGGCGTCGTAGGAGGCGGCCACATGCGTCCACTCATTCAGCGCGATGGGTTTCTCGGTCTCCACGCGCAGGCAGTCGTCAAGCCAGCGCTGCACCAGATTGAGTTGGAGCTTGCCGCCCTTGAGGTGGAGACCCCACCCCGGCTGCTCTTCGCGATCTTCGGCCCGCGAAACGATAATGCCATCGGGGCTTTCGGACTTGAACCACGCCGCCACGGTGAATTTGTCCTGGAAGCCGAAGTTGCCGATATCGTCGGCGTCGAGGTAGCGTTTCCCATCGAAGACGGGCGCTTGCGCGTAACGCGCGGCGCTGGGCGCGAAAACAGTCTCGCCATCCTTGGTCTTGGCGCGCAGAGCCTCACCCGGGCCATCGAGGCGAAAGTGCTCGAGCAGGAAGCGATGGGGTTGCCAGTCCGTGCCGGCGGCGATGGTCTTCTCCCACTCGGTCTGGCCTTGGGCGCGGGCCGCGGCAGTGGCGGCAAATGCGGCTCTGGCAGCGGCCGCTGTCGCTTCCACTTTCACCAGGCCGCTTTGTTGCGCTGTGGTGGGCGCCGGCACCATCGGCGGTGAATTGCCGTACTTGAAGACTTTGCCCTTCTCGTTCAGGTTGTTGAAGAACGCGGTGAGTTGGTAGAACTCCTTCTGCGTGAAGGGATCGTATTTATGATCGTGGCAGCGTGAGCAGCCGATCGTGAGCCCCATCCATACGGTGGAAGTGGTCTCGACGCGATCGGCATGATACTCGACAATGAACTCTTCGGCGATCGACCCGCCTTCGCCGTTGCCCCGATGATTGCGGTTGAAGCCCGTGGCGATCAGTTGATCGAGTGTCGGGTTGGGAAGCAGATCGCCGGCCAGTTGCTCAATGGTGAACTGATCGAACCGCATGTTGCGATTGAACGCGTCGATCACCCAATCGCGCCAACGCCACATGAAGCGCTCGGCATCGGTTTGATAGCCGTTGGTATCGGCATAGCGCGCAGCGTCAAGCCAGCGCGTGGCCATGCGCTCGCCATAGCGGGGCGAGTTGAGGAGACGGTCCACCACTTTTTCGTAGGCGGCGGGCGAGGCGTCGTTGACGAACGCGTCCACTTCGGCGGGCGATGGCGCCAGGCCCGTGAGGTCAAGCGAAAGGCGGCGGATCAGTGTGGCGCGCTCGGCGGCGGGTCCCGGCTGGAGGCCTTCGCGTTCCAGGCGGGCCAGGATAAACCTGTCGATTTCGTTCTTCGCCCAAGTCGTGTTCTTGACGGCTGGCGGTTCAAGGCGGACCGGCGGAATGAAGGACCAATGCTTCTGCCACTGCGCCCCTTCGGCGATCCATTGTTTGATCAGCGCGACCTGCGGATCGGTGAGCCCGGCGCCTGCGTACACCGGCGGCATCCGCGTGGCCTTGCTGGTTGAGGTGACACGCTCGAGTGCCGCGGCGAGTTTGGGGCGCGCCGAGGCTTCGACATCAAGCCGGAGGTTCGCCTTGCGATTCACGCTGTCCGGGCCATGGCAGGAGTAGCAGCGATCGGACAGGATCGGGCGGATGTCGCGATTGAACTCAACAGGGGCCGCGAGGACCGGTAGGGCCGCGACGAGACAAAGGGCCGAGCGACGCAGATACATATAGGTTGCTGTCCGGATTTTATCAGTTCGGCTGCTTCGGCGTGCCCGCTTGCGCCCAGGTGCCGGCACGGGAGTTGTAGAAGACGTCCCGTTGCACGAGGCCCGCGCCGCGCGCCATACCGTCATGGCACTATCGTAGCGCCTGCGTAGAGCCGCTACACTAATAACTGATGAATCGCGCAGAATACGTAAAGAGCCGGGCGTCAGACCCGGTGCGGACGCAGTTGGCCTACGCTCGGAAAGGCGTGGTCACTCCGGAGATGGAGTTTGTCGCGAGCCAGGAGCAACTGCCCGTCGAGACGGTGCGCTCGGAAGTGGCGCGCGGGCGGATGATCATTCCCGCCAACTGGAATCACACCGCGCTGGAGCCGATGGCCATTGGCGTAGCGTCGAAGTGCAAGATCAATTCCAATATCGGAAATTCGGCGACCACGTCGGACATTGAAGGCGAACTCGAGAAACTGCGCTATTCCGTCAAGTATGGCGCCGACACCGTGATGGACCTATCCACGGGCGGAAACATACCCGCCATCCGCAAGGCGATTATCGAGCATTCGCCGATCCCGATCGGCACCGTGCCGATTTACGAGGCGCTGTCCCGCGTACGCCGTGTCGAAGATCTCAACATCAAGGTGATGCTTGAGGTGATTGAGGAGCAGGCCGAGCAAGGGGTGGACTACATGACGATCCACGCCGGCGTGCTGATTCAGTACATACCGCTGACTACCAAGCGCATTACAGGTATCGTTTCGCGCGGCGGGTCTATCCTGGCCGAATGGATGGTCAAGAACCACAAACAGAACTTCCTCTACGAGCACTTCGACGAAATCTGCAAAGTGCTGCAGAAGCACGATGTGAGTTTTTCGTTAGGGGACGGCCTGCGTCCGGGCAGTCTGGCTGACGCCAGCGACGAAGCGCAGTTTGCCGAGCTCAAGACGCTGGGAGAGCTCACTCGCAAGTCCTGGGAGTACGACGTCCAGGTGATGATCGAGGGTCCTGGCCACATTCCGATGGATCAAATCCAGATGCAGGTGGAGAAGGAAAAGGAACTCTGCCACGAGGCGCCGTTCTATACCCTCGGCCCGCTGGTGACCGACTTTGCTCCCGGTTACGACCACATTACTTCCGCTATTGGCGCGGCGATGATTGGCTGGTACGGCGCGTCGATGCTCTGCTACGTGACACCCAAGGAGCACCTGGGGCTACCGAATAAAGAGGACGTCAAGCAGGGTTTGATCGCGTACAAGATTGCCGCCCATGCCGCCGATATCGCCCGGCACCGGCCCGGCGCACGAGACCGCGACGACGAGCTCTCACGCGCGCGCTATCGCTTTGATTGGAAGAAGCAGTTCGCGCTCTCGCTCGACCCCGAGACCGCTCAGGCGTATCACGATGAGACGCTGCCCGAAGACGGCTTCAAGGACGCTCACTTCTGCTCCATGTGTGGGCCGAAGTTCTGTTCCATGAACATCTCCTCCAAGGTGGAAGAGTTCACGATGGAACAGGCGCAGGCCGTGCTGGTTCAGGTGGCCAAGTAGTACGCAAAATCCGGTTAGAGAATGGCGGCCCGGATACTCTTGACGAGTGCCGGGCCGCTTTGTTTTGTCTCCGAACACTTACTGGCTAATCGCAGGGGTGTCCCTAAT
>JAYTKJ010000222.1:0-23641 GCA_043730365.1 Acidobacteriota bacterium | reverse complement strand
GAAGGTGGGCATGGCAGAATCGTGCGGCTGCTCCTTGACCGCGGCATTGATCGAACGGCGCTGAACGGGCGAGGACAAACTGCGGCCGAACTGGCCGAGGAGCGAGGCTATCTCGAGGCAGCGGCTTTGTTGCGGCGTTGAAGTCTAACCCTTGGAGCGCCCGGCTAGTGAGCCCAACAGGTTCGCCCAGAAAGTAGCCACGAGCGCGAACGCCGCGCCGAAGCGCAACGCGACGCTGGCCACTTGGCCCCACATTCCCTTCAGCTCAGGAACCCACCAGATCAAGTAGTAGGCGGCCGCCAAGCTCATCGCGAGCAGCAGCAGCGCGGTGAGCGCTACTCCCGTCGAGCCGGTTTGGTCCGGGTCTGCCAGGCGTGCGCGGCCACGACGTACCAGCAGCCAGACTCCTGCCAAGAGCAACAGCAGCACGGCGAGCGACAGCAACACTCGCCCGGTGGTTGTTTCGGCGATCCCCAGCCACCAATACCAGAGGCCGCCGAGTGCGGCGAGGCCGGTAATCTGCTCCAACATCGCCGCAGGGCGGGTCCAAGCGCGGAACGGGTTCATCGCGTCACCTCCAGGCTAGACGCCTCGCCGGCCGCGAAGTACTGCGGCTGATACATCGGCTCCACGCGCGACGGGCTCACGCGGAAGTCGCCGGGATTGACGATCTTCATCAAGTAAGTAAAGCGGTTGGCGCCTCGCGACCACCATGTCTGGAAGAACACAGCCCGATCGTCGCGCAGTTCGCGCTTGGTGTACCAGGCTTCCCACCACGTCGGCTTGGCGCGGAACTCGTAGAGGTCATCGCGTTCGATCATCTCGGCGCCAGCAGGGATAGGATCTTCCACCATCAGATAGCGCCAATCGTCTCCGGTGACCGTGAGCTTGACGGCGATCACGTCGCCCTGCTTCACGCCAGCCGGTTGCACCGGTTCCAGATCGTAGACAATCTTGTCGCCGGTCTTATTGGGAGTCATCTTGAAATACTCGCGCGCCACTTCCAGTTGATGGCCGCCGCGATTGGCCAGCTTGGCGGCCTGCGAATAGTAGCCGCCGCGGGCTGACCAATAGAGCCGCCCGTCGCCCTCCCGCGTGACCCGGATCTTGTTGCGGCCGGCGGAGAGCTGATCGGCTGTCAGGTGCAGCGTCGCCGGCAATAACGCGTCGCCGGCCGTGAAGCGCTTGGTGAGCACGGCCTTGTCGTTGACGTACACAGTGGCGGTGAAGTTGGGTTTCAACTCACCGCTTCGGCCGACGAATTCGGTGAGGCCGTAAATCACCATCGCCGTCTGCTTGGTGGAGTTCCAGTAGTAACCCTGGTTACGATGGTTCACCAGATAGAGCGCGGCCTTAGGCAGCAAGGCGCTGTCCGGTTTCTGACGCGCCAGGAACTTGAGGGCGTACGCCGTCGCCTCCGGCGAGGAGTCCACGTCGACATCCATCAGGTAGTCCTGGGACGCTTCCCACCACGCTTCCAGGTCCGACAACTTCGCCCTGGCTTCGAGCGCCGTCGCAATCTCGGCGGCGCGCTTGTCCTTGGCTGCTTCCAGTGTCAAACCGACAAAGGCGAGCGCATAGGGCGACAGCGACGCGCGCTGGCCGTAGAGCTCATTCGTCAACTCGGCATTCGGCGCACCAGCGATTGCCGAGGCGTAAGCGGCATAGGCTCGCAGGTCAGGCTTGGCCTTCGCCAGCTTCTCGCTTTCGCGCAGCCATTTAACGGCATTGGTCAATCGCTCTTCCTCAATCTTCACGCCCGCCGTTTTGGCTTGCGCCAAGCCTGCCACGACGTAGGCCGTCATGAACGGGTCGCTCTCGTCCGATTCCCACCAACCCCAGCCGCCATCTTCGTGATGGAAGTGGTAGAGGCGGTCCAGTCCGGCGCGAATCTGCTTTTGCAGCACTGCCTCGTTGATGGTGGTCTTGAGCCCGAGGCTCTGTACGGTCTTCGACACGATCACGTTAGGCAGGAAGCTCGACATCGTCTGCTCGGTGCAACCGTAGGGGAACGAGGTGAGATACTCCAGTGCTTCAAACAGCGCGCCAGCCGCCGAAGGCGAGGCTGACAGATCCAGCATCCGCGAGGTGGGCTCGATGCCGTCAGGGAACGTGATCTCGGATTCCTCACTGGTCTTACCCACCGAGATGGCGCCGCCGCGGGCTTGCGACATCTTCACGCCGAAAGGAATCACGGGGATAGTAAGTTCCAGCGCGTCGGACTCTTCGTCCGTAAGCGCCTTGCCGAGCAGCACCGCCTCGGCGACGTTGTTGACCTTCACCTTATAGTCAACCGTGGCCGTGCCGCGGCTGGGCACGGCGAGATCTTTGGTTCCGCCGTCTACGAGCGTGAGTCCTTTGGTTTCGAGCGAAATCCGCACTTGCTTTTCGTCGGGCAGGAAATTCTGCGCGATCGCGGTGACGGTCATGGTGTCACCCTGGCGGAAGAAGCGCGGCGTCGAAAGCCGAATGAGCAGGTTCTTGCGGACGATCACCTTGTTGATCGTGTTGCCCACTTTGGAATCGGCCGAAATTCCTCGTACGGTGGTGCGCCACGTGGTGAGCGCGTCCGGATAGTTGAGCTTCACTTCGGCGCGCCCCGCCGCGTCGGTGCGCACGGTGGCAGACCAGAAGGCCGTGTCCGGAAACGCCTTGCGGACTTTGGGCTCCACCAATCGGTCTGGCTTTAATTGCGCGCGCGGGCGGAACGGCCGGATTGAGGCCAGTTGCAGGCGCCGCTTGCCGGCCTCGCCATGAAAGTGATAGCTCAGCGAGGAATCGGTGTTAACGCGCGTCCACTGCTTGCCGTAAAAGTGATTGACGATATCGGGCGTGCCCTCGGGGCGCACTGCATAGATCGCCTCATCCACTACGCCGACGCTGAACTCCCCAGACACCGGCTTGCCCGCCGAGTCTTTGGCCAGCAGCGTATAGACGCCCGCTTCGCCGGGTTTAAACTGAGGCTTCGACGGCGTCAGCTCGATCGACATCTTGAAGGCGTCCGGCGGAACCTTCAGACTCTTGGAGCCCTGCGCGAGTTGGTTGCCGTGCACCATCACCGCGCTCACAAAAATGTTGGGGACGAAGTCCGAGGTGATCGGCACGTCCACGTTGACGGTGCCATCCTTGGCCGTCACATAGTAGGACTTGTAGAGCGTTTTGCCTTCCACCGTAACCCATAGATGCGCGTTCGGCTTGCCCGCGATCACCAGCATCTTGGCGGTGTCGCCGGGTGAGTATGACTTGCGGTCCGCCACAATCTCGATGCGTTCCTGGCGAGCGCCAGACCAGTCCGCTCCACTGCCGGAAACCCACACGTACTCCTGGTCCTTCACCGTTCGGCCGCCCGGGGTCTTGGAGGTGACCGTGATGTGGAAGCTGCCGCCGCGCGCCGGAATCTTGAGTTCGGCTGTTCCCGAGCCGTTGCCCGCCGTGACGCCATTGGCCGAGGCGATAGCCGTGTTGTTCTGTTTGCCGCGCCAGTTATATTCCGATAGCTCCGCGGTGAACGCTACGCCGCTTACTGCCTTGTTGGCATAGTCCCGAGACTCCACGCCCACCTTGATCGTGTCGCCGGGTGAGTAGACATACTTGTCGGCGCTGGCCCGCAGGAAGTAGGGACCCACCGTAGCAACTACGAATCCCGCACCCGTGATCTCGCGCCCCGCCGCATCGGTGACGCGGCCTTCAATCCTGTAAGTCAGATCGTTCTCGGCTTCGACGGTCGGGACCTCGATGGTGAGTTTGCCGTCGGCATCAAGTTCCCCTTTCTCTTCGAGTAACTGCTCCTTGTCGGCATAGCGCGAATCGCCATCGCCGCCTTCATTCTCGTCCGCGTCATCCATATAGTAGGGCAGCCAGTAGCGGGACTTGTGGACGACGTACGTTACCTTAGCCTTGGCCACCGGTTCGCCATAAAAGTAACGGGCGTCGATCGTCGCTTCGATCTTGCCGCCCTGAATCATCCGCGGTGTCTTGGTGGTGACGCGCACCTCATACTCAGGCTTCTTGTATTCCTCCACTTGGAAGCCGCCGCTCTGCATGTTGTCGCCCGCGCGAATCTGCACGTTGTAGTAGCCAAGCGGCGCCGTGGCCGGCAACTTGAACTCGCCGCTCAGGGTGCCCATCGGCGAGGACGTCTTGCGCTCGCGATGCACCGGGTTACCTTCCGAGTCTTGCACCTCGACGTTGTACTCGGTGGGCGGGGGCACTTGGTAGCCACGGTCTTGTTTGTCGCGCAGGATGGCCCGATAGTAGACCGTGTGGCCCGGACGGTACACCGGGCGCTCCGTGTAGATGTAGGCCATGAGGCGATCGGAGGCGCGGTTGGCGAATTGGTTGCCATCGACGGAGACGGCCGCGAACTCGGCGCCGGACCTGGCCAGCACCACGCGATTCTGCGCGATCTCGTCGTTGGCCGCCACCTCGTAGACTCCGTTGGCATCGGTCTTGCCTTCGACGCGCTTGTCCTTCTTCTCGCCCGTCAGCACGATGATGGGGCAATTGGGCACCGGGGCGCCGGTATCGCGCCGCACCACCCGCGTCACCAGTTTGCCCGGCGCAGCCTTGGTGATAGCTGCGATGTCGGTCACCGAGACGACAGTATAGGCCTGGATCTTGCCGTCCGTTGCTTCCAATAGATAGAGACCCTTCTCTTTGACAGGGATGGCCACGTTGGATGAATCCCAGCGATTGGCGCTCTCATGCTTCTGCTCCCATTTGGCCACCAGTTGCTGCGAGTTGAGGACCGGCACGTCGGCATAAGTCTGCAGGTTGGCGTAAGTGGAGTTGTTGGCTGCGGCGGCACGCTCGGCACTCCAGGCGTGATAGGACTGCCGCGAGTCTCGCGTGAATTGCGCCCGCATCAGATTCTTCATGCGCCCGCGCCAACGCTGCTTCCACGACCGAACCTTTTCCAGCGCCGTTTGCTGCTGCCCGCCCGCCCGCGGCGCCGGCTCGCCGCCAAATCGATGGTCCTCTTCGAGCTTCTGGAAAAACGTCACCGGGTCGTTGACGCGGTACAGCCGGAACTCGAGCGCGTCAAAGCCGGTGCCCCACATCTGGACAGTTGGCGTTTCGCCGGGCGCAAACGTGCGCTGGGTGCTGATCGAAAAATAGGCGTGGCTCTCTTCTTCCTGCGCCACCGTAGGGCACGCGAGAACAAGAGCGAGGCCGAGAGCTAGCCGTTTAGAATGTTCCATCGAAAGACTCCGAGAAAATGTTGATTGCCTTGGTGCGGACGCCACTGCGGGTTGGGATGAGCGAACAACTCGTCCACGGTGGGCCGGCGAATCTCGCCTGGCGAATGGCTGTCCGGGCCGGTGTGGTAAACCACATACGGACCCGTGCCGGTTTGCACACGGCTGGGGCCCAGATAAATCATGACGTGATAGGGAAAGCGCTGCCCGGGCTGATGGAAGAAGAGCAGGTCACCGGGCGCTGCGGCGGTCAGGTCTCGCGTGACGAAGAAGGTGTTGTGCCGGAGCAGCGTCTTGGCGTCGGCGAACTCGGCAAAGGCGCTGTTGCCGATGTCGGCTTCGGAAAAGCGGCCGTCTCGCACGCGAAACAATGCGGCCCCCAGCGGCGTTAATGGGTAGCTGTACTTACGGATCGAGCCCAGCGCCGGTACGTCGGGAAGGCGCAATTGCGCAGCCCATTCGCCGGTATGGCGGCGCAATGATTCGCGATAGGCAAAGCGCACCAGGCCCGCGCAATCACTTACGCCTTCAGGTAGTTCCGCGCTGGGGCGGAAGAACTGGAGCTCGGCTAGAAACGTGAACCAGCCGGTGAAAGCGCGACGGTCAACCGGGTCCGTCAGGCGGGCAAAGTCCGGGGTGCCATCGGCGGAAAGCGCTGCCGTCGCTGCTGCCACGTCGCGCCGCGCCTGGCCGGCCGCAGGATCTCGCTCGCCGGAAGCACTCCACCAACCGGCCGCCAAGGCCAGCCCCAAAGCTGCTGCTCCTCCGATCGCTGCCCGAATCATTCACTCCTCAATTTCACTGAGTATACCGTGCTAAACTCCCAATAGCATGTCAGCTTCCAAAGCTCCCATTGCCACTTGGCTCCCCATTGTTGCCGTTGCGTGGCTGATTCCCGGCGGCGGGCACTTTATGCTCAAACGAACCACGCGGGCGGCCCTGCTATTTGGCTGCTGTCTGGTGGCCCTGCTGGCCGGTCTGATGATGCGTGGCGCGATGTTCAGTCCGCAAACAGGTGATCTGTTTACGACGCTGATCTATTGCGGCGGCTTCGTGGCCAATCTCTGCTCCGGGATCCTCTACCTGCTCACTGTCTGGATGGGTTATGCCCAGCCTGACGTGGCGGGCCACGTGCATGACTACGGAACCAAGTTCCTGGTGGGCGCGGGGTTGCTGAACCTCCTCGCTGTGGTGGATGCCTTTGAGATCGCCACCGGGCGGAAGGCCTAACCTATATGCCAAAGATGACGCTTTCGCACCTCGAAGCCAGCCTGCTGTTTGCCCTCCTGGCTTCGGTGGTGATGGGCATCGTGACTAAGCGCAATGACCGCGAGCGGCTGCTCTACGGTGGCTACTGCCTTCTTTGCTTCGTCGGAGCACTGTTTGGGCTGGGCTGGTTGATGTATCTCGGGCACGGTTAAGTCTCGAAATATTACTTTTGAGGGCTGTTAAACCCCGAAAACTTGCGTTATGCTGAGTTTGGAGGTTGTTAATGCCCGATTTCTTGCATCTGCCTGAAGTCTTTGTCTCGGACTCCAGCACGGTGGCGGCGGTGTCGCGGGAAGTCAAAAAGGGCAAACTGCGAAAGCTGGCTTCGCGCCTCTACACTCGCAATTTGACGGCGGCTCCCGAGCTACTCGTCAAGCAGAATCTCTGGCCGCTGATTGCGGCCTACCTCCCCGGCGCGTTGATCTCGGATCGGACCGCGCTAGACTACCGTTGGGCGCCAGACGGCTCGGTATTCCTGGTGTCCGGCCACAAGCGCGATATTGAACTGCCCGGGGTGATCCTGCGGCCTCGGAAAGGGTCGCCGCCTATCGAGTCTGACCCGGCTTTCATCGGCACCCTGCGAATCGCCTCGCCGGCGCGCGCGTATCTGGAGAACATGCGCCCATCGCGAGCCCGGCGCGGAGTGGCGCGCACCCTGACTAAGCGCGAAATCGAGGAGCGCCTCGATGAGCTCACGCGGCAGGGCGGGGAAACGGCGCTGTTGAAGTTGCGGGATGATGCGCGCCGAGTGGCTGACGAACTCGACATGAAGCCGGAGTTCCAGGAGCTCGACGGACTGATCGGTGGTTTGCTCGGGACCCGCGATACACCGCTTGCCTCGCCCCTGGGAACGGCGCGAGCGGCGGGTTTGCCGTATGATCCGCACCGCCTGGACCTGTTCCAACGCCTGCATGCCGAGTTGGCCGGTACCCCGCCGGTGACGCGCCCCGCTCGCTTGACCGACGGGCCGGCGCTCCCCTTCTTCGAGGCGTACTTTTCAAACTTCATTGAAGGCACCGAGTTTGCGGTGGATGAAGCGGTGGACGTGGTCTTCCATGGCCGCATCCCGAAGGCGAGGCCAGAGGATGCCCACGACGTGCTGGGCACGTGGAGAGTGGTCTCGGAGGCCGGAGAAATGTCGCGCCTGCCGCGCAGCGCGGCGGAGTTGACCTCGTTGCTCACTGCGAGGCACGCCCAGATCATGGGCGGTCGGCCGGACAAGGGGCCGGGCCGTTTCAAGACGGCGGCCAATCGCGTCGGGTCGACGGTCTTCGTCGCGCCCGATCTGGTGAAGGGTACGCTGGCCAAGGGCTTTGAATTCTACCGGAGCTTGACAGCGCCGCTCCATCGCGCGACTTTCATGATGTTCCTCATCTCCGAGGTGCATCCCTTCGCGGATGGCAACGGGCGCGTGGGCCGCATCATGATGAACGCCGAATTGGTGGCTGCGGGCGAGACCCGCATCATCATCCCCACGGTCTATCGCAACAACTATTTGATGGCGTTGCGAGCCATGTCGCAAAATGGGCTGGCCGGAGCGCTGCTGCGGGCGTTGGACTTTGCGCAGCGCTACACGGCGGCCGTCGATTTCGCCGCTCTCGACACGGCACGCGAGACTCTCACTCGCACCCATGCGTTCGCCGATGCCAACGAAGCGGAGGCCAAGGGTATCCACCTCATGCTTCCGGGCGCCATGCTACACTTCGGGCAGAGTTGAGAAAACTGTTCCAAAGCCGCGCTTTTGTTGCCGTAGCGCTCACGCTGCTCCTTGGCGCGGTGCGTTGCATGGATGCCTGCCAGTTGCCGGATCGGCAACCGGTGAAGAGCTGCCATCAAGCGCCCGATTCCTCCAAGCACCCCGCGTCTGCCAAAATCTGCGGACAGCTCACCTTGGAGACCCCGCCAGTACATGACGGCTGTGACGCGCCGGTTCTACTCGAGGTCTCGCATAGTGAGCCCAGTCCAAAGGCAACCACCGCCAGCCTGAACGGGCTTATTCCCACGGCGTTGGCTCGGCCGGGTCCTCCCTTGCTACCGCTTCGCCTCTGAAGCAACCTTCCTCGCGGTCGTCTCGTTTTGTTTGAAACAAGTCGAAGGAGAATTGTGTTTCCATGAACAACCGTAGAAGTTTCTTTAGCCGGCTGGCGTCGGCCGGAGCCGGTCTCCTGGCGGGCAAACCGGCGCTCGCAGCCGCAGACGCACCGCCTGAACCCGTCGAACTCCCGGACCTGAAAAAACTGCCGCACCGGATGGTGAACGGCGCCAAAGAGTTTCACCTGGTGGCGATGGTGGTGCGCACCGAGTTTGTGCCGGGCCGTCCGGTGGACGCCTGGGGATTCAACGGCAGCGTGCCAGGCCCGTTGATGGAAGCCAATGAGGGCGACCGGGTCCGCGTGGTGTTCCACAACAACCTGCCGGAGATGACCGCGATCCACTGGCACGGCTTTGAGGTGCCGATGGAGATGGACGGTAGCCTCGGCCTGGGCCAGGACCCGATCCCTCCGGGCGGCATGTTCGTGTATGAGTTCACGCTGCACCAGCACGGCACGTTCTTCTACCACTCGCATTTCCCCATGCAGGAAATGATGGGCATGCTGGGCATGTTCATTCTCCATCCCAAGCAGCCACAAACACCGCGCGTCGACCGTGATTTTGGCCTGGTGATTCAGGAGTGGGCGCTGCTGCCTAACAACAACGTTCCGAACACGCTGGCCATGGAGTTCAACTGGCTCACGTTCAACGGCAAGGCCGGGCCCGATTGCACTCCGATGCTGGTGCGCCAGGGCGAGCGCGTGCGCATTCGCCTGATCAACATTGGCATGGATCATCACCCGATCCACATGCATGGCGTGACTTTCACCGTTACCGGCACCGAGGGCGGGCGCATTCCCTCCACCATGTGGATTCCGCAAAACACGGTGCTCGTTGGTGTGGCGCAGGCGCGCGATATCGAGTTCGACGCCAAGTATATCGGGGACTGGATGCTGCACTGCCATCTGCCGCATCACATGATGAACCAGATGGTCACGATGGTGGGGCCCATGTCGCATGGCGCGGGTGCGTATCCGGCCGACGATCCGGAGAAGAAGAAAGTGCCTGGCTATCCGCAGGACATGTGGATGAACCTTGATCACCAAGTGCGGCCTAAGGCCGAGCATCACGGACTGCGCAGCGGATGGGCGGCGGCCATGATGGGCATGATGACGATGGTGCGTGTGCTGCCGCCCGGTAAGTTCGACGAGATCATGAAAATGAAAGCGAGCGGCGCGCTGCCGGTGCCCAAGCCGGCGATGCCTGGCGCCGGACACGAGCATCATCATCCGGCTCCGCCGGCCACTCCCGCTCCGAAGAAACCGGCAGGTGTGAAATGAAGCCGACCTGCTGCTGGGGAGCCCTGCTGGCGGTGTCCGTTTCGGCGGCGGGACTGCGGCTCGAGGATCTTGAGCGCATGGCCGTTGAACGCAATCCTGCCGTCGCGCGCGCCGAAGCGCAGACCGCGGCCGCCGAAGGACGCCGGCGTCAGGCCGGAGCATATCCGAATCCGACGGTGGGGCTGAACGCGGACGAAGTGAGCGGCGGGCCCATCATCCGATATGGCGAGTGGGGCGGCTTTGCTTCGCAGCAGATTGTCACCGCCGGTAAGCGTGGGCTCGACCGCGGCATCGCCGGCCAGGATCTGGCCTCAGCCAAGGCAATGTCCAAGGCCGAACGCCAGCGCGTGGTCAACGCCGCGCGCATGCTCTTCTATCAGGGGCTGGGCGATCAGCGCCTGCTTGAAGTGCGGACTGAACTGGCAGCGATCGCCAGGAACACAGTGAAGATTGCGCTTGAACTCGCCAACGTCGGGCAGGCGGATCGGCCTGATGTGCTGGCAGCAGAGGTGGAAGAGCAGCGCGCGGAGATGGGGCTGCAGATGGCGCGCAACGCCCAGGTGCGGACGTGGCGGCAGGTCTCGGCGTTGGTGGATCGTACGCTCGCGCCGCAGGCACTTGATGGCGACTTCGATACGCTGCCCAAGATCGAGATCGACGCGACGCAGCAGGCGCTGGAAAAACAGAGTCCCGATCTGGAGCAAGCGTCGGCCTCGCTGGCACGCTCTGAACTAGCGGTGAAGCGCGCCGAGGTGGCCCGGATTCCCGATCTCGAAGTCCGCAGCGGCCTGCGCTACAACCGGGAACTGCTGGATATCAATCGGCGCCCCGTGGGTCTCGAAACATTTTTGGACGTGGGCGTGCGCATCCCGATCTTCGATCGCAATCGCGGCAACATCGCCGCCGCCAAGGCTGATCGCGAGGCCGCGCGTCTGGAATCACGTCGCGTCGCGCTCTCGCTTCAGTCTCGTCTGGCGGGAGCGTATCGGGACTATGCGGACGCCTTGCAATCGGCTGAGCGCTACCGCGTGGAGATGATCCCGCGGGCCGAGCAAGCCTACCAAACGTACCTGGGTAACTTTCGGGCGATGGCCGTCGCGTATCCCAAAGCGCTGAGTGCGCAGCGCACGCTGTTCATGCTGCGCGAGCAGCAGGTGGAATCGCTCGCCGCGGCGTGGCGAAGCGTGGTGGAACTGGAAGGCTTACTGCTTGGTGGGCACTGAGGCCGCCGGCGTGGCGGTCGACTCGCCCTTGCGCACTTGCTCAAAATACTGCTGCACGTAGTGTTGCAGATGCTGCGGGATCTCATCGCGATGGACCTCCCCGCCTGAGTCGCCGTGATTGGCGCCGCTCTTCTGCGTGTAGCCGGTGCGGAGCTGCTGCATTTTGCTGCTGGTCACCTCCACCATCACGTCACCGCGAATATTCTCGGCGCGCTTGCCGAAGATCTCGCTGAGCTTGCCCATGGCCGCTTTCTGTTCGGCGTCCTTAATATCCTTGCTGCCGTCCTGCTTGCCCATGCCGCTCTTGGCTTCATTGGGTGAGCCGCCTTCCTGGCCTTTGTCGTTGCTCTGACCCTGGCCGGCCTGAGCCTGCTGTTCGCCCGGCTCGTTCCCCTTGGCCTCGGGATCGTCACTCGGCGCGCCCTTGCCCTCCGGATTGCCCTGGCCTTTTTCGCCCTTCTTCCCGCTGCCGGCGTCCTGCTGACCGCCCTCTTTCTTGCCGCCTTTTTGATTGGAGGATTGTTGCTTTTGCGCGCCGCCCTGCTGCTGCGGAATCTTGAGCTTGGCCATGAGGTTGGCCATCGCATCCCGCATTTTGTCCATGAGATTGGAGTTGTCGCCGCCGCTCTGCTTGCCGGCCTGATCGGCCTTCTGGTCCTTGGCGGCCTTGTCGCTGGCTTTACTCGAATCGCCGTCGCCTCCCTCCTTATCTTTGGAATTGGCGGCGCTCCGCTCGCCTTCCTCGGCGGACTCCTGGAGGTCGTCTCCGCCCTTTTCGCCGCCCGAGGATTTGATCTGCTTTTGATCAAGCTTGGCGTCGTTCTCGGTGCCGGCGTTGACGTCCGGCGTGTCCACCACATCTAACGCCTGGTCGGTGGCCTGATCCAGTTTCTGCTTGTCCTGGTCTGGCTGCGTGATGTCGATACCGAGCGGATCCTGCCCCGGTAGTTTCGGCGCTTTGCCATTCTTGGCCAAGGCGGAGTCCGAGGCCATCTGGAAAAAGTCGGCGACAGATTCAACGATGGGCTTGCTCAGATCGAGCCGGCCGGACGTACCGTAGCGTACGACGAAGAGCGCCAACGCGACGCCAGTCAGGGCGAGAGCGGGCATGATCTGCCGGGGCCATCGCCACGGAATCGCCGCGGCGGCATCAGCGCTAGCGGCTGCTTGTTCGGCTTGCGCGCACTGGGCGGCAATCAGGGCGGGCGAGTTGTGGAGCCGATTCTCCGATGGTTGCAGGTAGTGAAACGCGGTGGAGATGGAATCCTTGAGGTCCAGGCGGCGGTCCACCAATTGCGCCACCGAGTACGGAGAAGGCAGGAAGCGCATCGTGCGCCAGGCGCTGATGGCGGCGCCGCCGATGAAGAGGACCAGGGGCCACCACCAGTCCAGAATCTGCGTGCCAATCAGCAGCAACAAAATCGCCCCGGCCATGGCGGCGAGGAAGCCCACGTTGAGCTGCTCGCAAACGAGGTTGGTCATCGTGCGCCGGCGTGCCGCGCCGACCAGTTGCAGGATCGGGCTCGAAGTCGTCAATCTGCTTTAATTATGTCACCATGATGAGGTGACTAAGCAGGAGATTCTGGTAGCCGATCGCGAGTTCCTCTTCCCCGCGGTCTTCCACTACTTCCGGGACCCGCTCGTGGTCACCCACGCCAAGGACCAGTGGGTCTGGGACATCGACGGCCATCAGTACCTCGATTTTTTCGGAGGCATCCTCACGGTCTCGGTCGGCCATTGCAATGAGTACGTGAACGCCAGGATGCACGCGCAGGTCGACAAGCTCCAGCACGTGTCCAGCGTCTACGTTACCGAGCCGATGGTGGCGCTGGCCAAACGCATCGCCTCAATCACTCCGGGCGGTGGCGCGCTCTCGAAGTCCATCTTCACCAACAGCGGCACCGAGGCCAACGAAACGGCCATCATGGCGGCGCGCTGCTACACCGGCTCCAGCGACATCATCGCCTTGCGCCACTCCTACCACGGGCGTTCGAATCTGGCCGTGGCGCTGACGGCTAATCACACCTGGCGCACGTCCGGCGCTCCGCAATCAGGCATCACCTTCGCGCACAATGCGTACTGCTATCGATGCCCGTTCGGCCTCACCTATCCGAGCTGCGATGTGCGCTGCGCGCAAGACGTGAAGGAGCTGATTCAAACCACCACGCCGGGGCGCGTGGCCGGATTTCTGGCCGAGCCGATTCAGGGTGTGGGCGGCTTTATCACCCCGCCTAAAGAGTATTTCGGGATCGTGGCCGGCATCGTGCGCGAACATGGCGGCGTCATCATCAGCGACGAAGTGCAGACGGCTTGGGGACGCACGGGCGGCGGAAAGTGGTTTGGCATCGAGCAATACGATGTCGTGCCGGACATCATCACGAGCGCCAAGGGACTGGCCAACGGATCGCCGATCGGGTTGACCGTGGCCAAGCCTGAAGTGGCCGCGGCGTTTCCCTCGCCCACGATTTCCACCTTCGGCGGCAATCCGGTCACTTCGACGGCAGCCCTGGCGGTGCTGGATTTTATCGAGGAGAATCAACTGCGGGCTAATACCGACGCGATGGGCCGCCATCTGCGCGCCGGGCTGGACGCGCTGGCCGAGAAGCATCCGCTCATCGGCGAGGTGCGGGGCATGGGTCTGATGCTGGCGCTCGAGTTGGTGCGGGACCGTCGCACCAAAGAAGCCGCGCCCAAGGAGACCGTTGCGGTGCTGGAAGCGACGCGCGCTCAACGTATCCTCGTGGGCAAGGGCGGACTGTATGGCAACGTACTCCGCATCACACCGCCTCTGAACATCGCCCAGCCGGATATCGACGAATTTCTAGAGAGGCTGGACCGCGCCTTCGATGCGGTCCCACTGGACTAAACGCATATGGACGAACGAGCATTCTTCAACGAATCGAAAACCACCAAGCCCGCGCGCCTCACCTGCCCCTATTGCCGGGAGACCAATGAGATTGAGCTGGCGTGGCTGCTGCGCACCAAGAAGGACCGGCTGCCCGGGGGCGGCGATGAGCGGGACCGCGCCAAATTCGCCAAGTCCGCATCTTATATGGTGCTGCTGGACGACAAGGCGGTGTGCAAGAACCTGCGATGCCGTAAGCGGTTCGACATCAGCGGGATTAAAACGACGGCGTTCCTCTGAGACCGCGGGGCAAAAAAAACGGCCCCCGTTTCCAGGGGCCGGTGTAACAAGGAGAGAACTGAACTAAGCCTTGCGGCGGCGGGTCATGTAGAAGCCAACCAGACCCAAGCCCAGGGTGGCGTAGGTGGCGGGCTCCGGAACCTCAGAGCGCGTCATGACTTCGTATGCCACCGAGGCCGAGCCGTTGAACGGCAGCGGGTTGGAGCCTGCGCCGCCCGTCACGCTGACGCTGAAGGCGGAGACGAAATCCGGAGTGCCGGCTACCCCAACCCAGGCGCTCGTAGTGTTGCAAGCGCCGAGGGCTTGGCCGTCGCCGTTGGCTGCTTGCGAAGCGGTGCAGTTAACGGCGCCCAGGGAAAAGGCACCTGAGGAGAGGCCGCTGCCGTTGTTGCTGCTGGAATACAGGGCGCTGAAGACCTGGCCCGGTGCTCCGGCATTTTCCTGGAACGTGCCGCTGACGCGTAGACGGATCTGTGTGATCGTCAGGCCGTCACCCATCTGATTAGCAGATGCGCCGCTGCCACCGAGATTGCAGGCGAAGACCGCGGTGGTCCCAACGGCACTGATAAGCACATCGGCTTGGGGCGGCGAGCACTGCACGAATGCCGCCTGGCTCAGGGAGGCTAATCCTAGGAACAGCGAAGTAGCGAAAATCTTTTTCATGTATGAAACTCCTCACGTTTTCTGGTACGAACTTGCGCCGGAAGCTAAGGTTTTACTTGCCCCGGCTAGGTGATACTACCGAGAAAACCTGAGTGCTCCAGAGGAGCAAATGTACTGATTTTGAGGCTTTGAAGGTCTAGGAAGCGATTGGTTAGTTTGGGCGGGGAGGGTGGAGCGGAGTAGGACTGAGGGGTGGCGCCGGTACTACGAGGAACGGAGTACGAAAAAAGCGGCCCCGGTTTCCCGGAGCCGCTAGAGTGTTAAGTGATGAAGATTGAATGCGATGCGTTCGCCGGTCAGGCTTAGGCCTTGCGGCGAACCATGAAGAGGCCCACCAAGCCGGCACCCATCATTGTATAAGTCGCAGGCTCGGGAACTTCTGGGTTGGGGTCGGGGATCGTCGTCGTATTCACTTCATATAATACGGAAGCCGAGCCATTGAACGGGAGCGGAGTGGAACCGGAACCACCCGTCACCGTGACCGTGAAGCTCGGAATCGAGTCCGGCGTATCGAACACGGCTACGAAAGAGCTGGTGGTTGAGCAGGCGCCAAGAGCCTGCCCATCGGAATTGGCAAAACCTGAAGCGGTGCAACTCAGTCCGCCTATTGTGAAGCTTCCTGTGCCGAGTGTGGCGCCGGTGTTGGTGCTAGAGTACAGCACGCTATAGGATTGGCCAACGACAGGGGCAGCGTTTTCCTGGAACGTGCCGCTGAGCCTGAGCCGGATCTGCGTAACCAAAAGCCCGTCGCTATCGACATTGGCGAATGCGCCAACTCCCCCAGGGTTGCAGCTGAATACCGCGGACGCGCTGACGGAATTCTTCACCACATCAGCTTGTGGTAAAGCACATTGAATGAATGCGGCCTGGCTGATCGAGGCTAAGCCTAGGAACAACGAAGCGGCAAAAAATTTTCTCATGATCTCTCCCTCTCGAGCTCTTCTATCTAGTTGTGCCCGAACTATTGGAATCACTCTCTCGGGCTTGAACCGATAGTAACGAGGGAATACGAACGTAGTGGAGGGTCAGCCGTACTGTTTTTTTAAGGCCAAAAGTTTTGGGACTATTGGTCTACCCGGTAGGACTGGCGTCTAGGCCACCGGTCCTACCGTTTGCTGGATCGTCCGTTCTTAGGCTTTGCTGCGGCGTACCACATAAACACCGATAAGTCCGATGCCGGCCATGATGTATGCCGATGTCTCGGGTACCTCAGCGATCCTCACTGTCTCCACTTCGTAGGCCACGGAGGCCGAAGCGTTGAACGGCAGCGGGGTTGAGCCTGAGCCACCAGTCACGGTAACGGTAAAGGCTGGAATGGAATCCGGAGCTCCATTCACCGCGACAAATAAACCCACCGTAGTGCAGGCGCCCAGGATCTGACCATTGGCATCCCCTACGCCGAATACTGAACAATTCACGGGGCCGACCGTGAAACTGCCTGAGCCCAGGGTGCTGCCATTGTTGACGCTGGAGAACAGCACCCCGTAGGTCTGACCCACGGGTGAGGCATTCTCCTGGAACGAGCCGCTGACACGCAACCTGACTTGGGTTATCGACAATCCGTCCCCGTTCAGGTTGTCACCTCCAGGGTTGCAAAAAAAGACCGCAGACACGCCGACTGCGCTCACAACCACGTCGGACTGGGGCAAAGAACACCTGATGAATGCCGCTTGACTGATTGAAGCCAAGGCTAGAAATATTGCGGCTGCGACGATCCTTCTCAAAATGAACTCTCCCTTGCGTTTGTTCCTCTCGCCGGGAAGCTGGATCCCGATCAAGATAAGGGATTCTACCTAGAGTTCATGCATGACAAATTGGAACTGGAGTACTAATCGGGGGGCCAGAAGTTTCCCAAGTTCCAGGATGGCGGGTGGGGGACGCGCGCACTAAAAAGAAAAACGGCCCCGGTTTCCCGGGGCCGCTGTATAGGACCGAATCTCTACCGATCTGCGCGAAGGACTAGGCCTTGCGGCGAGCCAGGTAGAAACCGACGAGGCCAACACCCAACATGGTGTAGGTGGCCGGTTCCGGAACCGCGCCGTCCTGGGTCGCCACTACTTCATAGGAAACCGAAGCAGAAGCATTGAACGGCAGCGGGGTGGAGCCAGGGGCGCCGGTCACGGTGACGGTGAAGTTACCGAGAGCGTCAACGGGGCCGACGGCGGTAACGGCGCTGGTCGCGGTGCAGTTGCCGAGAGCCTGGTTGGAGCCATTCTCGGCACCCGTGGCCGTGCAGCCCGGGGTCAAGTTGAAGGCGGCCGAGTTCTCCACCGAAGTATAGGCAACGCTATAGCTCGAACCGGTCGGGGCCGCGTTCTCTTGGAACGTGCCGCTGACGCGGAGACGGATCGACTGGACGGTCCAGCCATCACCAGCGACGTTGTCGTCGGCGGCGCCGGCGCCGCTGCCCGCGCCCTGGTTGCAATTGAATACTGCGCTAGTTCCAGCGGCGTTAACTACCACGTCCGACTGCGCCGGCGAGCAAACAATAAAGGCGGCCTGAGCCATCGAGGCCAGACCGAGAAATACGGATGCTACAAAAATCTTCTTCACTTTAAGTGATCTCCTCACGTGTTTTTTGAACTTCAACTACTACGAACTACTACAACAGTAAAACTGCTGCCATTTCAGAACTCAAAACTCTGCCAGCCACCGGGCACCAAATGGTCCCGAAAAACCGGTCGTCGGCGATTCTAGACTTCAGACACTCGCCGTACATCTGTTTTCAGATTATTCGAGTATAGCAGTGGGACCTTCGTCATACAACTATTTAAACTACTTGGCTAAGAAAAATAGTACCAAAATACGCTAGAGAGGGTAGGATGGGCTAGGTCAGGCTACCCCAAGACTAGGGTGGAAGGCTCGTTTTTATGTCGGACTGTTAAGCAGGATACTATTTTCGCCTGAGATGGGTGATGTGTTGGACCTTTGCCGTATGCGGCTTGTCAGCTACGATCTCGCCTTACCATGGTAAGAAGCAGAGCAAGCCGTTATGACCAAAGCCACCATTTCCACGAAGGGTCAAATCTCCATCCCGAAGAAGATTCGGGAGCGACTCAACCTCAAGCCAGGCACGCTGGTTATCCTTGATGTCCAGGGGGAGCAGGTCGTTATGAAGCGGCTGGTGTCCGGGTTCCCGGACTGGCGTTCTATGCGCGGGATGTTCCGGGGAGCGGGCAATCTCCACGACGATCTAGCGAAGGAAAGAGCCGCCGAACTGGCTCGCGACGATGCCCGGCTTAAAGGTTTTTGACTCCTGGGCGCTGCTGGCTTGGCTGCTTGACCAGCCTGCCGCCTCCCGCGTTGAAACCCTTCTTCAGCAGGCCGAACAAGGCCGCGACATTCAGATTGCAATGAGTTGGGTCAACGTCGGCGAGGTTTACTACATGGCCAGCCGGAAGCTCGACGCGGCCAGGGCCGAGGAATTCTTGAAGCGGTTGCCGTCCCTGCCGATTCGGCTGGTGCTGCCCCGCGAGGAAGACATCATGGCGGCGGCCAAGTTGAAATCCACCCGGCGGATTTCCCACGCCGACGGATTCGCAGCGGCCCTGGCGCAAAGCGAAGGAGCCGCCCTGGTGACCGGCGACCCGGAACTGCGGGCGATGTCCGACGTGATGATGGTGGAATGGATTGGCTCTGATCCATTGGCCCGCTCATGAGAATGTCGTGGAACTCTCCGTCTCCCGAACACCGAGATGGTGAACCCTCGCACGCCTGTAACTTCACTGGGCTCACTGGCTCTGCGCTCCGTGAAAAAAGGGATCCGCCGGACGATAAGCCGGTTCTTGTACCGCCAGTTACCCGGCGGCGGCAGCCATTCCTCTAGGCCCGCCATTTCTGACGGGCTCCAGCAACCTACCCGGGAGTTGAAATCGGAGCGGGCCGCTCCTCCTCCCCTCTTTGGTCTTGCTCCACGTGGGGTTTTCCCTGCCAGCCGGATCGCTCCAGCCGCGGTGCGCTCTTACCGCACCATTTCACCCTTACCGAACCCGTTGCCAGGCCAGGCGGTATCTTTTCTGTGGCACTAGTCCGTAGAATCCGCTTTGAGCGAACCCCCCCGGCCGTTAGCCGGCACGCCGCCCTATGGAGACCGGACTTTCCTCGCGCTCACCCGTTGCCGGGTTTGCCCGCGGCTGCCTGTCCGGCGGATCCCACTTCAGTGTAGCGTCTCCACGCAGCAAGCCTCGGCTGCGTCAAGATTGACAAAGCATGAGATTGATCACGGCGGGCTTCCTCGGCACGGCGCTGCTCCTCCGCGGCGGCGTCATCAGCGGCATCGTGCTGGAGCAGGCCTCCGGTGTCCCGCTGGCCCGTAGCAAGGTGAGGCTGGACCGCGTGGACGCCACCGGCCGCGTGCAATCGGAATCCCTCATCGCCGGCCGCGCCGGCCAGTTCACCTTCAGCGGTGTGCCCGATGGCCTCTATGTGCTGACCGCCTCGCGCGACGGCTATGCTCCAATCTCCTTCGGCCAGCGTCGCCCGCAAGGCTCCGGCCCGGCTTTCTCAGTGAACAAGGACACCAACCTGTTTGCCGAATTGCGCCTACGCAAGCTCGGCGTCCTGACCGGTCGTGTTTTGGACGAAAACCGTCTGGGCATCCGGCGCATCGGTGTCAGTGCTTTCCCGCTCAAGCCGCCGTTCCGCTCGGTGGGAACCGCCGAAGCCGATGAACGCGGCGTCTTCCGCATTCACGGCCTCGGCGAAGGGAAGTATCGTCTGCGCTCGCAGCCATTCCGCCACGATGACGGCCTCGCCATGCTTCCCACCTTCGCTCCTGAGATGCTGGTCCCGCGCGACAGCCGTGTCTACACCACTCGCCTCGATTCGGAAACAACCGATATCGACGTGACTCCCATCGCCGGTACTCTGATCTCGGTTGGTGGCGCCATCCGTTGCGCAGGCGGCCCCGTCACCGTCACCCTCTCCACGGACACAGGCCGCCGTGAGACCCGCGCCGCCTGCAACGGCAACTACCAGTTTGACAACCTCGCTCCCGGCAACTACGAAGTGTTCGGCCTGCATGCCGACGGCCGGATCGCAGCGTTTGTCGAACGGCCCATCTCCCAAACCTCGCTCAACATGAATCTGGAATTGCGGCCAATGCCTGCCGTTGACTTTTGGACCAGCGACGAAACCGGCCGCACGCCGATGAAGGCCCAAATAGCACTCACCGTGCGGCGCGTCGATCTGGCGGGCGTGTCCGAGACGAAGAGCTTCACGCTGGATGACCGCGTCACTGTCACCTTGGCGCCCGGTTGGTGGGAAGCCTCGGGCAGGCTGGCGTCGCCACTTTATCTGGCTGGCGCCAATCTAAGTTTCCGTCCGGGCGAGCCGCGCCCGTCCGCGCATCCCGATTGGTTTGAGTTTGAGTTGCGATCAGATTCCTACGCGAGTGTCAGCCTACGCACGTCTAACAAGGCAGGCACCATCGCCGGGCGCGTGAGGGAAGGTCAAAAAGGAGTGCCGGCCATCCCCGTTTTCTTATGGCCCGTCGGGCCCAACGTCCGTCGCCGCGCCGGCGGGCCGCGCATTGCTTCGGCGAACGCCGACGGCGATTTCCGCTTTGAGGGTTTGCCGCCCGGCGAGTACCGCCTGCTGGCCAGCTTTGACTATGATGAAGTGGATGACGAAATCGTCGCGGCTGCCGACGCCCTCGCGGTGACGGTGGAGACTAGTGCGGTTGCGCGTCCGGAACTGACTCCCTATCTGGCACCCTAGTCCCCCCCCACTGCACCGGGGAGAGACAGCTAGCTGAGCCGGGCAAGACAACCGATAGGGCTGTTGTCTCGCCCGGCCTCCGAGAGTGCTCGGCTAGGGCAAGCCGAGTCGTTCCGCATCCTTCAAATGGGTCCTTGGATCTCACCAGACTTGGGCAGTCTCTGTTGAGGCTCAGGCTCCTCCACCAGGATACGGTTCTTTCTAATACAATAGAGGGAAAATCTGGAAAGTGTAGGTCCATGGGGTTCGTTAACGGTTAACGTGCCTTTTGATTGTTACGTTTATGGATAGCCCGGTCAATCGAGACGAAGTCTATCGACATCTGGAGTTGGTGCTGTGCTCCGAAGGTTTTGCTACTGCGCCCAAGCTTCAGAGGTTTCTCCGGCACGTGGTTGAGCGCACGTTGCAGGGCCGTGAAGAGGAGATCAAGGAATCGGTCATCGGCGTCGAGGTCTACCAGAAGTCGGCCAGCTATGATCCGCGTCTCGATGCCACGGTGCGGGTCGAGGCCTCCAAACTCCGCCAGCGTTTGGACCACTACTATGAGGGGATCGGTGCTCCCTCGTCGATCCGAATCTCCATCCCCAAGGGCAGCTACGTTCCGAAGTTCGACAGCCTCGCGGCCGCTCCGCAGCAGCTTCCGATGCCCGCTCCCGATCCTCCCCCACCGGACCCACCTTGGTACGCTCGTCCACGGCTGCGGGTCGGAGCCGCCGTAGCGGCAATTGCTATTCCTGCCATGGTGGGTTGGACACTCTCCTCATTCCGTCCTGAAAACCGGGGACTCGCCACCCAGCGACTTAACCTGCTGAGTGACATCGGTTCATTTGCCGTGGAGCCGGCCCTCTCACCCGACGGCTCGTTTGTCGTCTACGCGTCGGATCGCAATAGTCCGGGCATCCTCAATCTGTGGCGGCAGCAGATCGATGGTGGCCCCGCCATACCACTGACACAAATGCAGTGGGCCGGACGCATGCCGACGATCTCTTCGGAAGGCAACCATGTGGCTTTCCGCCTCGAACAAGATGGCGGTATGTTGGCCGTCGTTCCGGCAGCCGGTGGCGCCGTCCGGCGCATCCCGTCAGCTAAGCGGGCCCGCAATCCTCGTTTCTCCCCGGCCCAAAATTCTTTGGCTTTCTGGGTCCCACAAGATGAGCAGACTCTTGACCGCGGCTCGGTGTTCCTGCAAAATCCGGACAGCCCTACGGCTGACCCGGCCCGGCTGTTCGCCGAGTTCGCCCACGCTTCCCATCCAGTTTGGTCCGGCGATGGCAGGCGGATCCTGGTGGCCGGTACGTGGCAATCCGGCGTGCCCGCCCAGGAATACGATGCGTGGACCGTGGAAATTGTCAAAGGCCAGTCGCGCGGCGCCCCCCAAAAAACAGGATTGTTTCCCTTACTCCAAGCGCTCGGTCTCTTTCGCGGGCTAGGTGAACGCGCCAAGGTGCAAGTCGGCGACTGGCGCGACGGCTGGCTCTATTTCTCGACACCGAGCGGCGACGGCGACAACCTCTACCGCATTCGGCTTCAACCAGGGCAAGCGCTATCGGGCACCCCCCAGGCAGTTACAGCCGGCGCCGGCCGCAACCTCGACATTCGGGTGGCCTCCGGCCGCTTCGTGTTTGCCAATATGCTGGTTTCCTACAACCTTTACAGTGCCCCACTCCCAGGAGGCTCCGGCGCAATTGAGCGTCTTACCCGGGAGCGGGGAATCAGCATGCGCGCATCGGTCGATCTCGCTGGCCGCCACGCCGGCTGGGAGAGGCGCAGCAGCGCCAGCGCCGGCAGCCAACTCTGGATTCAGGATCTTGCCTCCGGTCAAGGCCGCCAACTCGGCTCTGACCTCAACCCCAACCGGGCCTTTGTATTAGTGTCGCCCGATGGACTCCGAGCCGCCTACCAAGTGCTGGAACAACCCAAACAGGCGATCTATCTTGAGAAATTTTCCGCTGGCCCGCCGCGCCGGATTTGCGCCGATTGCGGAGCGCCTAGCGATTGGGACGAGTCTGGTAACCATATCCTGTATATCACCGGGAACCGCCCTAGCGGTGTGGGGCTGCTTGACGTCGCGTCCGGACGCACCATTGATCTGGTGAATCATCCCAGCTACGGACTCTACGGCGCCCGCTATCGCGTCGACGCCGGCGGCAACGGTTGGATGGCTTTGTACGCTGACACGGGGCCGCGCACCAGGCAGATCTTCCTGGCCCCCGTCACCAAATACCAGCCCGCTGGTTATCAACATTGGGTCCCCATCACCGATGGCGCACACTGGGATCTTTCACCCGCCTGGGGTCCGGACGGCCACTCCATTCTCTTTGTCTCCCGTCGCGATGGCGAGCGTTGCATCTGGAACCAGCGGCTCGATGCGGTGACCCACCATCCGCTAGGCGACCCACAGCCTGTCCACCACTTCCATTCCCCCCAGTTGACTCTCATGCAGTCAGTCAACTACCGCGGAGCCGAGGGGCTCTGGGTGGCTGGTGGCAAGCTCTTCTTTTCTCTGGACCAGACTTCGTCGAGTTTGTGGCTCAAGGAGTAAGCCGTGCGCGGGGGCCTGCTACTCTTCACGGCTTTCGCCTGGCCCGCCGCCGCCGAGAGCCTCTTTCGAGGCAGGGTCGTCGACGCGCTCACCGGAGAGGCACTGGCCCTATATCGGAGCTGGTTTTAGGAAACTACAAATGAGTCCTATTGGGGCTCGGTCGGAGCGGGATCGCTTTTGGGGGCACGGGCCTCTCACTATTAAGGCAATTGGGGCCTATCTAGCCCTAACTATCCGAAGGTCGGGCTCGCGGTGACAGCCGGTGGGCTGATCTTCACAGGCACGCGCGATCGCAAGGTACGGGCGCTTGACGCGGCAACCGGCGCGGCGTTGAGGGAGAAGGAACTGGATGCGACGCAGGGCCGGATTCCCGGCGCCCGAGGCGGTGAATATTCGATTGTCAAAGAGCGGGCGCGGCGCAGAGCGCGGGGCAAAATGGTTACGCGGCGTCGGGGAGCGGGTGCGGGCCAGGGGCGTCGGCGGGCGGAGTTGGGTTTGAACCGCGAACGGGT
>JAYTKJ010000221.1:0-11923 GCA_043730365.1 Acidobacteriota bacterium | reverse complement strand
ATTTCGGGTGTCGGTAACGCGGCAAGGCGTTACGGGATAAAACGCACTGGCTCCCGTGCGCGGAAGGTCAAAGTACCCGTTGATGTCCATCACCAAGTGCGTATTATTCGTGGCAAACACCTCAATGCCTCCGCTGATGCCAGCCGGGACAATCGCGGCATTGGCCGTAATCTGACCGTCTGGCGCGTTCAGTGTTGACACCAGCGGCTGGCTCTGGCCCGTCGGCCAAATCGAAACGTAGCCCAGAGCGCCGCTTGGCACCACCGTAAGATTCAACGAATAGGCGCGCGCCGTGGACGGTACTCCGCAATTGCTCTGGGGAATGAGGAACGAACGGGTGGCGCCACCGCCCAAAAACGGTCCCCCGAAAGGGCCGGTTGCATTCCGTGTATCGGCAACCCGGCACGGCGTGATGGGTACAAAGTGCAGTCCGCCTGTGGGTGAACCCGTTGAACCACCCACGAAAACAGCGGTCGCCGTAATGGGCTTGGACATCACCACAGCCACTTGGGAATTACTGCCGGTGGCGTCCCCCGCCCAGTTGCTAAACACGTACGGCGGTATCGCATCGGCCACCACCGTTACCTGGCTGCCGGCCGCGTAAAACCCGTTCGCTGAAGCGGGAGTAGCCGTCACCGCCCCTGCGCCTAGCGGCGAAACCGCCCTGGACAGCTTGTAGGCCGAACCAAACGAAATCGTGTACGTCGTACTCGCCGATGGGCTCACCGTTTGCGAGTTGGTTGAAGAGAAATTCCAGCTCTGAAACAAGGCCTGTTCTGTGTCGGAAATAGTTTGCGGTGATGGCACGCTCATCGTATGGCTCGCGCCCGGTGTCCACTGGAACGTGTGGGGCGCCAGGTAGTTGCTGCCATCCACCGTCACCGTGCGCCCGGCTGGCGATGAGTTGACCGTCACCGAGATCGTATTCGGCGCCTGAACAAAGCCCGGATCGATAATGATGACCCGGTATTGGAATGTCTGCGACACACCGCCAACCACCACGTTGCTCACCGTAACGTCTACGTTCGTGTCGGCGCCGGCGACACCCAGATTGACCGAGGGTTCCCAAACCAGGGTGTTCTCGCCAAACCCGTTTTGAATCGGCAAAAGCGTCGATGACACCGCGGAGCCATTTCGGCTCATCGTCACCGCCGCGCCCGCAAAGTTCGCACCCGGGTAGGAAATTGACCACCGCGCGTAAACTGCTTGGAACGGAACATAGCCTTTCGGCGGCCAAGCCACAAAATTGTCGCGCGTGGCGGGCCGGGCAGCCGCCATGGCCGACGAATCCACCACCCACGTGGCGTTGGCGCGGCCGAAGGCGCCCGTCTGGTTCACCTCTCCCACGCCCATCGTCGTCGATTGCGGGAACAGCACCCAACGGCGATGGCCAACCGCCAGATTGTTGCTGCCGGTGTCGGCAACATAGGCCGCTACGCAGCCGGGGTCACTGCTCCCGAAGCCCGTCAGATAGCAAATATTAGACTTGCCCGCCGCCTCCGCTCCCGCCGCCGTATAGCACGTCCAACTAAGCGGGGGGAAGTGATTCAGGGTCTGGTTGGCGCTCATCATCAACGCCGCCTGCTGGTTTTGCCCACTCCACGTAGGGTTGGCTCCAATCCCGGCCGGCACGCCCGCCATGCCCCGAAACCAATTGATACGGTCAAACACCGCGGTCCGCCAGGTTGCCGAGACGTCTCCGGCCGCGCAGCCGCTCACCTGGCCCGTCCACCCCATAGGGATGTTGTCGGTCGCATTCATGCCCGTGGTCCATGAGGCGATCACCGCCGCGCGGTTGGACGTGTCAATCCAGCCGGCAACCGAAGCCGGACCCAACAGGCGCGCTGACGATTGAGACTTCACCGCGCTCCAGTCTACGCGCGGCGCTTCCCCCAACTGAACATCCTGGGCCTGTAGAATCATCGCCGCAGCGGGCAAGGCGCAGGCAAACAAACGTATTCTATGCATGTCGGGCTTCCTCGGTTGAAATCAGCACTCAAACCACCTGAAATTCTGATCGACGGAACGAGACGCGAACGCATAGGGTTTTGTATAATTTAGGGTAACCATCGAACCGGTCCCCCACCAGGGAAACCCCTGAGCAGGCAACGAAAGGCCAAAGGTTTTCAGCAACATGGAATTTACGATCCTAAAGTCGGACCTAGTCCGTGAGCTCGGGTTGACCCAAGGCGTTGTCGAGAAGCGAACGACGATTCCCATCCTCTCGAATGTACTGGTAGAAGCCACCCAGGACAAGATTACCCTCACTGCGACGGATCTAGAACTTGGTATTCGCAGCATTTGTGCGGCCAAAGTGAAAAAACCCGGCGCTGGTACTATACCGGCTAAGCGCCTACTTGACTACGTCCGGCTCCTCCCTGAGGGCGATGTCACCCTGAAGTTCGCCGAAAACCACTGGGTGTCGATCACCAGCGGCCGCTCCAAGACCCGCATTGCCGGGATGTCGCGCGAAAGCTTCCCGGAACTGCCGGCCATGTCCGACAAGATCGCCGAGCTGCCCGCCGCCGCCATTTCGTCGATGATCGCCCAAACCATCTTTTCCATTTCCAGCGAGGAATCGCGTTTCACCCTCAACGGCGCGCTCCTGCAGTTGAAGCCCGGGGCGATCACGATGGTGGCAACCGACGGCCACCGCCTCGCCATGGTGGAGCGCCCCGCAGCTCTCGGCGAAGGGATGGCGTTTCGAGCCCTCCTGCCGCGTAAAGCGATGGCTGAGATTCAAAAACTGGCTTCCGAGGCGGGAGCCGAAGACGCCGCCATCAAGTTCGCCGCCAGCGACAATCACCTGTTCTTCGAACTGGGTAACCGTCTCCTGATCAGCCGTAAGTTGACCGGCAACTTCCCCGATTATGAGCGCGTCCTGCCCAAAGAGCATCCGCATTTTGTCACCCTGGCCAAGGATGAGCTGCGCGGCACCATTGAGCGCGTGGCGCAGTTTGCCGACGAACGCTCGCGCGCCGTCCGCATGCGCGTTGACCCTGGTGAACTCACCATTCACTCATCGCTGTCCGAAACCGGCGAATCGGAAGAAACAATTGCCGCCGAGTACGAAGGGCCCAAAGTGGAAATCGGCTTCAACGCCCAGTACATGTTGGATTTTTTGCGCGCCACTCCGGAAAGTAATGTAAGTTTCCATTTCAAAGATGGCGCCAGTGCCGGCGAAATGCGGCCCGGCGAAGGCGGCGGCTACACCTACCGCTACATCATCATGCCTATGCGCATCTGAGGCAGGCAGCGGCGGCGTCGCGGTTGTCGGGGATATTCGGAAGGACTAAATGGCAGCAGAGAAGTATGATTCGGATAGTATCAAGGTGCTTGAAGGACTGGAAGCAGTCCGCTTGCGCCCGGCGATGTATATCGGCTCCACGCGTGAGCAAGGTTTGCATCACCTGGTCTGGGAAGTGGTCGACAACTCGGTAGATGAAGCACTAGCCGGTCATTGTGACCGTGTCGAAGTTACCGTGCATGTCGACAATTCCGTAACCGTCGTCGATAACGGTCGCGGCATCCCTACCGAAATCAAGCCCGAGTTTGGCATCTCAGCCGTGGAAGTGGTGCTCACCAAACTTCACGCCGGCGGCAAGTTTGACTCCAATTCCTACAAAGTCTCCGGCGGCCTCCATGGCGTGGGCATCAGCTGCGTGAACGCGCTGTCGGACACCTTCAAGGTCGAAATCTGGCGCGAAGGCCGTACCTTTGAGCAGGAATACGAGCGCGGCGCCCCCAAGGCTCCCCTGGCCGACACCGGCAAGGCCGGCAAGAAACACGGCACCAAAATCACCTTCCATCCGGACCCCACGGTCATGGAAGCCAGCGAATACAACATTGACACCATCCAAAAGCGCCTGCGCGAACTTGCCTTCCTCAACAAAGGCCTCACCATCGTGCTGACCGACGAACGCGTTGACCCGATCAAAGTTCACGAGTTCCACTACGACGGCGGCATCGCCGAATTCGTTCGGGACCTCAACAAGACCAAAACCGTCCTGCACGAAAAGCCGATCTACTTTGAAGGTGAGCGCGACCTGCCCAACGGCGGCAAGCTCACCATGGAAATCGCGCTGCAGTACAACTCAGACTATAGCGACCTGATCTTCTGTTTTGCCAATAACATCAACACCGTCGACGGCGGCACCCATCTTTCCGGCTTCCGTTCGGCCCTGACGCGCACCATCAACGCCTACGGCATTTCCTCGGGCCTCATCAAGGATAAAGACAAGGAATCTGTCTCCGGTGACGACGTGCGCGAAGGCCTCATGGCCGTCGTCAGCGTCAAACTCCCCCAGCCGCAATTTGAAGGGCAGACCAAGGGCAAACTTAACTCCGATATTCAGGGCCACGTCGTGGGCCTGGTGAATGAGCACCTCGGCGAGTTTTTTGACAAGAACCCGGCCGTGATGCGCAAGGTCGTCAACAAAGCGATCGACGCCATGCGTGCCCGTGAGGCCGCCCGCAAGGCGCGCGATCTTACTCGCCGCAAAGGCGCGCTTGATTCCGGCGGCTTGCCCGGTAAGCTGGCCGATTGCCAGGAGCGTGACCCCGCCCGCTGCGAGTTATTCCTGGTCGAGGGTGAGTCGGCCGGCGGCACCGCCAAAGGCGGACGTGACCGGCGCTATCAGGCGATTCTCCCCTTGCGCGGTAAGATCCTCAACGTCGAGAAAGCCCGCTACGACAAGATGCTGGGCCATGAGGAAATCCGCTCGATGATCACGGCCATTGGCACCGGCATCGGTAAGGACGATTTCGATATCGCCAAGCTCCGCTATCACAAGATCATCATCATGACGGACGCCGACGTGGACGGGTCGCACATCCGCACGCTGCTGCTCACGTTTTTCTTCCGTCACATGCAGGCGCTGATTGACCGCGGCCACGTTTATGTGGCGCAGCCGCCGCTCTACTTACTCAAAAAAGGCAAGAGCGAAAAGTACATCAAGAATGAGAAGGATCTCACCAAGGAAATTCTGCGCCGCGCCACCGACAATATCTCCGTGCAGTTCGGCCACAACGGCACCAGTGGGAGCGTTGAGGGCGCCGAGATGCGTAACTTCCTCGGTAAGCTCGATGAGTTCAAGCAGTTCATCAAGGACGTGGACCGCCAGTTGCGCGACATGCGCGTCACGGAATTTCTGTGTGACCCGGCTCTGAAGATCGACACCAAGGCGGATTTCCAGGACCAGGCCAGTTTGAAGCCCATCGTGGCCGCTCTCAAGGAACTCAAGCTCTCGCCGGAGTTGGTGGCCGACGAAGTACACTCGACTTTCAAGGTCACCTACGCCGATCAGACGCAGGCGATTCGTAGCATCGGCATCGAGCTGGCGATGCGCTCCGAGTACCGCCGCATGCGCGTGACGGCCAAGGAACTGGCCAAGCACAACAAGCCGCCGTTCAAGGTGGTGCGCGAGTCGGTGGCCGGCGAAGCCCAAGGCAATTGGCGGGACTTGCTGGAGCTGATGAAGACCGAAGGAATGAAGGGCGTGGACCTGCAACGCTACAAGGGGCTGGGCGAGATGAACGCCAACCAGTTGTGGGAAACCACCATGAATGCCGAAGTGCGGACGCTGCTGAGGGTGGAGTTGCAGGACCTGGTGGCTTCAGACATTATCTTCTCGACGCTCATGGGAGAGGACGTCGAAAGCCGGCGGAAGTTTATCGAAGAGAACGCGCTCGACGTGCGCAACCTGGACGTGTAGCTAGCGCCGCAAACGCCGCGCGCAATCAGGACGTCGTGCCGAGCCGTGAACACCAGGGAGCGGTTCTTGGGGCCTAATCTGGTATGTGTAGGGAACAATATGCCAACTGAACCCGCCTTCGTCATGGAGCGCTTCGGCAAGCTCCGTGACATGGATCGCTCATTCGATATCGCCTATTGGCAGCGTTTGGGTTCAAAGGCGATTTTCGAAGCCGCCTGGCAGATGGTGGTTGACGCCGAATCGCAAAAGGGCAATACCGGTGACCTCAGACTTCAACGATCTATTGAGCGGCTTCGACGAACTCGGAGTTAAATACCTGATCGTCGGGGGCCACGCGGTCATGTTCTACTCCGAGCCGCGATATACCAAGGACCTGGACATCTGGATTGAGGCCTCGCCAGAGAACGCCTCGCGCGTATTCCGTGCCTTGGCCAAATTTGGCGCTCCCCTTCAGGGCGTTTCTGAAGCCGATTTTGCGGCGCCCGGGTCGTTCTATCAACTGGGGCGGCCACCGCTCCGCGTCGATGTTCTCACGAGGGTTTGAATTTCGAGGAGGCTTGGCCCAATCGTCTTACTGGCGAATTTTTGGGCCGTCGGGTCCCATTTATCGGAAGGCAGGACCTGATCCGCAACAAACGCGCCGCGGGCCGCTTGATCGACCTCCACGACGCTGAGCAGTTGGAACAGCCGGAGCGGCAGGACCCGGAGTCTTAGCCGTTACTAGTGCGTCATCGACACAAGAAGGTAGTCCAGCAATGAGCTCACCGGCGGAGCTTGAATCGAAAGCGGCGGTTTCCAGCCGCCTCAACGGGTACCATATGGAGCGGATGCCTTGCTTCGTCGCGCCGCTCGTGTTGCTGCTGGCCGCCTCCGCTCCGGCGTCGCAGCTCCAGGATGGCGCCACCCTCTTCAATTCCCGCCGATACGCGGAAGCCGAACGTGCGTTGCGATCCAGGCTTGCCGCCAAACCAGCCGATGAACACGCGCGCCTGTATCTGGCAAAGACGCTGATCGAACTGAACCGGCTGCCGGATGCCGTCGCCGAAGTCCAGCAGTTGGCAGCACTACGATCTTCGCCCGAGGCGCGATATCAAGCCGGGTTAATCTTGCGGCAGCTAGCCGAGCGCAGATTCCAGGATCTTGAACAGGCCGCGCCAGGGTCACCCGCCGTGCTCGTCCTGGCGGCGCAGCGTCTTGAGCGACAGGGAAATCACGCGGAGGCACTGGAGCACTACCGCGCGGCAGCCAAGCTCGAACCGCAGCGCCCGGGAATTCACTACGCCATCGGGAACGCCCTGTGGCGCGCGCGTGATCTGGAAAGCGCCGCGACAGAACTGAGTATGGAGCTCGCGCGGAATCCGCAACACGGCATGGCGCGATTCCGGTTGGCGCAGGTGTTGATCGCGCGGGGTGAAGAGGCAGCGGCGATAGAACCGCTGGAGGCAGCCAGGGAAGCTTTGCCGCAGAACCTCGAGATCCAGCGGGAGTTGGGAAAAGCCTACCGCAAGGCCGGGCGCCTTGCCGAGGCCCGCCGCACGTGGGAAGCGCTCGCGCGGGCGCGCCCCGGCGACGATCAAGTGCACTTTCTGCTGGGCGGGCTGTATCGCGAGATGGGCGAACCGGCCAGGGCGCAGGCGGCGCTCGCACGCCATCGCATGATTCTCGAACGCCGCCGTGTCCTCAGCGAACAACAGCGCCGGTAACGGTGCGCCAACGTTGTTGCTCGGCTTCCGCCGCGCTCACATCGCCGGCTGCGTCGAGTGCGGCCACTAACATCTCATGGGGTGCCGCCAGGCGAGGCGCGATCTTCACTGCCAAAGCCGCTGCTTCCGCGGCTGGTCTGGGTTCGCCAAGCGCTAGACGAACCTGCGCGAGCGCGATGAGGGGCTCGGGATTGCGAGGCGAGGATCTCGCCGCCGATTCAAGTCTCGATACGGCTTCGGCCAGGCGGTTGAGCTGGATGAGGGCGAGCCCTGCGTATTGCGCCGCTTCACCATCATGAGGCGCCAACGCCAGTTCGGCCTCAAGCGCTGCCAGCGCTTCGGCAGGCTTGCCGGACGCTAACAGTAGCCTGCCAATCGCGCCCGCCGGACCGGTGCGCCGGGCATCGAGGGCTCGCGATTGGCGGTAAGCGTCGAGCGCCGTCGCCGTGTCGCCCTCGCTTTCAAGAACCTGCGCGTGAACATGCTGCCCGGCCGCCGTGGCGAAGTGCCGCTCAGCGACATCGCTCCACAAACGTGCCGACGCGGCGGCATACGTCTCAGTGGCTAGCTGGAGCCCTTCCACGTGCCCGGGATTCCGGGCGAGCAACTTCTCCAACGAGCGCAGCCCGGCCAGTTGATCCCCGGAAGCGATCCGCGCGGCGCCCAGCCAGTAGTCGATCTCAATGCGGCCTTGCCCATCTGCCGGACCGAGCCTGTCTGCCCGGTTCAGTGATTCCACCGCTGCCGCGAATTGGTTGGTCCGATAGCGGCAGATGCCAAGAAACAGGTGCGACGTCCAAAGCGAAGGATCGATCTTCAGCGCGGCTGAGAAGGCGGCCGCCGCCGGATCGAACTTGTTCTGCAAATGCCGAACCAGCCCGAGCCTTTGCCAGCCGGCGGCAGTAGGCTTGGCTGTTACCTCAACCAGTTGCGCGGCTTCCTTTGCCGCCAGGTCCGATGCTGTAGCCGGATTCTGGGCGGCAGCCGAGCCAAGAGCCAACAGCCAACAACAGAGGGTTCTCAAGTCAGAAGCGCAAAGGCCGCGCCGGAGCGAGTCTGTCTTGCGCGTGTTCCTCAGAAATACAGTTTCAAACCCATCTGGATGGAGCGTTGTGCGTTCGCCGTACCGGTGATCCGCCCGAAGTTCGGTGTATTGATCGTGCCACCGGGATTGCCGAAGTTCGTATTGTTGAATGCGTTGAACGCTTCGGCACGATACTGGACCCGCACGCGCTCCGTGATGCTGAAGTTCTTAAACAGTCCGATGTCGAAGTTGGTAAAGCCCGGTCCGCGCATTCGGTTGCGTCCCAGGTTTCCAAATGTGTATTGTTGCGGGACGGCAAACGCGGCCGGGCTAAAGTACAGCGCGCCGGGCCCGTACCCCTTGGTGAAACCGCTTGGGAACGGATCACCCACCAGATTCGGGCGCTGGAAGTTGCCGCGAGAGCCGACGTTGGCGTTGTCGTTTGGCAGGCCGAGGTTGACCGGCCGGCCGGTTTCCAAAGTCCAGATGCCCGACGTCTGCCAGCCCGAGATAAGCCACTTGGCTGGGCCCTTGAACGAGGAGCCAACCGGAATCAGGAAGCTGTAGCCGGTGTTGAACACGTGCGTCTGATCAAAATCGGAAGGACCCATTGATGCGCGGATGTTCTGGTTGTCCTGCGGGGAAGTGCCGCCGAACTGCGAGTTGAGGTCGACGCTCTTCTGGTACGCGTAGGAGGCGATGAAGGTGAGACCCTTCGAAAGGCGCTGCTCAGCTTTGGCGGTGAGGCCGTTGTACTTCGAGGTGCCGATCATTTTCAGCTCGCTCAAAGCGCCCGCCTCAGGATACGGCCGGCGCAGGTTGGGGTCGCCCGGACCGGGCGCCGGATCGTTGGAACTGAGGAAGCTGGAAAGATGCGTGCCTTTGGCGCCCTGATAGTTCAGTTCAAGCATCAGCGACTGGGTGATTTGATGTTCGACGCCGAAGTTCCAGTTCTGCATATACGGCATGGCCAGATCGCGCGAGATCGTGTGCTGGGCGGTGGGCTTCACGGTCTTCGGATCGAACGAACCGAACTGCTGGTCGGCGCGCGTGGGCGCCACGCCCGGAATGTTCACGCCCGTCACGTTGTCCGAGATCGAGAACGGCCAGTTGCCGCGGCCGGTCGACCATTCCCAACCGAAGTTCGAGTTGTAGAAGATGCCATAGGCGCTGCGGATCACCGTCTTCGGCATCAGGCGGTAGGCAAAGCCAATCCGCGGGGCAAAGTTCTTGCGCTCCGGATCGGTGATGGTGGGCGGAGCGTTGGCCGCTTCGCCCGTGATCGGGTTCTTACTGGTCCAGTAGAAACGGCCGGAACCCATGTCGAAGCCGCCCATGCGACCTCGGCGGTGATGCGGCCAGGCGTTGTACTCGTATCGCAGGCCCACATTCACGGTCAGCTTGTTCGTGACCCGGATGTCGTCCTGGAACCACAAATGATGCAGGGCTTGATCTATATCAAGATCGGCCTCTCCGGAGATGCGGCCGCCACCGGAAGGAAGCCCGAGTAGCGCTGCGGCAAACGGGTGGCCAGTGGCGCTAAGATTCTGCGGGTCTGCGACGGGTTGAGCGTTGAAATCGAAGTTGAGGAAGACCGAGTCATGCACGGTACGCAGCTTCGTATAGTCGTAGCCGAAACCGATGGTGTGTTTACCGGAGATCTTGGTGAGCGCCAGCGATCCCTGGTAGGTGAAGTCCGGTCCGTTCACCAGGTTCCCGTTGTTGGGCCCGGTGATGCCGGTGATCTGGAAGTTCACCGGGAAGTCAAAATCACGGAACTTGGTCGGCACGTTCTGGAGACCTGCCGAACGATACGCCTCCACGAACTTATGGCTCGGTCCTTGCCCCAGATTGGCTCGCAAATAGCCGAAGCGGAAATCGAGAATCGTCGTTGGACTGAAAATGTGCGTGTCGCTCACCGTCAGCCCGGCGTACTTGTTGAACGTCGCGCCAAAGGCGTTGGGCAGGTTGCGCGGATCCAGCTGGAAGATGTCGGACCAGGACACGCGGGCAAAGAAGTTATTGTTGTCCGAGATCTTGTGGTCGATGCGGGTGTGCGTTTGGTTGTCCTCGCGTTTGCTGCCCGGCGCGATGATGAAATTGTTGACATTGGCAGCGGCCGGATTAAGGCTGCTCGGGTACCAAAGATCGAGGTAGGTCTTGATGTAGGCGGGAAAGCGGGAGGTGGGAATCTGGTTGCCTGGAAACGCCGTACGCGTGTAGATCGGGTTGCCTTGCGGGCTTGTTCCGGTACGCGTCTCGGTATAGGGATCGAAGATTGCTGGGAGCGCACGGATGCCGTCGAGATCTCGAGACAGGTCGCCGGCCTTCCACGCCGCGTTCGGAATCGTGATGTTCTGCACAGCCTCGCGGCGCTGCTGGAAGCCCTCATAATTGAAGAAGAAGAACGTCTTGTTGCGCCCGTCGTACAGCTTGGGAATGAACACAGGCCCGCCGAGTGTACCGCCGAACTGGTTGAACTTGAAAGCCGGCCGCCGGGCCGCGAAGTATTGGCGCGAGTCCAGCTTGTCGTTGCGCAGGAACTCATACCCACTGCCGTGCAAGGCATTCCCGCCCGAGCGGATCGACACATTGATGTTGGCGCCCGCCGCCGCGCCGTACTTGGCCGACATGTTGGTCTGAATCTTAAACTCCTGAATCGCGTCGATCGAGGGCGCGATGGCCGCGGTCTTGAAGAATGACCCGTTGTTGAAAGTGCCGTCGAGCGTATAGTTTGAGTTGTCGCTGCGGCTGCCGGTCACGGCCCAGGTTTGCGCATTGAGCGTGGGTCCACCACCATTGGAGCCGCGCGTGGCGCCGGGCGTCAGGCGGACGAGGTTGTTGAAGTTTCTCCCGTTGAGCGGCAACTCCACAACCTTGGCGTTATCGATTGTCGTTGAAATGACGCCTTCGGTCGACTTCAGCAGTTCACCCTGCGCCTCCACCTTGATCGATTCGGCCACCTGACCAAGCGTGAGACGAAACGTGAGAGAAACCGCGCCAGCCACTTCCAGCCGGAGGTTCTCCTGAATCTGCTTCTGGAAGCTCGGAGCGGTGACCTCCACGCTATAAACCCCTGGAATCAGTGACAGGGCTGAGAAATTACCTTTGTCGTCCGCGGTGACATCGCGGGCTACACCGGTTTGCATGTTGAGCACTCGAACCTTGGCGCCGGTGACGGCAGCGCCGCTCGGGTCGAGGACGGATCCCACTACTTGGCCGAGGGTGGTCGCTTGGCCCAAACAGGCCGAAGCGAACATCGCGGCGGGGACTATCACTCGCAGAACGCGAATCATCATGAGTGACAACGCTGGCATCTTGCTAGACTCCTTTAAAGCGCAAACACGGGTAGATTATCAAAGCTTTTTCTGGGAGTCAATCGTTAGTCTTGTCTCATGCAAGATGAGCCTGGAGCAGGAGGCCGATTCTCACGCAAGATGAGCCTAAAGGCCGAGAGGTGGTGCACGCTGGGGATTGATTAT
>JAYTKJ010000220.1:0-11106 GCA_043730365.1 Acidobacteriota bacterium | reverse complement strand
GCCTGGATTTGGGCGGGGGACGAGGCGGTGGTGGACGGATTCATGAGATGGCGCGGCTCCTTTTACTACCGCGGCGATTGCATCGTAGCTGACGCTGGGCAGGGTTGAGGCGGGGATTGGGAGTAAGTCCCAGCGAATGAGGGCGAAGATAATTTTTGAGGGGCGTGAACGGGGTGGGCACGTTGAGTAAGTTCGGAGATAGAATGGGGAGGCTTGTCGACAAACCATTCGGGCAAGAATCTCGCGGGGGCCGTTTTCCAGGGTCAAGTTCTGGTGGGGGCGAAGTTCCGTATTGCGTTGCTGCGAGGGGCTGATTTCTCGGGGTGCGATTTGCGGTCTGTGGACTTTCGGGGGGCGGATTTGCGGGAGGCGAAATTCGGCGGGGCGCGGATGGGCCGCTCGCCGTGGGCTGGTGCGATGGTGGCGATGGTTGCTTTGATGGTATCGGCGGCACTGTCCTTTTTCGCCTCGGTGTTTGTTGGCACGTTCGCTGCCTTCGCGGTTGACGGCACGAACCGCCTGGCGGCAAGGGCGGTGTATGGGTCAGGAGCCATCAGCGCGATCACTGCGTTAGGCGCGATCGCGCTATACGGCTACCAAAGGAAGGCCCTTATTGCCGGCGCAGTTGCAGTCGCGTTCGCAGTCGTGGTGGGAGTTGGAGTCGCAGTCGGAGTCAGAGGCGTAGGCGCAGGCGCAGTCGGAGGCCCGGTCGCCGCTGCGGTGGGAGGCGGAGGCGGAGTAGGAATTGCAGGCGCAGTCGCAGGCGCGGCCGGGGTCGCAGGCGCAGCCGGAGTCGCCGTCGCGAGCGCAGTCGGAGTCGCAGTCGCAAGCGCGGTCGCAGGCTCAGTCGGAATTACAGGCGCCGTCGGAGTCGTAGTCGCAGGCGCTGGCGCATGCGCAGGCGCGGCTTTCCAGCTCTACGTCATTTGGCTTGTCCGGAGGAAGGACCAGCGGTTTGCGTTGGTCACGGATCTGGGGGTAATCCTTGGCGCACTGTTCGGGACCCGCTTCGATGGCGCGGATCTGACTGACGCGGACCTGACGGGCGCGCAACTCGGTGGTGTGAACTTCGGCAGGGCCAACCTCACGCGCGTCAACTGGCGCGGGTCCGGGGGCCTCAATGAGTCCGTATATCCAGGGCCAATCCTGGAGCAGCCCGCTGTCCGTGAATTGCTGACGACCGGCCAAGGCCACGGTCGGAGCTTCATGCGGATGGATCTGCATGGCGCCAATCTGGCCGGTGCCGACCTGCGCGGCGCGAACCTCAAGGAGACCAACTGCGCGGGCGCCAACTTTGCGGGCGCGGACCTGACGGGCGCTTGTATCGAAAGCTGGAACATCGACGCGAGCACGGTTTTGCAGGGCGTGACGTGCGCCGAAGTATTCCTGGTGGACCGGCCTGACCGCAACACGCCCTACAGCAAGCGGCGCCCCGCCGATGCCAACCGTGACTTTGCAGCGGGGGAGTTCGAGGAGGTCTATCAGAAGATCCTCGATGAGATGGAGATCCTGCTCGAGAAAGGGCTGTCTCCCCAGGCGATGCGCGAGGCGGTCGACGAGTTCCAGGCGCAACATCCCGAGGCAAGCGTGCGTAAGGTCGAGTTCCGCGATAACTGCGTGGTCGTGGGCGTGGTTTGTCCTGCGGGTACGGACGAGGGGAGCATTGAGCGGGCGCTGCGCGGAAGGGTGGAAACTCAACTCATGATTGCGGTGGAAAAAATCAAGTTACTGGAATCCCACAATCAGGACATGAAAGAAGTCGCGCTGTCGCGCGCACAGACAGGAGATCAATTCGTGGACAAGAGCATCCGTGGAAATACTATCAGCAATTCTCAACTGACTACCGGGGACGGGAATAGCGTTGTGCAGTCGCTCCAGCAATCGGGTACGGGCAGCGGGGGCGTGGCTGAGCTGGCCAGCGTTCTCCAGCAACTACTGGACAAGATTGGCGCTGCCAGTGACCTGGGCGCGATGGAGAAGCACGAGGCCAGGCAGGCGGTGGAGACTGTCGCGGTGGCGGCCAAAGCGCCTGGAGAAGAACCGTCTCGCAAGGCTGCGGGCAAGGCGCTGGAGACGCTGACCGGGTTGCTTGGCAAGGTGCCGGATCTTACCAAGCTGGTGGAGGCAGCCTCCAAGGCTTGGGAGATTGTGCAGAAGACTGTGGCGGGTTGAGGTTGTCACAGCAGGCGGGCTCGAAAGCCAGGCTGCGGCCAGGATTGACCGCCCCACAGAATTTTCAGTTCAGGGGTAGAGCGCTTCCTCGCGGTCGCGCCTCGGCACGGAGCGGCGCGCGCAAGAAACCGCTCCAGGCGCCGCGCTATTTCTTCTTCGACCAGAAAGAGCTGAGTTTGGCCGTCCAGGAAGTGGCGACTTTCTGGGCGCCCGCGTCTTCCTTCTTCTTGTAGGGTTCGCTGAGCTTGTCGGCGAGCGCCGAGAGGCTCTTGCCGAAATTGCTGGCCGGGGCGATATGCTTGCCGTCGACCAGCGCCCGCTGCACCGATTCATAGTCGCTCGGGACGGTTTGGTACACCTTCTGGCTGAGGGCGGTCTCAATAGCTTCGCGGCTGAGGCCGGCGTCTGAGCTGTACCGGTTCACGACCAGGTGGATCTTATCCCGGAGTACGTTTTGCGCTTCCAGATATACCAGGACCCGCTGGGCGGCGCGAAGGGCGGGAAGCTCATTGGTGGTGACCACGACTAGATCATCCGCTTCGGCGGCCAGTTCCAGGTTCCACTTGCCATAGGCGGCACCCATGTCCAGGGTGATGTTGTCATAGACCTGGCGACAGAAGCGGAGTACGCCGGTGGGGTCTGGAAGCTCACCCGTTTGCTCATTGGAATTTTCAGGCGAGAGGAGCACGTCAATGCCCTGGCTCTGGCTGACAATGCCTTTCCAAAGGTCCGCATCGAGCCTGGCGGCCCGGCTCAAAGCATCGATATAGCTGTAGCCTGACTTGAGCTTGAGCAGGAAGGAAAGCGTACCGGCGGACTGGTCCATATCAGCCAGCAGGGTGCGCTTGACCCCGAAACGCTTCCACTGAAAGGCGAGGCTGGAGGCGATGGTGCTGGCCCCGCAAGCGCCCTTGACTGGCAGAACGGCGACAATGCGGCCGAAACCGCGCTGCGTAGTTACTTGATTGAGGCGCTCAAACACCGGCTGCACGTGTTCAGCCGTGAGCGGGCGAAGCAGGAATTCAGAGGCGCCCTGGCGGAGGCAGGTGAGGATCAGATCGGAATCCTTGGCCGGCAGCAGAGCCACGACCTGAAGATTGCGGTTCAGGGCGGCGAGCTCACCGATGGTGGCCAGCGCCTGATCCTTCAGCTTGCCCACGTCTACCAGACACAACCATGGCTGGTGCTTGGCGAGCAACTCGCCGACTTCCTTGCGGTCCGGATACGTAGACACTTCGACTACGGTTGTCAGTGGCAGCAACTGGCTGACGAGCGGCGTAAGCTCATTGTAAATCTGCCGTTCCGAACATATGACCAGGATGCTCTTGTCCTGCAAAGAACCCTCTCGAAAAGTTTCTGCCCTTTAAAGGGCCGCCTTTCCCCGCTCTCGGGGGATTCAAGCGCGGCCAACACTATCTTTCATACAATTCATCGGCTGATGCAGAAGAAAACGTGAGAGCTTTCCCTGGCTTATCCGACTAGTACAGGTAGGTGGCCGTCGTCCGGTAGATAGCCCGCGTACGACAAACGTCAACTGATTGATTTCATGGAAGATCGACGCCGAGCAGCGGTCAGGATGGCCACTCAGTTGGGAGCAATTGTAATCAAAATGAATACGCCTGGAAACAAGAAGCAAGTCGTCATTTGTGAGACGCAGCCTGTCACGGCCGAAGGGATTCGAGCGGCCCTGAGCGGTTGCCAGGATCTGGAATACCAGTGTGCCGTCGATTCGTTGGGAGCGGCCGCGGAGCAATTGAAAAAGGGGTCGCCGGACTTGTTGCTCATTGACAAGTCTTTTGGCGCCCAAGCTGTGCTGCACTGGCTCAACGAGCAGCGCCCGCAGTTGACCGGAGTGGGGCTGATCATCTGGGGTTCGGCCATTACCGAGCCTGAGGCGCTACGGCTGCTGCAGTTGGGGGTGAAGGGGATTTTGCGCAAGTCGGCGGAGATGGCGACACTGGTGGCTTGCCTGAGGGCGGTGGCGGCGGGCGCCAACTGGATGGAAGACGCGCTGTTCCGCGATGCGCCGCGGAGTGAGGGCTATGCGCGGAGCGAATTGACGCCGCGTGAGCAGCAGGTATTGGATCTGGTGGAGCACGGGATGAAGAATCGCGAGATTGCTCGCGAACTCGGCATCCGGCCCGGCACGGTCAAGATCCATCTGAAGCACATTTTCGAAAAGACGGGGGTGCGCGGGCGTTACGGTCTGGCGCTTAACAACATTCGTGAGCGGGGGATGTTTGGCATGCCGCTTCCGCCACCGCCGGCGGGCATGGCGGCGGCGATCCCGGCGCGGATGCCGTAGCGCGGGTGCGCTGGAGGGGTGGGGAGTAGGCTGGGCTTCCCACCCTTTGGTGGTTGGTTTCACGGTAGAATCGGCTTCTCTCCCGCTAGCCGTCTACAACATGCCGCGTCTATGGCCGATCATTGCGTACTTCCTGCTCTCCATCCTATTCGGGGCCGCGGTCTATCGCGCCGCCACGCTCTCCATCACCGTGGATGAGGCGTATACCTACACGCAGTTCGTCTCGCGTCCGATCCCGGCGGTGCTGGCCGAGTATGACGCCAACAATCACATCCTTTATACGCTGCTGGCCAAGCTGACCACTGTGATCTTTGGCACCGGCGATATGGCCCTGCGTCTTCCGGCGTTGGGCGGAGCGGCGTTGTTTCTGGCGGCGCTTCATAGGCTGCTGAGGCAACTGGCGGGCGCCACCGTATGGTTGCCGCTGGGCATGGTGCTGATTGGCGCCAACACCTACGTCGCCGACCTGTTGCCGCTAGCACGCGGCTACGGGCTGGCGCTGGGGCTGTTCACGCTGGGGCTGTCAATGCTGCTGGACGAGGGCGCCTTGCGTCCGGGAATGGCGGGTCTGGCGCTGGGTTTGGCCGTGGCAGCCAATCTTACGTTTCTCTTTCCTGTGGTGGGATTGCTGGCCGGGCTGAGCTGGCTGGACCGGCGCGCGGGGCTCAGTGCGGGCCTGGCGGCCTTGGGCATCGCTGCTCTTCTGTTGGCCGCGCCGCTGTGGAACGCGGGGCGGGAGCACTTCTACTTTGGCGCCGATACGTGGGTCAACAGCGCCGGCAGTTTGATGGGCGGATCACTCACGCACGATTGGAGCGAACGGGGCGGGCCGGTGCCGGCTGGGTCGGCGATCCTGGCGGTGGTGCTGGCGTCGACGGTGGCGGCGGGCTGGATGCTGCGAGCGCGGTCGCGGTCGTTGTGGTTGGTGGGTTGCTCGATTGCGATGAGCTTTCTGTTGCTGGCGGCCGGCCATGCCGTCGCCGGGCTGCCCTACCCGTATGGCCGCACCGGCATCTATTGGCTGCTGTTGTGCGGTGCTGGCCTGGTGGCTCTGGCTTCGCGTTTTCGCGCCGCAGCCGGGGCATGCCTGGCGATCACGCTGGCGGCGAGCTATTTCTACGGGCGGGCGTGGACTACCGGCGCGACGATCGAATGGGTTTGGGACTCCGGCACGCGCGCCATCGCCGAGATGGTGGCCGCGCAACCTCGGCCTCCAGACGGCCGCCGGGTGCGCATCGGCGTGAGCGGGCCGGTCTCGCACACTCTCAATTACTATCGCCGGACCCGGGGCTGGGCGTGGCTCGAGGACGTCAAGCAGGATGATTTCCGGCAAGGCGAGTACGACTTCTACGTATTGTTTGAAGGAGACCGGGAATGGGCAGCCGCGCAACATCTGACAGTGCTGTACGAGCATCCCATCGCGCATTCATTTCTGGCCGTGCGGCGATAGGAAGCATGCGATAGAATCTTAGCCGGTCACCTATTGTTGTTGCGTCGCCCGGTAGCCTCTGCCCTTTGGGTCGTGGCGCTGGCTGCCCCTTCCAACTGCCTTGGCCAAATCGCGCGAAAGAACTTCATTGATGACTATGTCTTCGGGAAGATGGAGCGGGATGGCGTCCCTCATGCGCCCTTGGCCGGCGATGGGGAGTTTCTTCGGCGGGTGACACTTGACCTGACCGGCCGGCTGCCCACTCCCGAGCAGGTCCGCAAATTCCTTGAGGATGGAGATCCCGGCAAGCGGGACAAAGCGGTTGATGCGCTCATCCCGCCGCTGCCAACCGAGGGAGTCAGCCGGCGCAAGGAACAACCGTTCCTTGACCGCTGGACGTACTTCTTCAGCGACCTATTCAGAAATAACGCGCAGAACGAGCAAGGCATACCGACCTTCCGCAACTACATCTACAAGACGCTGGAACTGGGGATTCCGTATGACGATTTCGCGCGTGACATGATTACCTCCAGCGCGCTCTCCAACTGGACCACCGGCCCGGCCAACTTCATCTCGCGCAACCGCGTGATGGAAGGCGATGGTTACCGGATGAATCATGAGGACACTTGTGACGAGATCGCGCTTTGGTCCACCAAAATTTTTCTGGGCGTGAACACCGAGTGCATCTCATGCCACGACGGCGCGGGCCATCTGGAGAAGATCAACCTATGGCTGGCGAAGAAGAAACGCGCCGACTTCTGGCGGCAGGCCTCGTTCTTCGGCAAGACCAGTATTGGCCCGGTCTTTGGGCGTCAGCAGGAATTCATCGTCAGGGATATCGGCGCCGGGTATTCTCCGCGAGCCGGCACCGACAGTGGTTACAAGCTCACGACCAAGAGTAGCCTGCGCGTGCCGCGTTACCCCGCCGAGATAGCGCCGGCGTTCATCCTGAACGGTGAGAAGGCGCAGCCCGGAGAACGGGAACGCCAAGCCTTTGCCCGCCTGCTGACATCGGATCCGCAGTTTGCCAGGGCCGCAGTGAATCTGTTCTGGGCCGAGTTTATGGGCCGCGGCATTGTCGACCCGCCCTTTGGCTTCGACATGGACCGGCAGGACCCCCTCCACCCGCCGCCAGCGCCGTGGACCATCCAACCAACCCATCCGGAGCTCCTCAATGCGCTGGCTCAGGATTTCGTCAAACATAACTACGATCTCCGCTATCTTTTCAAGCTTATCGTCAAGTCCAACGCCTATCAGTTGTCCTGGGATTTCCGCCAGAAGTGGGAGGCGCGTTATGACGACTACTTTGCTCGTCACATCGTGCGCCGCCTGGGTCCGGAGCAGCTTTGGGACGCCGTGCAACAGGCCAGCGGGATCTACCAGGATTACAGCATTAAGTACACGGCGCTCAAGGGCAAGTACATCATGCAGGCTCATTACCTCGATTGGGGCGAGACCGGGCGGCTGCAGGACCTGCTGGTTTGCTTCGGCCAGACCGATCGAGAAGACAACGGCTCTTCGGACCGGTCGAGCCTGCTCCAGGCGGCTCACCTTCTGAACAACAATCTGGTGTTGGATCAGGTGAAGGCGCAAAAGGGTAGCCGGCTGGAGAAGTTACTCGCCAAGCCGGATAAAGAGTTAGTGAGCGAGTTGTTTCTTTCCACCATCAGCAGGTTTCCAACGGCCCAGGAGGAGCGTATGTCTCTTGACCTTCTCGCTACCAAGGACGGTACCCGGCAGGAGGCAGCCGAGGACCTGCTTTGGGCACTGGTTAACAGGGTGGACTTTGTTTTCAACCGGTGACCTCAGATGACGACAATAACTCCCACTAGCGACTTGCCGGTTTTGAGCCGCCGGAAGCTGTTTCAGCTCGGCGCTCTCAACGTCACCGGCGGATGGCTCACACAACTCGCCGCGCCGCTCCGGGCCACGGCCGCCGAAAGAGTGACGCCGCGCGGCTCGGCCGAGTGCGTCATTTTTGTGAATATGGTGGGCGGTCCGTCGCAGATGGATACGTTCGACCTTAAAGAGCAAAAGTCCACGCCGGCTAACCTGGATGCGCGGACCACCAAACAAGGGTTGAAGTGGCCTTACGGACTGTTACCGCGGACAGCGGAGGTGCTGGAAGACCTGGTGATCGTCCGGTCGATGGGCGCCTGGGAGTCCACTCACAATCTGGCGCAATACTGGCAGCAGGTGGGGCACGGCTTCAGTTCGGCGCGCGCCAAGGAGATGCCGTCAATCGGATCGGTGATCGCGTACGAGCTCAGAGACAAGGTCAAGGCGGGAGACTTTCTGCCGCCATTCGTTTCGCTGAACTTTCCGGCCACTGGGCAAAACGGATTTCTGCTGAGCGAAGGTTTTCTCGACAGCGTCGCGGCGCCGCTGGCCATGGACATACGCAACGGGCTCAATGTGCCGTTCGTCCTGCCTGACGATTACCAGGGGCGATACGACCGGCGGATGGAATTCCTCAAGGCCTTCGACACGTCGCGTCAAGGCGATGCCGCCTCGGCGCCCAAGCGGTTGCTCGAGTGGGAGTCATTCACGCGCAACGCTCACCGGATGCTCAAGTCTCCGGAGATCGGCAAGATTTTCGCTTTGAGCGCCGACGAGCGCAAGCGCTATGGATCAAACCCCTTCGGTGATGCGTGCCTGGTGGCGCGCAACATGGTTAAGGCCAATGCCGGCGCACGGTACATCCTGCTGAATCAGGGCGGCTGGGACCATCATGGATACATCTACGGCGCGGGCCGCGGCGAAGAAGCGGTGGCCGGTAAGCCTAAGGGGCCGAGCGGAATCTACGCCTTGTGCGAGCAATTCGACTACGGCTTCTCAAACCTCATTCGCGATCTGAAAGAGGCCAGGAGCGGCGACGGCCAATCCTCGCTTCTGGAGAAGACTTTCGTCCTGGCGCTCGGCGAATTCGGGCGCACGCCCGGACCGCTCAACGGCATCGACGGGCGTGACCATTGGGCGCCCGTGCGGTGCGGAGCCTTCGCAGGTGGCGGGATTAAACGGCCCGGCAGGGTGATGGGCGCCACCGACGAGCAGGCCGCCAAGATAACGCGCTTCGATTGGCACAAGAACCGCGCAATTTTCCCCGAGGACGTCACGGCGACGATTTACTCCGTGCTTGGGATCGATTGGACGAAGTCACTGCACGGCACGCCGTCCGGCCGTGACTTTGTTTATGTGGAACCGATGTCGGGCACCAACTTCATCGGCAGCACTGAAATCAGTGAACTGTTTGGATCGTAAGCGACGGACGCAGTAGCGACTCTCGCCTTGCTGACACGGTTCGGATAGCCTGCCGAGCCGATGACCGGATTGTTGTGAGACCTTTGGGGGCGATGGGGCAGATCGAGGCATGGAAGTTGTAAGAAAAATATGGTATTTTTTCTTACAGGAGTTGCGGGTGGATTGTGGACAAAACTATTGAAGGTAAACTACTTAGCAGGATGTATGGGAAGGGGAGGGGTTGGGCATTTTCCCAGGCTGATTTTACTGATCTAGGAGCGCGCTCGGCCATCGATTTGACCCTCTATCGGCGAGAAAAGGAAGGGCTCATCCGGCGGGTGATCCGGGGCGTCTACGACTATCCGCGCCACAGCCAACTCCTTCGCAAGTCCGTCACACCCGATCTCGATCAAGTGGCCCACGCCCTCGCGCGGAAATTCGCTTGGCGCATCCAGCCCGATGGCGCCACGGCGCAGAATCTGCTCGGCCTCTCGACCCAGGTACCGGCTCGAGTGGTCTACCTATCGGATGGTCCCAATCGCTTGTACGTCGTTGGAAAGACCACCCTCGCGTTTCAGCACACGGCCCTGAAAGAAGCAGGATTCAAACTCCGCGAAAGCCGTCTTGTCGTGCAAGCCTTGAAGGCTTTCGGCGAAGGCAGGATCCCGCCAAAGACGATCTCTCAGCTACGCAAGAAGTTCAAACCTGCCCTACGCCAGAAAATGCTCCGCGATACTAAGACTGCGACGGGCTGGGTCTACGCTGCCATTCAGGCAATCGCGAAAGTGAAGAATGGATAGGCTCGCCCGGATCCCGGCGCGGGACCGCCGCGACCTCTTCGCCGAAGTTGCCGCAACGCTTGGAATCAGGCCGACGATCATTGAGAAGGACTTCTGGGTCTGCTTCGTCCTCAGAATGCTTTTCGCCGGGTCGTCATTCAAGGGATCGCTCGTTTTCAAGGGCGGAACCTCGCTGTCGAAAGTGTACGGTCTCATCGAACGGTTCTCTGAGGATATCGATCTCGTCCTTGACTGGAAGCTCATCGGCTTCGGCGAAGGCCTCAAAGATCCCTTGCAAAGTTTCGGTTCCAAAACGCAGCAGGACAAGTTCAACAAGGGGATCAATCGCATCGCTGCGCGCTACATCGGCGAGAAGCTCTGCCCGCAACTTGACGATTTTGCCCGAAGTGCGGGGATTGGCCTGAGCGCGGCCGTGGACGCAACGGATCCGCAGGTTGTCAACATTTGCTACGCCGCCGCTTTTTCAGAAGCCTACATTCGCCCGGAGGTCCGCCTGGAAATCGGCCCGCTCGCTGCCTGGGTGCCTTCGGCCGCGTATACGATTCGACCCTACGCGTTCGATGTCTTCCCCGAGATTTTTGAAAACCCCGATTGCCCCGTCGTGGCCATTGCCGCAGAACGGACGTTTTGGGAGAAGGCCACGATCCGCCATCAAGAGGCACACAGGCAGACTGTCATTCCCAAACGCTACTCCCGGCATTATTATGATCTCTACAAGCTCGCCCTGAGTCCGGTTAAAGGCCGCGCGTTTGCGCGCATCAACTTGCTCCCCGACGTTGTTCAATTCAAAGCACGATTCTATCCTTCAACCTGGGCCAATTACGCGCTAGCAACTCCTGGCTCCTTCAAGTTGCTGCTCACCGGGGATGCTCAACTCAAAGAACTGCAGCAGGATTATCAAGAGATGCAGATGATGCTTTTTGGTAAAGCGCCGGGCTTCGCGGCGATTCTCGCTGTACTCAAAGAGCTCGAAGATCAGATCAACGCCCTCGCCGCCAAGGATATTACTCACAGCGCGGCGGGGGGCTAGTCCGGCGGGCGCTGCTCCTGGACGATGGAGGTCCCGGCAAACGGGAACAACCGATGCTTTTTGGATGCGTCCAAGTGCCTCAACTTCCCACAAGGCCGTTTCAGGCCAATCTCAGCTTAGGAGGCAATCC
>JAYTKJ010000219.1:0-4199 GCA_043730365.1 Acidobacteriota bacterium | reverse complement strand
TGGCGGGCCAAGGGGGAGGAGATTCTGAGGAAGATCGCTCGGGCGAAAGAGGCCCTGGCTTCCATTATTGCCAGCTAATTAGGTTACAGTACACTAGGTCTGGCGCTGACCATGGACCTCTATCAGCCCAAGCCCCAACAGGCCAACGGAGCCGCGATCCTTTTTATGGTGAGCGGTGGCTGGCGTTCTAACTGGGCTCCGCCGGAGAAGGGGCTGATTCTGTTTCGTCCGCTGGTTGAAAAGGGGTTCAAGGTGTTCGCGGTACGGCACGGCAGCAGCCCGAAGTTCAACATTCCTGAGATCGTGGAAGATGTGCGGTTGGCCACGCGTTTCGTGCATGCGAATGCCGGCAAGTATGGCGTGGATGCCAATCGTCTCGGCGTTTATGGAGGCAGTGCGGGCGGTCACCTTTCGCTGATGCTCGGTACGACGGCGCCTGAAGCGGGCGATCGCTTCGGGGCGGTGGTAGCCTACTTTCCGCCCACCGATCTGCGCAGCTGGGTGAGCGAAGATCCCGACTCCAACAAGAGCTATCCGGCGCTGCGGTTCCCGACGGCGAAGGCGGCCGACTATTCGCCGCTGTTGCAGGTAACTCCTGACGACGCGCCGACCCTGCTGATCCACGGTGACAAAGACCCGCTGGTTCCGCTTAGCCATAGCGAGAAGATCCTGGCCGAGTTCAAGGCCAAGAACGTGCCCACCGAGTTGCTGGTGATCCCCGGCGGCGGCCATGGCTTCAAGGGCGACGACGATGTTCGCGCCCGCGCGGCCATGATCGCGTGGTTTGAAAAGTACCTGGCGAAGCCCTAGCCCACCGCTCGCCCTGAACGTGTTCAAAAAATCTGTTGACAGTGGGGGGCTTTCGGGCTCATACTCTTGTTGAACACGTTCAAATGGAGGTGCGCCATGGTGAAGCTGAAAGAACTGACAATGATCGATGCGCCGGTTGAGCGGTGCTTCGATCTCGCCCGCAGCGTGGAAGTACACTTGGCGGGAAATGTCCACTCGGGAGAATCGGCTGTCGCGACGGCTGGTGTGACCTCCGGGCTCATCGGTATGGCGCAACGGGTGACTTGGCGCGCCAAGCACTTCGGGATCTGGCAGCAGCTGACTAGCGAAATTACGGCAATGGATCGGCCGTTCTACTTTCAGGACTCGATGATTCATGGCATTTTCCGGTTCATGCGGCATGATCACTTCTTCCGGCCCCTGCCCGGCGGGATCACCGAGATGCAAGACACTTTTTGCTTTGCGGCTCCGCTGCCGGTGCTCGGGTGGCTGGCCGAGGCCGCGGTGCTTCGCCGCTACATGCAAGCGCTCCTTCGCGAGCGCAATGCGGTCATAAAGATGATCGCCGAATCATCGGATTGGTCCCAATATCTGACGCCTCGCCCGGAGGCCGCATGAAGATAGTGCTGCCCGGCGGCAGCGGGCAAGTGGGCCGGATTCTGGCCCGCCATTTCCACGCCCACGGTCACGCTGTTACAGTCTTGAGCCGGAACCCGGTACCCGCCCCGTGGCGAGTGGTGGCCTGGGACGGCCTCACCCGGGGTGACTGGGTGGCCGACCTTGAGCAGAGCGACGTGTGTATAAACCTGGCCGGGCGCAGCGTGAACTGCCGCTACCACGACGCGAACCGGCGCTCCATCTATGACTCACGCATTCGCAGCACGCTGCTGCTCAACGAAGTGATTGCCTCTGTTCATCACGCACCGCGCGTTTGGTTGAACGCGAGCACTGCGACAATCTACCGTCATTCGCTGGACCGCGCCATGGACGAGGAGACCGGCGAATTGGGCGGCAACGAGCCCGGCGCTCCCGATACCTGGAACTTTTCAATCGACGTGGCAAAAAGCTGGGAGCGAGCGTTTTTCTCGACTACCACTCCTCGGACCCGCAAAGTGGCAATGCGGAGCGCGATGACGTTTAGTCCGGATCGAGGCGGGGTCTTCGACGTGTTCTCCGCGCTCGTACGGGCAGGAATGGGTGGCACGCAGGGTCCGGGCGGCCAGTATGTTTCCTGGATTCACGAGGCTGACTTTGTGCGCGCCGTGGATTTGCTGATCTCCAGCGAAGCCTTCGATGGCGTAGTTAATCTCTCTTCACCCAATCCTCTTCCCAATCGCGAGTTCATGCGAGTCTTGCGTGATGCATGGGGAGTTCGAATCGGCTTGCCCCCGGCAAGTTGGATGATTGAGATCGGGGCTTTGTTCATGCGGACGGAGTCAGAACTTGTGCTGAAGAGCCGCCGCGTGGTGCCAGGCCGGCTGCTCGCCGCCGGCTTCGACTTTCTTTTCCCAGTGTGGCCCGCCGCCGCTCGCGATCTTATTGGCGTTCCAACCAAGTGACGAGTTCGCTGGCGCCGCTCCGCCTCGCTGCCTCCACCGGGGTGAGACCGTCGTAGCCAACCCAATGCAAATTAGCGCCGCGGACGAGCAGATACTCAGCCGTGGCACGTTGCCCTCCGTGACACGCACACCAGAAGGCATTCGTGATGTCGCTCGGTGAGACACGGTTTGCGCCGGCGAAATGCTCTTCCACGCGGTTCATCAGGCCCAGTGCAGCCGACTGCCAGAGCGTGGACTGCGCGCCGCGCTCGATCAGCCTTCGCGCAGCCCGCCACTGCCCAAACGCCACGGCGTCAGCCAACGGCGTGCCGCCGCCGATCACTGCGCCTGGGGCTTCGATATCGGCGCCACGATCGAGCAGTACATCAATCACTTCCACGTCATCGCAACTGGCGGCCCAGTGCAGTGGCGTCTCAGTATGGTTCCCAATGAAGGGAGCGTTGAGCTCGGCGCCGTGCGCGATCAACGTGGAGACAGTGACTGCGCTGTTGGGAAAATGCCCCGGCCAATCGGTGGCGACATGCAGCAGAGTGCGGGCTCCGTCTATCCGCATCGTGGACAGGGCCGGGTTCTCAGCGAGGAGGCTCTGCAGTTGTTCGACATTTCCATTGCGAACGGCGGCCGCCGCGGCGGTGGCGCTCATACTACCTCCGGCACCACGAACGGCGCCCGGTAGTCCCGCGATAGTAACTGATTCGCCTCGTAGTCTGCGCCAAAGTTTTCTTGCTTTGGATCAAACTCGAGCTTACGTCCGATGCGATAACTGATGTTAGCCAGATGGCAGAGCGCCGCGGACAAATGCCCCTCCTCAATAGACCCTCGCAAGCTCTCCAGTTTTCGCGTGCGCACGCAGTCAATAAAATTCGCCATATGCGGAGCCGTTTCCCAGATACGGGGCTCAGTGGCCTTCATCGAATGGCTGATTTCCCGCTTCTCACCGAGATAGAGTTGGAATCCCGTGGAGTCAACCGAGAGAAAGCCGTCACTTCCGTAGAAAAGATTACCGATGAAGTTAGTCCCGTCATCAGGGATCGCGCCTTCGCCGCCGGTTAAGAGGCCACGTACCTCAAACACCAGTTGGCAGTCTTCATAGTCAAAGGTCGAAAGCTGCGTGTTGGGCGTTTCCTGATCGTCATCGTAGGCGTACTTGCCGCCGCTGGAAGAGACTTTCTTTGGCAGATGCTGTTCACCTAAGCCCCAACGTGCAATATCCATTTCGTGGACGCCCTGATTGGCAATGTCGCCGTTGCCGGTGTCCCAAAACCAATGCCAGTTGTAATGAAACCGGTTGGGGTTGAACGGGCGCATGGGGGCGGGCCCGAGCCACTGGTCGTAGTCGACTCCGGCGGGAACGGGTCCATCCGGCGACTTACCAATGGACTTGCGGCGCTTGTAGCAGATGCCCTTGGCCATATAGACCCTGCCGATGGCGCCCTGCCGCAATAGCTCAATCGCCTTTTGTTTGTGCTCGATCGAGCGGCTTTGCAAGCCCACCTGCATCACGCGGCCATACTTCGCCGCCGCCTCGATCATCTTGCGGCCTTCCCAGAGATTGTGGCTCGCCGGCTTTTCGACGTAGACATCCTTGCCAGCCTGGCAAGCCCAAATCGCGCCGAGCGCATGCCAGTGATTGCAGGTAGCCAGAGAAACGGCGTCAACTGATTTGTCTTCGAGCAGCTTGCGATAGTCCTGATAGGCTTTGGGCTTGGGCGCCGCCGCCTTTTCCACTAGTGCCACGGCGCGCTCGGCTTGGGCATTGTCGATATCGCACACCGCGGCGACGGCCGCGCCTGGCTGGCGAGCGTAGATGTCGATGTGATCGCGCCCGCGGCTCCGCGTCCCCACAACCGC
>JAYTKJ010000218.1:0-29905 GCA_043730365.1 Acidobacteriota bacterium | reverse complement strand
TGGGCAATGGGTCACGGGAATCCTGGTGTGAATGGCATTGACGGCAACGTAGAATCTGCAACTTGCAGTGGCACAAATCCGAGTACGGGCTCGAATCCCTCCCTCTCCGCCAGTTCAATTAAGTCGTGGGCCGTTTGAAGGGCGCGTAAGACGCGTGTCAACGACTTTGAGACAGCCGGCATGGGAATTTAGTGACTTTCTGGCTCAGTCTTTGGCGAGACCGGCTTGTTGATCCAAACTGCGGATGGCACCGGCAACGGGGCCGGTGCCCGGCGGACGAAACGCTCTGGGTGCGCTTGATAGGCGGCCGTAAGAACCACCTGACGCTGAGCCAGGATGGCTTCAGTCTGACCCGAGTGCACCATGGCCGGCGTCAGCAACCCGATCCCGGAGTGGCGGTGCTCCTCGTTATACCAGCGGAAAAATTCCTGGCCGAAGGCACGGGCATCCTCGAGGCAGCCGAAGCGGTCCGGGAATTCGGGGCGATATTTGAGAGTTCGGAATTGGCTTTCCGAGTAAGGATTGTCATCGGAAACGTAGGGGCGGCTGTGGCTCTTCGTGACCCCCAAGTCGGCCAGCATGAACGCCACCGACTTGGAGATCATCGGCCGCCCCCGGTCGGCGTGAATATTGAGCTGGTCCGGTGGGATCTGGTGTTTCAAGACGGTCTCCTCCAGAAAGCGCTTGGCGAGCTCGCCGCTCTCGCGCGGGGCCACCATCCAGCCGGTGACGTAGCGGCTGAAGACATCAAGGACCACGTAGAGATAGAAGTACGTCCACTTGACCGGCCCCCGCAGTTTGGTGATATCCCAACTCCACAGCTGGTTCGGCCCGGTGGCCAACAACTCGGGCTTTTGATAAGGCGGATGGATGCGTTGCTCTCGGCGGTCTCGGGTTTCTCCTTCTTGCTCGAGGATGCGGTACATCGTGCGGGTGGAACATAGATACCGACCTTCATCTAACAAGGTGGCCTGCACAGCGGCCGGCGCACAATCCAGAAAGCGCTCTTCATGCAAAACGTCGAGGACCCGAGCGCGTTCGTCGCCGGCCAGGGCCCGTGCCGGCGAAGGCCGCGGGGTGGCGGGGCGCCGATTCAACGGCCACCCAGGACGGGCCCAAGACCGGCCGCTGTCGATAGAAACTGGCGCGAACTACGCCGAGGCTGTCACAGGCGGACTGGATCCCGACCGTCGGAGCCAGAGCCAGAACGGCGTCCATCAGCGCGTCTCCTCGGGGTCCGCCGGCGGCAGGGACCACCCCAACAACGCGCCCACTTTTTTTTGAACATCGATCACGATCTCGGCCCGCCGAAGCGACTCGATGAGGCGCTGATTTTCCTGGCGCAACTTCTGCAATTCCTCGGCGTGGGGATCGCGCTTGGATTTGGGACCACGCGCTTTCGGGGCCAGGGCTCGGAGGAGACTGGCTTGCCGTTCCTGCCGCCAGGTCGTCAGATGCGAAGAAAAGAGGCCCTCGCGCCGCAACAGCGCACCGACGCCTCCGCCAGAACTCTTGGCAGCCTCGGCGGCTTTGATCATCCGCAGTTTGTATTCGGCGGTGAAGGTCCGCCGTTTGGCATCGGCCACAACCTCGGGGTTGGGACGAGGCGGCCCGGCGGCCGGCTCGGCGACGATTTTGGCGGGCTCTCCACTACAGTCGGCCTCGCTACGCTCGGCCTCCCTACGTTCCGCGCCCGCCAAAATCGTGGGGGCCGGAACGACACCATTCTTCAGTTGAGTACTCACGCTGTCTTCCATTCTCGCCCTGCACAGTAATTAAGGCCGGTGGAGTGTCTCAGCTATGTTGGCACAGAGGGCGGCAAAAACACAGCGTACAAGGGTGCCTCCAAAGCACTGAAAAAAAGTGCGTCGGAAGACCGATGTCTAAGATTGTCCACTTGCGTTTTGCAAGGGGTGACTCGCCAACATCTTTCTTCTCCTGTTCGACACCCTGCTGCGCGCCAACTGGAACATTCGCCACTGCCGAATCGTCTGGGCCGGACTGATTAATTAACGCGCCCTGCAAACCGCCCGAGAGTTCTGCCGCCTGGCCGCCGCCGTTCCGTCGCCGGATCAGCCCTCACCCTCGCCCTTAGTCGACACGCAAGCAGTCCGTTGGGCCCACGTTCGCGAACGTGTCGAAACCCAACCGCATCGATTCGGCCCGGCTCGGACTCGCCCTGGAAACGGTAAGGCCCTTGGCTCCGCCGCCCGCTACTTAACGGCGACGATAGAAACTTCTTCTAACTTGGGAAATGTGCCATTGGCATGGCGCTTGCGCTCCACCGGAGCCAGCGGCGAAACCGTCGTGCGCGTTGGCGGCAGCGAGCCAAAATATTTGGCGTACACCGCGTTCATCTTGCCGAACTCATCCAGGTTGTCCACATACACATTGCTGGCGACGACGTGAGAAAAATTGAGCCCCGCTTCCTCCAGTCCGTCGAGTAGGTTGCGCATAGTCATCCGCAGTTGGTCCTCCACGTTATCGGCGAAGATGCCGCCGTTGACGCCGGGAATGAAGCCGGACTTCGCCGAGCAATAGTAAGTGTCCCCGGCAAACACGCACGGGCTCGCCGTGGGACTGGGCGGCATGTTCTTCGGGCGAATTGCTATGCGCTTCGACAGATCCTTGATCGCGATGCCGGTGAATTCAATCGTGCCCTCGTGCGGCAAAAACGCCACCTGAATCGTCGCGCGCGCCGGCGTGTTGCCGTGCTCAAAGTGCTTGGCGTAGACCTCGTTCATCACGCTCATCGGCACGGCGCTGGTGAGGTAGGGATTGATAAAAACCATATGCCGGAAGTCCATGCCGGCGGCGGCGAGCACGGCTTTCATTCGGTCCAGCGCCAACTGTACTTGCGCGGCCGGTGTCTCGGGAATCTTGCCCGATACCGGATCGCGGCCGAGCAGGCTCGAGATATAAAGCCGGTCACCCACCATCATGCCGGGCGACAGGTTCATCTTCGGCCAGCCTGCCGGAATGATCGCCTTCTTGCGCTCGAGATGCGTGGTGGCGACGGCGCTGACTTCTACTGTCGTCTCCGTCGGCATCCTGTGCAGACCCAGCGTCGCCCGCGCTGGCGGGTTCTTGGAGAAGTACTCGGGCCACACTTTATTGAGCACGTCGTAACTCACCGAAGGATGCAGATAGACCTGCGTGTAAACCACATGCTCCATCGTCAGCCCCGCGGCGGTGACAATCGCCTTGACGTTCTCCAGGCACTGTCTGACGCGCCCCTCGGGTGTCTCGGCGAACTTGCCATCGGCGTCGCGAGCGCCCTGGCCAGAGACGTAAAGATAGTCGCCGGCTAGAATGCCGGGCGTGTAGGGACCAACCGGCTTTGGACCGATCGCCGGTACGATGGCTTTCTTTTCGGCGGCGCCCAGCGTAAGCGTCCAGACGGCAAGAGCGAGGAGGACAAGCTTCATAAGACCAGAGGATACTACGCGGGCGGGAGTCGCCGCATGCGCTTCTCTTCCAGGGCATAGAAAATCAGATAGGCGAAGCCAGTAAACATCGGGATCAAGCCGACGAGTCCGATGAGCCGCGGGTTCGGGCGATCGCGGCCGGCGCGTTCGATCTCGGCCTCCATGGCGCTCAGTTGCGCTTCCGTCGCGCCCATGTCCTTCAGGTTCCGCGCCCGCATCAGCTTGAACTCCAGCTTCTGACGGGGATCGCCGGTATTGTCCCAGAACGGCGCGATGACGGTGAGTGACGCCAGCAAGGCCGCACCCGCGAAAAGCCACACTAGCCCGCGCAGTAGATAGACGCGATGCCCGAACGCTGGCACGGCGTTCAATAGAATCGGCTTGATATCCACGCCTTTGTCGAGCGCCGCCAAGCGCTCCCGATGCTGCATCCTTATCTGGTGAGCACGCAAGCCCAAGTAGGCGAAGCCGAACAGGGCCATCAATAGCATCGGTGGAAGCCAGGTAGCGTCCATATGATTGTTCTGTTATCTCCTCGCTGCTTGAGACCGGTAGCGCCTCTGGAAAGTTTCATGGCCGGCCTGAAACATTTGGGTCCACCCCGCTAGTCTAAACGGTGAGACCCATGCCTGAGCCAGAGATCCGCGCGCTGCTTGACCAACGGCGCTGGGTGCAGGCATTCGAACTGCTGGTGGGCCAGTATCAAGGCAAGGTCTTCCGGCTGGCGTATTCGATTCTCGGCAACCGGGCTCATGCTGAAGACGCAGCGCAAGAGGCGCTGCTGCGGGTCTGGCGGGCGCTCGATACTTACAACGGCCGGTCGTCAATCTCAACCTGGCTCTACGCCATCACCCGCAACACGGCGCTCAGCCTGCGTGAGTATCACGCTCGCCGGGTGATGACGCCGCTTGAAGAGATCGCCGAGCCGGCCGCGGTGTGGACCGCCCGCGCCGAGCCCGAGCAGGAGCTGTGGAACCTGGTGTCCGAACTACCGGACCCCTATCGTCAGGCGATCCTGCTGTTCCACATGGAGGGCAAGTCGTACGAGGAGGTGGCTCGTATGCTGGACATCCCGCTGGGTACCGTGAAGACTCATCTGCACCGCGCGCGCAAATTGCTCGGCGCTAAGATAGAGGAGCAGGAAGTATGAAGCTCGACCGTCTTGACCAGGCCCCCTTCCCCATCGATCCCAGCGATGGGTTCGGCGAACGCGTCCTGGCCGCCGCCAGTCGACAGCCGCGCCTTCTCCGGCGCCCTTCGCTATGGCCCGAATTGCTTGATGGCGTCGGCTGGGCGGCCGCCGTTTGGCTGGGCGTCGTGTTCTTCAGCCACTTCCTTTCTTCTTAGGTATACGCCCGGGCAACGGAGCCTGGCGGCCCTGCCCGCGCAAGCTAGTCGATATGGTCGTAAGCCACTAGTGTCAGGAACTCGGTGAACTCGTCTTTGGTCATCATCTCGGCGAATAACTTGGCGGCCAGTGGTTTGTTCGGCGAGCCCGGTTTCTCCGCCAGTTCTTTGTCGATCGTCTGACGCACTAGCTCCGGTGTGACGACGCGCCCGTCGCTCATCTTCACCTTGTGCCGCACCCACTGCCAGACTTGCGAACGCGAGATCTCCGCCGTGGCCGCATCCTCCATCAGGTTGTAGATCGGCACGCAGCCGTTGCCGTTGAGCCATGCTTCGAGATACTGGATGCCCACGTCGACGTTCATCCGCAGGCCGTCTTCGGTGACGTCACCCTGATGCGGCTTGAGCAGGTCCATCTGACTTACTCGAACCTCTTCGCGCTTAACGTGGATCTGATTCGGTCCCGGCATGTGTTCGTCAAACACGGCCTTGGCAATCGGCACCAGGCCCGGATGCGCGACCCATGTCCCGTCGTGTCCAGCCTTCACCTCGCGCAGCTTGTCGGCGCGTACTTTGGCCAGCGCGGCGTCGTTGGCGGCCGCGTCGTTCTTGATCGGGATCTGCGCGGCCATGCCGCCCATGGCGTGGATCTCTCGCGCATGGCAGGTCTGGATCAATAGCTGCACGTAGGCGTTCAGGAAATCCTTGTCCATCGTCACCTGGGCGCGATTGGGCAGCACGAAGCGCGCATCATGCCCCAGCTTCTTGATGTAACTGAAGATGTAGTCCCAACGCCCGCAGTTAAGGCCCGCCGAGTGATCCTTGAGTTCCCACAAGATCTCATGCATTTCGAATGAGCCGAGAATGGTCTCAATCAAGACAGTGGCGCGGACCGAGCCCTGCGGCACGCCGCAATAGTTCTGGGCAAAGACGAAGACGTCATTCCACAAGCGTGCCTCCAGATGGCTCTCCATCTTGGGCAGATAGAAGTACGGCCCAAAGCCGTTGGCCAGTTGTTGCTTGGCGTTGTGGAAGAAGACCAGACCGAAATCGAATAAGCCGCCGGACATCGGTGCGCCGTCCACCAGCGCGTGCTTCTCGACCAAATGCCAGCCGCGCGGACGGATGAGGAGCGTGGCGATCTTCTCGTTCAGCTTGTACTGCTTGCCGTCCGGATTCTGGAAAGAGATGGTGCGGCGCACCGCATCGCGGATGTTGAGCTGCCCGTCCACGGCGTTGTGCCATGTGGGCGAATTGGCGTCTTCAAAATCGGCCATGAAGACGCTGGCGCCGCAGTTGAGCGCGTTGATGATCATCTTGCGGTCCACCGGACCGGTGATCTCCACGCGCCGATCTTGTAACGCCGGCGGGATGGGCGCTACCCGCCACTTACTCTCGCGAATCTCGCGCGTGCTATCGAGGAAGTCCGGCAGCTTGCCTGCCTGCAGTTCGGCGTTGCGCACCTGGCGCGCGGCGAGTAACTCCAGACGCCGCGTGTTGAACTTCTTGTGCAGTTCAAGCAGGAACGCTTGTGCTTCGGGAGCGAGAATCTCTTGCTGTTCGCCGATAAGTGATTTGGTTAGTTGTAGTGCGGACATATAAAATCTTAGCGATGAGAAACGTGTTTCTTGATAGGGCGCATTTCGACGCGTCGGAAGAAGATCTCGGCGCCTTCCGATTGCAACTGAATCTTGCCGCCGGTGTGCGAGGAGTTGTAGCCGTAGTTGACCACTTTCCCGTTGACGATATAGGTAATCGTGTCGCCGTCGCAGATGACCTCTTGACGGTTCCATTGGCCGGTGGGCTTCTCGACATCCTGCGCGCCGCGAAAGCCAAGGGTGTCGGTCCATTTGGGATCGCGTCCCCACCAGTTGAAGCGGCCGCCGTCTTTCGTCATAGGCGTGCCTCCCTTTTTCCAGATCGCCTGATTGCCTTCGGTGCGCACATCGCAAGTGAGCTTCGGTTTGTTCTTACCGCCCACCACGATGAAGTCACCCGCGCCGCCTTCGATGATTTGCGATTCGATCGACTCAAGCCAAGTCTTGCTATAGGCGCCGTCTTCGCCCACGCCGTGAATCAGGACGCCCGAGTCTCGCGAGGCCTTCTCGCGTGAGCCCCAAGTCTTCTGGCCCCATCTCCACTCGAAGATGAGATGGTAGTCGCGATACGCCTTGCGCGTCGCCACGCCGCCCCATTGTTCGCCCGAAATGCGAAGCTGGCCGTCGACCACCGAGAACACGTGGGACGGGTCGTCGTATCGCGCCTCGCGGAGCCAAGTGTACCAGCCATCGAGATCGCGGCCGTTGAAGAGCTTGATCGTCCGGGTGACTTTCTCCGGCGGTGGATCAACGACCGGCTGCGGCGAAGCCACCTGAACCAATCCGAAGCAAAGCAGAGAGAGCAGGTGGGGTGCGCGCATAGGGAAGAACGTCCAAGGTATCACGAAAAGCGATAAGATGGCGTGCGTATGAAGCGCCGACACTTTGTAGGAAGCTTGGCCGCCGCCGCCGCCGCGGGAGCAGCCAACGAGAAGTACACGATCGCCTGCGTGGGCGTGCGTGGCAGGGCAGGGCATCTGCTCCGCGGCTTTGCCGAGATGCCGGACGTCGAGATCGCGATGCTCTGCGATATCGACTCGCGGCAGTTCCCGGCCGCGATCAAGGCCGTTACCGACCGCGGCAGGAAAGCCCCGCGCCTTGAGAAGGATTTCCGCCGGGCGCTCGACGACAAGTCTATCGACGCCGTGGTGATCGGCACGCCCGACCACTGGCACGCGATTCCAGCCATCCTCGCCTGCCAGGCGGGCAAGCACGTCTATGTTGAGAAACCTTGCAGCCATAACGTGCGGGAAGGACAGGCGATGATCGCGGCGGCGCGCAAGCACAACCGCGTGATGCAAGTGGGAATCCAGTCCCGCAGCGGGCAGCACTTTGCCGAGGCGATGGAGTACATTCGCACCGGGGCGCTGGGCAGGGTGGTGTTTGCCCGGGCGTGGGAGACGGCTCGGCAAAGCGCGGTGCCCAGGCAGCCAGACACCGAGCCGCCCGAAGGCGTTGACTACGACATGTGGCTCGGACCCGCGCCCAAGCGGCCGTTCAATCCTGCGCGGTTCCATTCCAATTGGCGTTGGTTCTTCGACTACGGGACGGGCGACCTGGGTAATGACGGCGTGCATCGGCTGGACTATGCGCGCCGGGGACTGGAAGCCGCGCTGTCGGCGCAGGGCCGCGCCTTGCCCGAGTGGCCCACTGCGGTATCGGCCGCCGGAGGGAAGTTGTTCTTTGATGACGCCCAGGAGTTCCCCGACACCCTGATGGTGACGTGGGAGTACGGCGGCGCGGCGATGCTGGTGTACGAGATGCGCATCTGGACTCCCAACATGCTGGAGGGGGAAGAAGAAGGGGCGATGATCTATGGCGAGCATGGCGCCGTGCTGATCGGCAATAGCCATTGGCGAGCCACCGGGCGCGATGGCAAGGTGATGCACGCCGGCACTGCCTCGGACAACAACCAGCACGACCCGGCGCATAAGCGCGACTTCCTCACGGCGATTCGCGATGGCAAACGGCCCGCCTGTGACATCCACATCGGGCACGTATCTTCGTCGCTGACGCACCTGGGCAACATCGCCTGGCGGGTGAATCGGAAGCTGCAGTTCGAGGCTGACACGCAAGGCTTTGTGGGCGACGCCGAGGCGAATGCCCTCCTGGGCCGGAGCTATCGCGCGCCGTGGGCTCTGCCGAGCGTGTGAAAGCCTCAAGGTCCGGAGATTGCAGTCGACAAGAGAGACTGGGGATGAAGGTTGCCCAAGTCGACTGGTCTGATAGTTGCGATGGTGGCGCTAATGAATGCAGCGCCAGGCCAGTCACAGCCATTGCCTACGCTCACGTCGGCCGCGGCGGTGCACAACCTCACTCAAGCCGAAGCCAGCCGCGGCTATCCGGTGCAGATGCGTTTAACCGCACTCTCGTTTAGGCCCGCCTTCAGCGGGCTCTTTGCCCAGAACGGCGACTCCGGCATCTATGTCCAGTTGGAACCTGAACAGGCCACGCTTCCAATCCATCCCGGTACCTTGCTGACCGTGTCCGGAGTTACTGGTCCTGGCAACTTCAGGTCGATCATTGAGCACCCCACGGTTCGCATCGCCGGCCAAGGCAGGCTGCCGGCGGCGCGCCTCGTCAGCATTGAGCGGATTTCGACCGGCGTCGAAAATTGCCAGTGGGTGGAGATCGAAGGGACCGTGCGTTCGGCTGACCTGGCGGATGGGATGCTCACCCTGATAGTGGCGCACGGATGGTCCCAAATCGAGGTAGTTACGCCTAAGCCGGACGGCGTCGATTGGCGCCGCCATGCTGGCGCGCGCGTGCGGGTTCGGGGAGCGGCAGGCCATCTCTATGCCCGCAACCAAGTGGTCGGGGTCACCTTGCACGCGCCCTCACTCGAGCAGGTGGAAATCCTCCGCGCGGCACCCGATCCGTTCTTGCTGCCGGTGCGGCCCCTGGACAAGATCAGGGCCTACGCCCCGGGTGCTAGTTTCGACGAGCCAGTGCATGTTCGGGGCGTGGTCACAGCGGTGTGGCCCGGTAAGGCCCTGTTCATCGGAGACGGGCGGCAGGGCCTCAGCATTCCCATAGATGAATCCAACTCGTTCGGGCTCGGCGATCTGCTGGATGCCACCGGTTTTCCGACGTTGGGAGACTCCATACAAAGCCTACAGAATCCGCTGCTGCGGCCCCTCGGACGTGGAGCGGTCCCTGCGCCTCAGCCGGTTACCGTGAGTGAGGCACGCTCGGGAGAACAGGAATCGCACCTGGTCCGGGTCGAGGCGCGGCTCCTCCATTCCCAATGGGCGGCCGGACAGTATTCGCTGTTGCTCGATGCCGCAGGCACGATCTTTTCGGCAATGCTACCGGCGGCCGAGCGGTCCGCGTCAGTCGATCAGCTACGGAACGACGCCCGGTTGGCGTTGAGCGGCATCTGCGTCATGAGTGACGTTCAGGCTAAGCGGAACTCCCGTCTACCACGGGGGTTTCAGATTCTGTTGCGGTCGCCGGACGACATCGAGGTGCTGCAACAGGCGACCTGGTGGACTATCGGCCGGGCTTTAGTGGTGCTGGGTGTGGCCTTGACCGGAGCTCTGCTCGCGCTGGGCTGGGCTTCGCTGCTCCGGCGGCGCGTCAGCGCGCAGACGCAGGTTATTCAAAAGCAGCTCGAGGAGGCGGCGGAATTGGTCCGCGCCGCCGGCGCGGCCAGCCGTTCCAAGAGCGAGTTCCTGGCCAACATGAGCCACGAGATTCGCACGCCCATGAACGGCATCATCGGTTTGACGAATCTGGCGCTGGGCACGATCGGCGAGAGCGACGAGCGAGAGTATCTGGAGGGCGTCAAATTCTCCGCCTACTCCCTGCTCCATCTCCTCAACGACATCCTGGATTTTTCCAAGATCGAAGCCGGTAAGCTCGATTTGTCGCCGGTGGACTTTTCGATTCGCGACACGGTGACGGGTGTGGTCCACTCGATGCGGGCCAACGCTGGCGCCAAAGGATTGGGTGTCGAGCCAAAGTTTGATCCGGGAATTCCAGACTGGGTGAGTGGAGACGACATGCGGCTCCGGCAGATCCTGCTCAACCTGATTGGCAATGCCATCAAGTTCACCGAAACCGGCGGCGTCTCGGTCACGGTGCGGGCCGAAGCAGAGGGGATGATCCATCTAGCGGTGGCTGACTCCGGAATTGGCATTGCGCCGGATCGCCTGGATTCAGTGTTCGCCGCGTTTGAGCAAGCTGATGGCTCAACCACGAGGAAGTACGGCGGGACCGGGTTAGGATTGACGATCAGCCGGCGGCTGACAGAGATGATGGGCGGTCGAATTTGGGTCGAAAGCGAAGTCGGCCGTGGCTCAACTTTCCATTTCACGATCTGTCTTCCCGCGGCGGTGGCCAAGACGGCCACGGCCACGATGCTGAGCCAGATGGGAGCGTCTGCGCCGGTGGCCGGACTGCGAATCCTACTGGCCGAGGACAATCGCATTAATCAGAAGGTGGCCGTGGCCTTGCTGCAGAGGGCGGGACATCGGGTGAGCGTTGCTTGTGACGGAGTCGAGGCGCTTGCTTTGCTCGCGCAGAACGAATTCGATTGCATCCTCATGGATGTGCACATGCCCAACCTTGACGGCCTTGAGGCCACGCGTAGCATCAGGGCCACCGGTAACCGGATCCCGATCATCGCGCTCACCGCCAATGCGATGCGTGGCGATCGCGAAGTTTGCGAGGAGGCCGGCATGAACGACTACGTGGTCAAGCCGTTCGAACTGGCCGAGATCAATCGCGCCCTCAGCGCGGTGGTGGCCCCCGCAGTTCTTTAGGCCCACCGCGTCTCCTCCCTGGCAGCTGGTGGTTATGCTACGCTTATCAATCGAAAAAGGAGAGTTCTTTCATGAACCCTGTCGTACGTTCGCTGGCCGCGGCCGCACTCGCCGCTTTCCCTGTTTTGAGCCAACAGCAACCGGCTGCTCCCAAGCCGGCCCCGCCCAAACAACCCATGAGCTTTTTTGTGACAAGCGTCGGTTCCGGCAACGGCGGGAACCTGGGTGGGCTGTCCGGAGCCGACAAGCATTGCCAGGCGTTGGCCGCAGCGGTGGGCGCCGGTGACCGGACTTGGCATGCCTATCTCAGCTTAAGTCCCACCTCGGGCCAGCCGGCCTTGAACGCGCGTGACCGAATCGGCGCGGGCCCTTGGTACAACGCCAAGGGCGGACGGGTGGCCCAGAATTTGGGTGACTTACACGGCGACACCCTCGACCAGGCCCGCATGGGCAATACCCTGACGCGCGCGACAGCGTTAACCGAGAAAGGTGACCCGGTCAAGGGATTCGGAGAGAATCCGAATCAACACGATATCCTAACCGGATCCAAGCCCGACGGCACGGCCTACACCGATGGCGCCGATCATACCTGCAAGAACTGGACCAGCAGCGGCGAAGGGTCGGCGCAGGTAGGTCACCATGATCGAACCGGCGGCCCCGGCGTCTCCTGGAACGCGGTGCATCCCTCGCGCGGCTGCAGCCAGGAGAATCTGGTCAGCACCGGCGGCAACGGATACTTCTACTGTTTTGCGACGAGCGGCGGCAACTGAAGGGCGCCTTCCGATGTTGAATACCCGGGCGATTCGCGTTACCACTTTGGGTCTGTTGGTTTGGGCCGCCAGCGGTGCGCAGAAAGCGGCCGCGCCGCCGCGCGACCCCGACGTTCCGTACGTTCCCACCACCCCGGAAGCTGTGGAAGCCATGCTGAAATTGGGTCAGGTGAAGAAGACCGACCTGCTCTACGATCTCGGCTGCGGCGACGGGCGAATTGTTATCGCCGCGGCCAAGAATTTCGGGGCGCGCGGGGTAGGTATCGATATCGACCCGCAACGCATCAAAGAGGCCCGCGAGAATGCCAAGCGGGCCGGCGTGGAGGACTTGGTGCGATTCGAACTTGGCGATCTGTTCGAGGCCAAGTTCGCCGATGCCACAGTGGTCACGCTGTTTCTGCTGCCGCGGATCAATCTCAAGTTGAAGCCGAAACTCCTGGAGCAGTTGAAGCCTGGCACGCGTGTGGTGTCGAACACTTTCGATATGGGCGAGTGGAAGGCGGAAAAGGAAGCTTCGGTGGACAACGAGGATTTTGATACGGGACTGAGCCGCAAGTTTTTCCTCTGGACGATCCCGGCTAGCAAGCGAGCGCCGTAGTGTGAGTTTGAGAAATCTAAAGTTGTAGTTTAGAATTCTCATACGGCCTTCCTTGCGAGGGAGATTGCAAAAGCTGATGGAGGCGAGCCGGGCCTTTCCAGCCGCGGCGGAAGCCCGATTGGGAACAACGGCGGCCCATCTTCAACCGATGGATCCGTCGTCCACGAACTCTTCATCCTTATCCCGATGTCCGCTTCGACGCTCGAATCCAAGGGAGGAGCCGCATGCGGTAATTTCCGCTCGTACGGATCTGTGCGGGGGGTGTTCAGCGATAGGCACCCTACCGCGAACCTGAGCGCCGTCTGAGTCGGGAGGCCTAAAAACCCCAGGCTGGGAGAGGGTAGCCTTTCCCGGCCTTCTCTTTCTCGAATTCACATCATGTTTCGCGGCTGGCACCGAGCGGAAACTTGTGGAATAATTTGCGGATTCTGCTGGCAAACCCCTCCGTGTCAACATAGCTGAGACAGCTCCGGTTTGCTTAATTAAAGAGCAGGGCGGGTGTTGGTAACCTGGTGTTCAGGGGTGGTGTTGCAGGGGCCTGTCAAGTCATCTAAATACTGACCGAAATTGTCTCGGTTGGGTCATTTAAGAACTGGCCGAGGAATCGGCGACAGAAGTGCGTTTGTTCGTTAGCGTGGAAGTGTCCGCCGGGGTCGCGCCCGAGCGGATGTCCAAGGCCGATGCGACGGACTGGCTCCGATAGCAGAGGCACAGTATGATTCGCAGAGGCCCTATGAGTATTTCGACCAAACGAATTCTTTCGCCCTGCGTGCGCATCATCGTGGCCGGCTGTTGGACGGTCGCCCTCGCGACGGCGCAGGACAAGCCTCGCTTCGCCGGATCGGCCGCCTGTGCACCTTGCCATGCCGCGCAGCATGCGGCGCAGTCTTCCACGGGCCACGCCCATGCGCTTGCCCGCGCTGTGGATCATCGGCTGCGACCCGCCTTCCCCCTGGCCGCCACCGAGGCGCGCCGCGCTCCTCAGTTCCGCTTCCGCTTCGACGGCTTGACCGCACGTATCGACAACGGCGTCGATGTCCTGGCGATCCCGATGGAGTGGGCCTTTGGATCGGGCCACCAAGCGGTGACCTTCGTAAGCCGCGGCAACGAACGCTTCTACCTTGAACATTACCTGACGTATTACTCTTTGCTCGGTAAATTCGGGCCCACGCCGGGTCAGAGTAAACTCGATCCGCAAAACCTCGCCGAAGCGGCCGGGCTGCTCTACCCGGCCGGCGATCCACAAGTTGGCATCGCCGGCTGCTTTGAGTGCCATTCAACCGGCGGGCTCAAGGCCATCGAGCCTGCCGAAACCGGAGTACGATGCGAAGCCTGCCATGGCCCAGGCTCGACCCACACGGCGAGCGGCGGCAAGACGGAGATCGCGAATCCCAAGCGCCTATCGGCGTCCGATCTCAATCAGTTTTGCGGGCGCTGTCACCGGCCGCCCGCGTCCGACCCGGCCAGAATCGATTGGAACTTCGCCTGGAACGTGCGCCACCAGCCGGTCTATCTCAGCCAGAGCGCCTGCTTCGTCAAGAGCCAGGGGAAGCTCTCGTGCCTCACTTGTCACTCGCCTCACGAACCGCTCGAAATGCGCGTCGAGAGTTACGACTTACGCTGTCAGGGTTGCCACTCAACAGCACAGCGGTCGTCTTCGTGCGCCGCGCGAAATTGTGCCAGTTGCCACATGCCTCGCGTGAGTCCGGAGCCTCCGCTGCGGTTCACCAATCATTGGATCGGAGTCTATAGCCCGACGGGGAGCAAGCTGAAACCGGCGCGCCAGTGAGCTACAACTCCAGCGGACCGGTGCTGTCGCCCAGCTTCTCGGTGGGCACGCCGGCGCGGTTCAGAATCGTCACCAATAGATTTGCCATCGGAGTGTCTTTCGCGTAGGCAAGATGGCGGTCTGTTTTGATCCGGCCGCCTAGCTTACCGGCGATGAGACAAGGCAAATCGGAGTGGCGGTGGAGGTTGCCGTCACCCATGCCGCCGCCGTACATGATCAGGCTCTGATCGAGCAGCGTGCCATCGCCGTCCGGAGTCGCCTGCATGCCTTGGAGCAGATAAGAGAGCAACCCGACGTGATACGTGTCGATCTTGGCTTTCTTCGCGATCATCTCCGGATCGTTGCGATGATGCGAAACGGCGTGCGCCTGGTCTGGTACGCCGATCTGCGGATAGGTGCGAGGCGTCAACTCGCGCGACATGACCATGGTAAAAACCCGGGTCACGTCAGCCTGGAAGCCGAGTCTCTGGAGATCGAACAAAAGGCGCGCATGCTCGTCCATGCCATCCGGGATGCCCGTTGGCCGCCCCGGGAGTTCCACCGTGGTCGTGCTACGGCCTTCGACGTTCTGAATGCGCTGCTCGATCTCGCGGACCGATTCCAGATATTCAGAGAGCTTGGTGCGGTCGCCCGGGCCGAGGGTGCTGTCAAGGTAGCGTACTTCGGCAGCCAGCGAATCGAGGATGCTGCCTGTTCGTTTGGCGCGTTCAAGCCGTTGCGCGGTTGTGCCGCCGGAGCCGAACAGCCGCTCAAATACCAGCCGCGGATGGGCTTCGGACGGATTCGGCGTAGTGGGGTTGCGCCAGGAGATGGTGTTCACGAAGAAGCAATCACCCGAGTCACAGGCGCCCTGGGTGGGCGGATCGAGATTCAACTCCATTGAGGGAACCTGCGTGCCCCTGCCGATCACGCGGGCCGCCAGTTGATCGGCCGTAGTAGCGAGGCGCAATTCGACTCCGGGGCGGCTCCGGTCATAAGCATGCACCCCAGTGAGCCACACCGCCGACGAGCGCGGATGATCGCCGGTGCCATCGCCGAAGGTGTCCGCCTGTAGATGCGAGAGTCCGGTGAGTACGTTCACATGGCTCTTCACCGGCGCCAGCAGTTTCAGGATCGGCGATAGTTCCAGGTTCGGCCCAGCGGTGGCCGGGCGCCATTGATCCTGAATCGTCCCGTTGGCAACGTAGATGAAGCCCAGCCTGGGCGTCGACTTGGGCTGGGCCGAAAGAGCGGGCGCCATCGCGTCGAGAAAAGGCAGGGCCACAGCCGTACCCATCGCCCGCAACAGGGTGCGCCGCGCCACTGCCTTTTTGGTCACAAACATCATGGTTGCGCTTTTCCTTTCGCGGACTCGCCGCCCGCACCCTGGGCAGTTCGCATCTGAAACGGCTTACTCTTTACCACGCCCGCCACCAGCGAAGCGAACGTGTAGTTACTCGCCGCGGCCTGCCGCAGGATCGCGCGCGCGGCCGGCTGGTCATAGTATTGAACGTTTCTCCCGATGGCGTACATGAGGAGCTTTTCGGCCACCGTGCCCACGAATTCTTCAGGATGCAGGAGCAACGCCTTCTTCAAGCCGGCCATTCCGTCGATTCTGGTTCCATCCGGGAAGGTGCCGGAGACATCGATGGGGTTGCCGTGGTCATGTTCGCGCCATCGGCCCAGAGCGTCGAAATTCTCCATCGCAAAGCCGATCGGGTCCATGCGCGCGTGGCAGGAAGCGCATGCCGGATTGGCGCGGTGGAGCGTCATTGCCGCGCGCATCGACAGTGGCTTGCCGGTTTCGCCGGCCTCGGTTTTCAACGCGGGTATGTCGGCTGGCGGAGGTGGTGGCGGCGCCGACAACAGGTTCTCGAGCACCCACTTGCCGCGCACCACCGGCGACGTTCGCGTGGCGTAGGAAGTGATCGTCAGGATACTGCCTTGCCCCAGCAAACCGCCGCGAGGGCTGCCGGCGGGAAACTCAACGCGGCGGAAGTAACTGCCCTTCACGTTGGGAATCCCGTAGTGGCTGGCCAGACGCTCATTGATGAATGAATAGTTGGCGGTGAGCAGATCGAGCACGCTGCGGTCCTGGCGCAGCACGCTGTCCAAGAACAGGCTGGTCTCTTGCCGGAAGGCGTCGCGGAGAGTTTCGTCAAAGTCCTGAAACAACAGGTCGTCGGGTTTCTTCGATTCCAGATCGCGCAGGAAGAGCCACTGCTCGGCGAAGTTGGTGACCAGGGCTTGTGAGCGGGGATCGGCCAGCATTCGCCGGACTTGGGCGTTGAGCTCGGCAGGATCGCCGAGCTGCCCGCGGGTGGCGGCGTCGAGAAGCTGATCGTCTGGAATGCTGCTCCACAGGAAGAAGGACAGGCGGGAGGCCAACTCCAGGTCTCCGATACGGTAGGGCGTACCCGGGGCGAGGCCCGTCGGCTCACGCTCGATTCGGAAGAGAAACTGTGGGCTCACCAGGAGCCGCTCTAAGGCGCGTTGGATGCCGCGCTCGAAGCCGCCTTCGGCACTGCCGGACTTGTAGAAAGGCTCGAGGGACAAGATGTCGGCGTCCGTCGCCGGGCGCCGATAGGCCCGGCGGACCAGCGTGCTGAGTACTCGCTTGGCGCACGCAAGGTCATCACTGGCCTTCTCATCGGGCCGGCACACGAAGACCCGGCGGCGGCTGGGTGTGTCGCCGGGGCCCTTGGCCTTGTAAGGACCACTGATTGTTACACTCGCCAAGCCCAGGTGTGTGCCGCGGCCGCGCATTTGCGGACGCAACGTTTCCTCGTCGCGCGCCTGATTGGGTTCAAGGAACGTCACACCAATCAGCCGGGGCCCGGCCTTGACGGGCACACGGAACTCCTGGGTCTTGGTGGCGGCCGAGTAGCCGCGGCGCGGTCCGCCCGCCGGAGCATTGGGCGGCAACGTTACCAGTTGCAGCCGTTCGCCATCGACGGTGACCACGAGCTGCTCGGCTTGCTTGGACAGTCCAGCGAACTCCACCTTGACCACGTATTCGCCGTCCAAGGGGATGTGGCTGCGAACGGCAACGCCGCCGCGTGTACCCAGCGGCAACGGGTCGACGCGCGAATCCTGCCACTGCTCATCGGAAATGCGATGAATGTTGACGAGGACGGGCATGGCAGGGTCGCCGACGGCGAGCGCGGCAATCTTCTGCGCGGTGTCGAGGTAGCGCTCCAGGTCGGTGGGCGAGACGAACAACAGATCGGCGATGTTGTCGAAACCGCTGCTTGAGTTATCCGGCGGGAGCAACAGCGAATAGTCGAACTCCTTGGGGAGCGAGTCCAGCATCAACAGGTCGCGGACGGCGTTCTGATATTCGGTGCGGGTCAGGCGGTGCAGCAGCGGTAGCCTACCCGGATTGGGCTTGGCGGCCGCCGCCTGATCAAGCGCGTCCTCGAGCGAGGAGATCAGCGACGCCATCGTCGCGGTATCCGGCCGAGCGGCGCCCGGAGGCGGCATGGAGTTCGAACGAAGCTTGCGAACTACTTTCTCCCACAGGCCAGCGTGCTCATCAGGGTGCGACGCCGTGGCAGGGTCGAACGTGAATCCGGCCGCCTTCACTTTCTCGCTGTGGCAGCTCAAGCAATATCTTTGGAGGACTTCGGCTGGCGGCTTCGCGGCTGGCGCGGTTGCGGCGAGCGCCGCCCAGAGCCACGGCATCACGCGGTATCTTGCGGAAGTCGCCATAGAAAGCTGGCTCTATTATAATGTGGTGTTCCGTACGGGTGTAAGATACTCCCATGCGGACGCATAGGTTTGCTTGCTTTCTTTGGTTGGCCGCCGTTGCCACCGCCGGACCCGCCACGCTGATGGATGCGGCCAAACGCGGCGACCTCCAGGCCGTTCGCGCACTGATTGCCCAGCATGCCCCAGTCAACGCCGCCGAGAAAGATGGGTCGACACCCCTCCATGTGGCGGTGCAACAGGACAGCCTCGAAATCGCGAACGCGCTCATCGCGGCGGGCGCCAAAGCGACCGCAGCCACCGCCTATGACATCACCCCGCTGTCGCTGGCGTGTACCAATGGGAATGCCGCCATGATCGAGATGCTGCTGAAGGCTGGCGCTGACGTCAACGCCACCTCCGCTCGGGGACAGACGGCGCTGATGACGGCGGCACTGACAGGCAAAGTGGACGCGGTGAAGCTTCTGCTTTCACGCGGCGCCAACGTCAATGTCAAGGAGCCAGTGAAAGACCAAACGGCGCTGATGTGGGCCGCGGCCGAAGGCAACACCGCAGCCGTGAACATGCTGATCGAGTTTGGTGCGGTCACGACCGAGAAATCGATCAGTGGCTTTACCGCTTTACTGTTCGCCGTGCGCAACAACCATATCGAAGCCGCCAAGGCGCTGCTCGCGCACGGAGCGAACGTTGAGGACACGGCACCGGATGGCACCACCGCGTTGAACATGGCCGTGGTGAACGCGAATTTCGATCTGGCCATGGTGCTGCTTGAGCACAAGTCCAATCCGAACGCGCCCGATCCGCGCGGCTCGGCGTTGCACACGCTTGCTTGGACGCACAAACCTGGTTCGGACGGCGGCGCCGGCGTGGCGCGGAAATCCTACACGCCGTATCGGCCCGAAGGCAAGACCACGCACCTCGATTTGGCCAGCGCGCTGCTTGCGAGCGGCGCCAATCCGAATGTGCGCGTCCAATGGAAGGAAAAGAAATTCGACAAGGAAGGCGGCACAGTGAAGAACCCGCCTGACATCCCGCTCGGCCGCCATTTCCTCAGCTATGTGGGAGCCACGCCCTTCTACATCGCCGCGCAAACGGGCAATGCGCCGATGATGCGCGTTCTGGCTGAAGGCGGAGCCGATGCCAAGCTCCCCACTGCGCAAGGCATCACGCCGCTGATGGCCGCGGCGGGCCTCGGATACTGGCAGGGCGAAAGCCCCGGGCCTTTCACTGGTTGCTCGGAGGCCGAGCGGCTGGACGCAGTGAAGCTGGCAATCGAGTTGGGCAACGACGTCAACGCCCAGGCCGATTTCGGTAACTACCACATGGAGGGCGATCCCGAGTACACGCTGCTCTACTATCCGCACAACTTGGCCGAACTCAATGGCAAGGTGCTGGGCGACCCGCGCTGGAGCGGCAGCACGCCGCTGATTGGCGCCATCACCTCCGGGCAAGCGGGCATTGTGAAGTATCTGATCGATCGCGGCGCGCGCGTGGACGTCAAGACTAGGCTGGGGTGGACTCCGCTGATGGTGGCCGAAGGAGTATTCTTCGGCAACGCCAAGAAAGAATACCCCGAGGCGGCGCGGTACATTCGCCAAGCTCTGACGGCGCAAGCGCAGGCGCGGTAGAACACCGCTTTCGTTCTTCCACTGCGTTAACTGTGGCCCTCGATTCCTAATAGTCTTGGGCACCCGGCGAAGCGTATAAACTGTTGGTGATGCTTCCGATGTCCGGTCCATTCCGCTTGGCGCTCCTGGGCGCTGCGGCGATTGGCATGCTCCAGGCGCAGGGTGAGGCGGAGTATCGTAATCGGGTCCAGCCATTGCTGGCCAAGTATTGCTACTCCTGCCACAGCGAAAAAGCCAAGACTGAGAACTTGAGCTTGGAAGCCCTTCGTGACTATACGGCCGCTGTCGCGCACCCCGAGACATGGGAGCGCGTCGCCGACAAGATCAGCGCAGCCAAAATGCCTCCCCCTGGACTGCCCTCGCCCAGCTTTGAAGAGCGCAAGGCCATAGAAGCCTGGGTCGCGTCCTTGCCTGGCGTCTCTGCGGCAAAGCGCGATCCGGGGCACGTCACCGCACGCCGCCTCAATCGGGCGGAATACAACAACACCATGCGCGACCTGCTGGGCGTGGCGCTCCGGCCGGCTGACGATTTTCCCGTGGACGATTCCGGCTACGGCTTCGACAACATCGGCGACGTGCTTTCGCTTTCGCCCATGCTGATGGACAAGTACCTTTCGGCAGCCCGCAAGATCGCGCGCGCGGCGGTGAGCGAGCGTGCGCGGGCCGGAGCGTCCTCGGCCGCGATTCTCGCCCACTACCTGGGGAAGCGTTCAGGCGACGCCGAAGGCAGCGTCGCCGGGATAGCCAGTTCCTACCTTCCTTACTCAATCCGCGGAGCATTGTTTGGATCATTTGTTTTTCCCGGCGAAGCAACCTACGAATTCCGCTTCCGCGTGGTGGACCGGCGTCTGGATGAGTCGCGCGCCGTCCCGGTTGTGCTGTCCATTGATGGCCGGCCTGTGTTCAGCGGGGACGTGGAAGGTGGACGGCGGGGCAACTACCAGCGAGGCGAATACACCGCACGCATTCCAGTTGGCTTCGGGGCACATACTTTTCGCGTAAGCTTCCCGCATTTGGCCGCCTCAGATTCGCGCGACAACGTGGCGGCGGACCGGATCCGCAAGCTGTTTGTCGAGTATCTCGACATAGTCGGCCCTTTCGATTCTGCTCCGGGCGAGGGGATAACGTATGGGATGGTGTTCACCTGCGGCCATGCACGTGGCCAGCACAAAGCCGATTGTGCGCGGACGGTGACGGCGAGTCTGGCGAGACGAGCGTGGCGCCGCGCGCCCACTGGCGCCGAAACGGACCGGTTGACTCTCCTGGTGAACAACGCGCAGCGCGACGGCGGCTTTTTTGAGCACGGCGTCGAGTTGGCGTTGCAAGCTTTGCTGTCGTCGGCCGATTTCCTGTTCCGCTTTGAGCGAACGCCCGCTGGCTCAAGCGCGGGGCCGCGCGCCGTCGCCGATCATGAACTGGCTTCGCGTCTCTCCTATTTCCTGTGGTCCTCAATGCCCGACGAAGAACTGTCGCGGCTGGTCGATGAAGGAAAGCTCAGCGCGCCGGGCGTTGCACTGGCGCAGGTCCGCCGCATGCTGGCCGACCCGAAAGCGGATGCCCTGGTGGAAAATTTTGCCGCCCAGTGGCTGCAACTTCGGAGCCTGGCGCGCGTCAAGCCCGATCCAGTGCGGTTTCCCGCCGTGGACGACGAGTTGCTGGATGCGATGCGTGCTGAGACGACCGCGTTCGTCGGCGCGATCTTCCGCGAAGAACGCAGTGTCCTTGAACTGCTCGATGCGCCGTTTACCTTCGTGAATGGGCCGCTGGCCAAGCACTACGGCATCCACGGCGTCACCGGCGAGCAGCTACAGCGCGTCAATCCGGGCAACGCGCGGCGTGGCCTGCTCACCCAGGCGAGCGTGCTCACCGTATCCTCTTATCCAACGCGCACGTCGCCGGTGATCCGCGGCAAATGGGTGCTTGAGAATATCCTCGGAGCTCCGCCCGCACCGCCTCCGCCGAATGTTCCGCTCCTTGAGGAGTCAAAGATCGATCCGAACGTTTCCTTCCGGCTGCAGCTTGAGCAGCACCGCTCAAATCCGGCCTGCGCCACCTGTCACAGCCAGATGGATCAAATCGGCTTTGGATTCGAAAACTACGACGCTGTGGGCGCCTGGAGGACTCATGAGGGAAAGGGCCTCGTAGACTCCTCCGGTACACTGCCGGGCGGGCGGACATTCCAGGGACCGATTGAGTTGATCGCGATTTTGAAAGGGCAATCGGACGCATTTGCCCGGACGTTTGCCGAGAAACTGCTCACGTTCGCGCTGGGCCGCGGCCTGGAACGATACGACCGCGAGGCCGTAGATCGCATCGTGCAGGCGGCGGCCAAGGACAACTACCGGTTGTCGGCCTTCGCGGCTGAAATCGTGAAGAGCGAGCCGTTCCGCACCAGAGCGTCCGAAGGAGAAACTAAATAAAATGCTCAACAAATCTCTGCCGCGCCGTACCGTTCTGCGCGGCATCGGCGCGGCCGTGGCGCTGCCGATGCTGGATGCGATGAGACCGGCGTTCGCCGGCCCGGCCACGAAGAAAGCTCCTTGCCGGATGGCCTTTGTGTACGCTCCCAACGGCATCATTATGAAGGACTGGACCCCGCAGACCGAAGGCGAGGCCGCGCCGCTGCCTGCCGAACTGCCTCGGATCCTCCAGCCGCTCTCGGCTCATCGGGAGAAGATGCTGTTGCTATCGGGATTGACACTCAACGGCGGACGTGAATTGGGCGACGGACCCGGCGATCACGCGCGCGCAGCCGCCAGCTATCTCACGGGCGCGCATCCCAAGAAGACCTACGGCGCTGATATGCGCAACGGCATCTCGGTGGACCAGATCGCCGCGCAAAAGGTGGGCAGCGAGACAAGGCTGGCTTCGATCGAGCTGGGTTGCGAGGAAGGAATTCTCTCGGGCAACTGCGATAACGGCTATAGTTGCGCCTACAGCAACAGCCTGGCCTGGCGCACGGCCACCTCGCCGCTGCCGCCTGAGATCCGGCCACGAGCGGTGTTCGAGCGGCTCTTCGGCTCCGAAGATGCGGAACCGGATCCGGCCCGGCGAGCCCGAGCGCGGCGCGAACAGAAAAGCGTGCTTGATTTCGTGCTCGACAATGCCAACGACCTCCGGCTAACTTTAGGCGCCAGTGACCGGCGTAAGCTCGACGACTATCTGTTTACAGTGCGCGACATCGAAAAACGGATCGAAGCCACTGAACGTACGCCGGTATCGCCGGTGGCGCCCCCATTTGCCAAGCCAGGCGATAGCGTGCCTGAGAACTTCGTTGAGCACGCCCGTTTGATGTTCGACATGATCGCCGTGGCCTTCCAGGCCGATCTGACCCGCGTGTGCACCTTCATGATCGGGCCCGAAGGCAGCAACCGCAACTACCGCGAAATAGGGATTGCCGACGCGCATCACGGGCTCACTCATCACCTGGGCGACGCCGCCAAGATCGAGAAGGTCGCGCAGATCAACCGCATGCACGTTGAGCAGTTCGCCAACTTCCTCTCGAAGCTCCGCTCGATGAACGAAGGTTCGGCGACAGTGCTCGACAATTCGATGATCGTGTATGGCGGCGGTTTGAGCGATGGAAACCGGCATGACCATCATGACCTGCCTGTCCTCCTTGCCGGCCGCGCGGGCGAATCGTTCCGGCCCGGCCGCCACTTGCGTTATGCCAAGGAAACGCCGATGACGAATCTCTATGTGGCCATGCTGGACCGGATGGGTGTGGCGGTTGAAAAACTCGAGGACAGCACGGGCAGGCTTGGCTATCTGACGGGAATGTGAACTCCTGCATGACCGGTTTTCGCTGGCGTTGGATTTTGGCGCTTGGCTGCACGGTCGCGGCGCAACCCGGACCCGCCCCAGGGCCGTTCACCGCTGTGCAGGCAGCAGCCGGGCAAACGATCTACCAGGTCCACTGCGCCACCTGCCACCTGGCCAATCTCGGCGGGCGCAATGAGGCGCCCCAGTTGGCCGGCGGCAACTTCATGAACACGTGGCGCCGCCGCTCAACGTCGGACCTGCTTCTTTTCTCGCAATCTACCATGCCGCCATCGAACCGCGGTGGTCTGGGCGAGGAAGCCTACCTGAATGTCACCGCTTTTATCCTGGAAGCCAACGGCGCTACGCCGGGCACGCAGCCACTGCGAGCAGCCACACGTGCGGCGATTGGCTCGATCGCGACTGGGCAAATGACGGCCGCGCTGCGAGAGAAGCTCAACTCGGCGGCCACGGCGAATCAATCTGGTCCACCGGCAACGGTCGCCGGGCCGAAGGGGCTCACCGTGACTGGCGAAGTGAAGAAATACATCCCGGTGACCGACGCGATGCTGCGTGATCCCAATCCGGCCGACTGGCTCATGATCCGGCGGAACTATCGGGCGGGGAGTTACAGCCCGTTGTCCCGGATCAACACGGGAAATGTGCGCAGTCTGCAACTGGCCTGGGTGTGGGCAATGAACGACGGCGGCGCCAGCCAGCCGACGCCGATCGTGCATGACGGGATTATCTATCTTGCCAACACGAGCAACACCGTGCAGGCGCTCGACGGGCGGACGGGCGAGCTGATTTGGGAGAACAGGCTCGGCCCGGAGTCGACCCGGGCCTACGGCGCGACCCGCAGCCTGGCCATCTACGAGGACAAAATTTTCGCCCCGACGACCGATGCCAAGCTGTATGCTCTCAGCGCTCGAACCGGCAAGATCGTCTGGCAGGCGGACGTCGGGCCGCCCGGCCGGGGCTACACCAATTCCGCTGGGCCCATGGTGATTCGCGGCAAAGTGCTCCAGGGTTTGACAGGCTGCACCCAGTACAAGCCGGAAGGCTGTTACATCAGCGCGTATGACGCCCAAACCGGGAAGCGGGTCTGGAAATTCTATACGGTAGCGCGGGAGGGGCAGCCGGGAGGAGATACGTGGGGCTCTCTGCCGAACCTGCTGCGGGCCGGCGGCGACACGTGGATCACCGGTAGTTATGATCCGGATTTGAATACGGCCTACTGGGGCGTTTCGCAGGCCAAGCCGTGGCTGCGGGTGAGCCGCGGGGCGAAGCCCGGTGACAAAGGGTTGTTCACGAATTCGACTCTCGCACTTGATCCGGACACCGGGAAGCTGCAATGGCACTTCCAGCATGTTCCAGGAGAGACGCTGGATCTCGATGAAGTCTTCGAACGAGTACTGGTCGACATCGGGGAAGAGAAACTGCTCTTTACGATCGGCAAGGCTGGTGTATTGTGGAAGATCGACCGGAAGACCGGGAAGTTCCTCGACTACAAGGAAACGGTTTTTCAGAACGTCTTTTCGCGAATCGACCCGAAGACCGGAGAGCCAACCTATCGCAGCGACATCCTTGAGCAGAAGATCGGGGAATGGCTGCAAGCGTGTCCAAGCACGGAGGGAGGTCATAACTGGCAGGCGATGAGCTACCACCTCGGAACCAGTCAACTGATCATTCCGCTGAGCCAGAGTTGCATGGACATGGCCGGTCGTTTGGTTGAATTCAAGGAGGGCTCCGGCGGCGGTGCGGCAGACCGGCGCTTTCATGAAATGCCGGGGACCAAGGGAAAGATCGGCAAGCTGGCCGCGTTCGACGTGCGAACGATGAAGCAGGCTTGGTCGATCGAACAACGGGCGCCGTTCTTGACGGCGGTCTTGTCCACTGCCGGAGATGTGGCGTTCGCGGGTGATCTTGATCGCTATTTCCGGGCGTATGACGTGAAGACCGGAGCCGAGCTCTGGAAGACCCGGCTGGGGACCTCGGTGCAGGGCCACCCGGTTTCGTTCGCGATTGACGGAGAGCAGTACATCGCTGTCACGACGGGGCTGGGTGGGGGAAGCCCTCGGGATGTCCCGCGGGTCATTGCGCCGGAGATTCACCATCCGGGCAACGGGAACGCACTGTATGTGTTCCGGCTGCCGGGCGGGCGCTAAACAGAACCATCAAAACGTCAGCTTCAGCGCTAGTTGGAGTTCCCTTGGTCTGGGGCTGAATGCCGTCGAAGTGACAACGCCGAACGTCGTCGTCAGCACGTTGTTTCCCGGCGTATCGAATACCGGAGTGTTGGCCACGTTAAAGGCTTCGGCGCGGAACTGGAGTTTGGTCCTTTCGGTAATGCGGAAATCCTTGAACACTGAGCAGTCGATGTTCTCGACACCATCGCTCGCCACGTTCGGGATCGTGCGTGAAGCGTTGCCGTAGCTGAACGGCGCCGGCACAGAGAAGGCCTGGGTGTTGAACCACCGCGAGAGCGAGCGGGTGCTTACGTTGGGATTCTGCCCGGCTAGCACGTTGGGACGGTTGCCGCCGCCGGCCGACAGCGCAATCGTGCGCCCGCTCTCGAAGGTGCCGATGGCATTGAGGTGCCAGCCCCCGAGCAGGAAGCGTGTAGCGGCGGGGCCTGTCTTGAACCACGGCAATTCCCACAAACCGGTAAGCACCAGACGCTGGGGAACGTCCTCGATTCCCTTGGAACGGTCTTGGCGCAAGTTGTACCAGTTGATGATGCCAGTATCCGGCGCTCCACCTGGACGCACCGCGCCGCCACTACCAGCCGCAGCGTCGATGATCTTGCTCAGCGTGTAGGCGGCCAGCACGGAGAATCCTTGGGAGAAGCGCTTCTCGATTTTGAGTGCAAAAGCGTGGTAGATCGAGTCACCCAGTGAAGACCAACCGCCGGTAACGCTGTTGTACTGTGGATAGGGAAGTAGCAACTGTTGGCGAGGCACCGTAGCCCCGCTCAGCGGGCCCGTTCGAATAATCCCGGCGAAGGGATTCGGCACCGACTGAGTCAACGCGTTGCCGAGCGAAAAATACGTGGGGTCGAGCTGATTCAGGTTGCGCGACTGCGAGGTCAGCACGTGCGTTCCCTTGCTGCCCACATAAGCGCCTTCCACCAGCCAGTTTGCCTTGGGCTCAAACTGCAGTGTGAAGTTCCACTGCTGCATGTAGCCGGGCTTGGGTTCGCGCAGTTGCGTTTGTAGATCGCCGCCGATTAACGTGGCCGATCCAAGCCTGCTGGCGGTCGGAGTAAGTAAGCCGCTCGGGAACGGATTCGCTACCGTGTCTCTGGGGGTCAAGCCGCCGTCGAGTGAGGTAACCATCGTCGTGATCGCTGCATAACCGGGATAAGTGGGAATACCGGTGCCTTTGATGGGAATGTAAGTGATTCCGTAGCCGCCGCGCGCCACCAAGTGCTGGCGGACTTGCCAGGCGTAGCCGAGGCGTGGAGCGAACATCTTGTGAGTGGGGTCGGTGATGTGGCGGGTGCCGCCGTTGGCCGCGGGGAAGATCGGTCCGCCTCGCAGGCTCAGCCCGGGCGCCTGGATCGGCGCGGCGAGGCTCGGATCGAAATTGGCGTAGGCGTTGAAGCGCTCGGTTTGAGGGGCTTCAAACTCCCACCGCACGCCGAGGTTGAACGTGAGCGTGCGGGTGGCCTTCCAATCCTCCTGCAGGAACGCGGCGTGATAGTGCTGGCCGATCGAATAGTCCGGGTTGAAGACGTTGGCGCCGGTGGCGGGCGTCCCCAGCAAAAACGACGCCGTGCCGAAGCCAGCGGCGGCGCTGGGGGCGTTCGGATTCGGGCCCTGGGTGAAGCCGCGATTGAAATTGAACGTACTGTTGCCGACGCCGCTGAAATTGAAGGCGGAGAAACGCTTGTCGTAGCCGAACTTCAGCGTGTGACCAGATAGAATCTTGGTGGCCATGATGCTGGTGTCCCAGGAAAGGCCAGTGCGGATCTGGTCCGGCGTGCCGGCACCGAAGCTGGTGAAGTCGCTGACGTTAAACACAGGGAAGGCCCCGCGCGGCGTAAAGTGACCGCGCTGGCGCTGGTCGATGAACGATTGTGGGAATCCCAGTGAGGTCAGGTCGAAGCCCTTACCAAGTTCCTGCGAGAATGGGCCGAATCCGTTTTCTCCGTCGGTGTTGATGCCGGCCCGCGCCTCGAGCAGGAACGTGGCGGAGACCGAATGAGTGAACTGCGCTGTGCCGCTGTGGCGCGGAATGGCAATGTAGCGGCCGTCGGTGTCGATCACGCTGTTGAAGAAATTCGGGAACTGCCATGGCTCCAGCACGTCGCGCGTGTAGCGAACCGCAAAGCGGCTTTTTTCGCTCAGATTGTAGTCGACCTTCAGACCCCACGCGTACCGGTTGATCGGGCTCTTGGCCGCCTGAAAGAGATTTTGCGCGCGGCTGTTGGGCAGTCCCGCCAGATTCCCCCCGGGCACCAGCTTGAGGATTTCCTGGGAGAGTTTGCTCACGCGGCTGGCGGGAATCACGTTGCCAGGGAAAGCTTGCCGAACAAACCCACCGCCACTGGCCAGCGTGGTGAGCGGGTCGTAAATGGCGATGAGTTGCCCGCCGCTCGTGAGGGTGTCCGAAAAGTCTCCGGCCCGCTCGCGGGCGCTCGGCGAACTGATGATACGCGTTTGGGCCCTGCGCTCGCGGTAGCCCTCGTAGTTAAAATAGAAAAACGCCTTATCCTTCTTGACAGGGCCGCCGAATGTTCCGCCGTACTGATTCACTGCCAACGGGGGCAATGGGGCGCCCGAACGGTTGCTGAAGAAGTTATTCGCGTTCAGGTTGTCGTTACGCAAGTACTCGAATAGACTCCCGTGATACTGGTTCGTGCCCGAGCGGCTAATGACGCTAATCACCCCGCCGCCGGTGCGGCCGTACTCGGCCGACATTGAGTTGGTGAGCACCTTGAATTCCTGGGTGGCGTCGACGGCCAGGTATGTCATCGCTCCGGCCGCGTCACCAATCTTGTCGTTGGCCACGCCGTCGATCAGGAACGAATTGAGCAGCGGCTGGCCGCCGCTAATGTTTACCGCCGCCGTGCGCCACGTAGAGAGTACCTGCCCGCCGAAGAAGCCGACGCCGCGCACGGTCGGAATCAGGTTGGCGAGCCCCATCGGATTGCGGCCGTTCAGCGGCAGGTCCATGATCTTCTGCTGGTCCATGACCGTGCCGAGTGACGACGTGTTGGGTTCCAGCAGCGGGGTGCCGCCCACCACTTCAACGGTGTCGGTCACCTGACCTACCGATAGCGTCACCGGGATCGCCAGCGACCGGTCCGCTTCCACCACGATGCCGTCGCGCCGGAAGGTCCGGAATCCCGGGCTGGCGGCTTCGAGGACATAGATACCCGGCTGCACCAGTGGAAACTGAAAATTCCCTGCATTGTCCGACGTGCTGGTGCGCGCCACCGCCGTGCCGGTGTTGGTGAGCTTGACAGTGGTTCCTACGACGGCAGCGTTCGTCGCGTCGACTACGCTCCCGGTGATGGAGCCGCTGGTAACTTGGGCAGAAGCCGGATGGAGGAGTAAGGCCAGTGCCCCCAGCGTCAGCAGTTTGGCAGGGAATGAATGCATGATACTCACCTCTATGGCTGGTATAGTGATTTCGATCACCGTCAGTATACTTCTTCCCGTGGTCCCGTGCTCCCGTGCTCCCGTGCTGGCCGATCGCAAGTCGAGATTCCCACACAACTGGCGTGGTGGTCCGTCCGCCGAAATGGCCCGTTCGCTCACCGGGACTGACACTCTGGACGTGAGGTAATCTTCCAGGTCAGTGGACCAGCTTTTGGAAGGAGGCTTGGGAGCCGGTCCATATTTTTCCTAATCTGCAGGTCGCCAGTTCGATCCCGCGGGTGGCTCCAGAAAGAATAATCATTTGCGGAGCATCGAGCAACCGGGTTCGGTCATAGTGTGCCAAAGGCGACTGCCTCCCAGCGCACTGCGCCAGAATTCCGGACTGGAACAGATTATGAGCTCGACGGCAATGGCTTGCGCGCCTACCGAGCCGACCTGCTGGGCATACGAGCAGCCCGGGCCGGTGGCGGGGACGCTGGGTGAAGCGGCTCACCGCACCCGTCGAATCTCGCGCATCAGCTTGCCCCACATGGTCCGTCCCAACTCCTCAGCGTCTTCGTCGCGCACCGGCGTAACCTGCACATGAAGCCCGGCCATCTCATCGGTCGAGTCCGGCCCCCAGGTAACTCGGCGGGGCGGGGAAGAGGGATTGCGTGGATTGGCCGCCGAGTTGTCGTAGATGAACTCCATCTCCAGTCGCGTGCCCGCTGGTAGCGTGATCGGCTCGCGGTATCGATACTGCTGCTGCCAGTTGAAATCCCAATCGCGAATGGTCAGTAAGTTGATGCGGCGCCCGTCGGGCAAGGTGGCCCAGCCGCGCATGACTTTGGCGATGAAATGCGCGTGTGGGATGATGCCGGTGGCGAGCACGTCAACGGGGACTGTGAAGTGATCGCGCACCGCGTACGCCGCTGCTCCTGCCGGGA